>NZ_CAJPHP010000005.1:0-345438 GCF_905339975.1 Burkholderia sp. BCC1999 | reverse complement strand
TGAAAAAGTGTCAACCTATTTCAGGACGGGACAGCTGCAATAAAAAAGCGCGGCAATTCAAATTGCCACGCTTTTTTTCGTCCGGTGAGGCCGTTACGCGTTGCGATGCGAGACCGGCGTTTCGGGCGTCGGGTATTGCGCGTCGCGGAACGTCTCGAGGATCACGCGGTTGGTGTCGCAGTACACCTGCCAGTAGTTCTCGGGTGCAGTGGACGGACGCACGAACAGCAACGGGCCTTCCGGCGTGAACTGGAACACGCCGACGTCCGGTGCCGGGTTGGTCAGCACGTTCGGGATCTGCTGGATCGACGACTTCAGGCGGTTGATCGCGTCAACCGCATCGACGCCGTTCGCGATCTTCGCGGTCAGGTCGACACGACGGTACGACGTCGCGCTGTAGTTGGCGATGTTGTCCGAGAAAATCTTGTTGTTGCCGACGATCGTGACGATGTTGTCCGGCGTGATGATCGTCGTGCCGAACAGGCCGAGCTCCTTCACCGTGCCGGTGACGCCGCCCGCGTTGATCACGTCGCCGATCTTGAACGGGCGCAGCACCTGCATGAATACGCCCGCGGCGAAATGCGCGAGCAAGCCGCCCCAGGCGGTGCCGATCGCGAGGCCGAGGCCGGCGAGCAGCGCGGCGAACGAGGTGGTCTGCACGCCGAAGATCTGCAGGATCGCGAGGATCAGCAGGATCGTCAGCAGCACGCCGACGACGGAGGTCAGGTAGTCGGTGAGCGTCGGGTCGACCTTGCCGCTGCGGCGTACGACCTTGCCGAGCAGGCGGGTACCGATGCGGATCGCCCAGCGGCCGACGAACCACAATACGATCGCGGCGAGGAGGTTGAGGCCGAAGTCGAGGCCGCGGGTCATCAGGAATTGCTGGGCGGTGGCGAGATCGATCATGCGTTCTCCGAAGTCAAGGGTGAAAAGGGCGGCGCATGCACCGGGGTGGGTGGCGCTTTTATAACCTGAGCTGGGAGGGGCGGGCAACCTGTCTTACGTTGCTTGACGAAATGAAAGACGGGCAGGACGCGTGTGCGTGCTGCCCGTCTAGTGCATCGGATCGACGCTGGTTGCGGCGTGTGACCCGGAAGTTGCCGTGTTTACTTCGCTGCGCGGCCGTAGGTGTCTTCGAAACGGACGATGTCGTCTTCGCCGAGATACGCGCCCGACTGGACTTCGATCAGTTCGAGCGGGATCTTGCCCGGGTTCGTCAACCGGTGGGTCGCGCCGAGCGGGATGTAGGTCGACTGGTTCTCCGTCAGCATGATTTCCTTGTCGCCGTTCGTGACCATGGCCGTGCCCTTCACGACGATCCAGTGTTCGGCGCGGTGGTGGTGCATCTGGAGGCTGAGCTGTGCGCCAGGGTTCACGATGATGCGCTTGACCTGGAAGCGGTCGCCCTGGTCGATGCCTTCGTACGAACCCCACGGGCGAACGACGCGACGGTGCGTGACCGATTCGTGGCGGCCGGAGGCGTTCAGCCATTCGACGATCTTCTTGACGTCCTGGGCCTTGTTGCGATGCGCGACCAGCACGGCGTCGGCGGTTTCGACGATCACGATGTTGTCGAGACCGATTGCGGCAACCATCCGGTGTTCCGCGCGGATGTACGAGTTCTTTACCGAATCGGTGAAGATGTCGCCGATGAGCGCGTTGCCTTGATCGTCTGCGTCCGCGATGTCCGCAAGCGCGCTCCACGATCCGATATCGTTCCAGCCGAGGTCGGCCGCCGCGACGACGGCTGCGCGCTCGGTCTTTTCCATCACCGCGTAGTCGATCGAGACGTTCGGGCAGGCCGCGAACACGTCAGCGTCGAGGCGGACGAAGTCGTTGTCCCGCTTGGCGGATTCGAACGCGAGTTCTGCCTGACGGGCGATTTCCGGTGCATGGCGATGCAACTCCTCCATGTACGTGGACGCCTTCAGCATGAACATGCCGCTGTTCCAGTAGTAGTTGCCGTCGCTGAGGAAGCGCTCGGCTGTCGGTGCGTCGGGCTTTTCGACGAACGCGTCGACCTTGTAGACCTGCTTGCCGTCCGCGACGGCCGGGCCGCGACGGATATAGCCGAAACCGGTGTGCGCTTCCGTCGGCGTGATGCCGAACGTGACGAGGTGCTGGTCTGCTGCGATGGCGGCTGCCTCGCTGGCTGCGGCGATGAATGCCGGCTCGTTGAGGATGACGTGGTCGGACGGCAGCACCAACAGCAGTGCGTCGGGCGATTCGTGCAGGGCGAGCAGCGCCGCGATCGCGATCGCGGGCGCGGTGTTGCGGCCTACCGGTTCGAGGACGATCGACGACGGCGTGATGTTGACCTGGCGGAGCTGTTCCGCGACGAGGAAGCGTTGTTCGTTGTTGGTGACGACGATGGGGGCGGCGGCGCCGGGAATGTGCTGAAGGCGGGACGCCGTCTGCTGGACGAGCGTCTGATCGCCCGTCAGCTTCAGGTATTGCTTCGGATAGCCGCCGCGCGACATCGGCCAAAGGCGGGTGCCGCTGCCGCCGCAAAGAATGACTGGGTAGATCATTAAAGTCCTCGGAAAGAAAATTCGCTGGAATGCTTGTATGGTTGATTATGAATGCGCTTTTAAGAATATTTGTAACTAACAACGCATGCTGGATTATGTATCGGTGCTTTCGCAAAAGAAGCGGCGATTCTGCCACGCCGAGTGGGAAAGCGCGTTGCGAATCCAGCGTGTCGCCTTAATTAAAGGGCGTGTGCGGCTACCTTGAATTTCATCCAAAGGGCGTGCAGCTTTGGGCGCTAACTGGCGGACGATCGATTCGGGCGTCGTAAATAAATTCAACTTCCAGTCCCAATATGTTGCGTATCGAAGCAAGACACCCGCTGTAAGCATGTCAAGTGTCAACTGTCGCGTACGCCAGGACTGCGGAAGTACATCGTGCGTCAGTCCCCAACCTGCATAGAACGGATGTCCGTAAGTATGGACCGGTTTGTTTCTCATCAGGGCATCGAAGCCAGCGAGAGACGATAGGACATGCACCTCATCACAAGCGTCGATCAGCGAAATGAGGTCGGCATCCATGTCTACGATGTCTGCGAGATGTGCTGCGTCGACGAGTCCCGCGCGATTGCCTGATAGTACATCCGGGTGGGGCTTATAGACGATGAAGGCGTCTGGCCGCCGTGTACGCACTTCCTTGAGTAACGCCTCCGAAGTGGCAATATCGCTGGTACCCAGACGGATGGATGCATCGTCGGAAACTTGGCCTGCAACGAGTACAATCGGCTTGCTTGTCGGCGCATGCCATTCGGGTGCTCGACGTCCGAGGTTGTATTTGGTGACGCCGGTGCGCACGATTTCGCTACGCAGGTGTGCGGCACGTGCCAGTTCGTCTTCGGTGAACAACGCCGAATTCAGTATCTCTGTCAGGTCATTAGGGCGTCCTGCGTCGAAATACATACCCTGGAAATCGATGACTTGGCTGCATGGTGGTGACATGTCGGAGCCGAGTCCCGCTGAGTGGATGAAGCCATCTTCAATCCTGATGTGCTTCACATTAATCGGGAGTCCTTCGGTTGAGCGCCCTCCCCAGACTGCTGCAATTTCGCTTGCTTGCACGCGTCCGGGATCCGAAACCCATCGCAGTTTGCCACCTCCGCACGAAAGATATGGCGTCGCGTATGGGCGTTTCCACCACTGGAATCGTATGCCCGCTACGTGGTTGAGTGCGGCAAAGCGTGCTGCGACGCAATGTTGCAACTCAATGGAATCGAGTGCGGATTCGAGTGTGTCAAGCTGGTAGGTCTGTGGATTAAAATACTTTGCAAAACGAATGAAAATTGCTTCAAACAGCGCGGAAAGCGAGGGGCGCGAAGTACGTTCCGGCATGTGGAGGCCGTCGTTCGTCAAACCCCATCCGGCATAGTACGGCGATCCGTAAACATGTACGGAGACTTGTGCGAGTAGTGCTCCCATGCCCTCCGATGCACCAACTACGTACACTGCGTCGACTTGCGTGAGCACCTCACAGAATGCGTGTGCGGGATTTAGCGGTCGTGTTCCCGCAGGAAGCAACGTGCGCGCTGAAAGCCAATGACCTGAGCCGGGATCAGATGAACGCAACAGCCAGAATTCTGCATCGGGATGTGTGGCGAGTGCCGCATCGATCATCGTCCGGAACCGCTGTCGACGGCGGCGCGATGGTGTACAGAAATCCGTGTGGGAATGTTCTCTTTCGTCGATTAAGAGGACGCGTTTGGTTGAGGTCGGGGCATGCCATTCGGCAGGAAGATCGATGAATTGTCGACGAACGTGTAATGCATCGCTTTGTAGCACGCGCGTCATTAGCGTCAACGTGTGCGGTTGAGATGTAGCACAACTGACGGTGCACAATGAGTGATTCAATGCGGCAATAAATGTTCCGCGTTGCTTCTCATCATTGGGAATCCGAAACCACGAAAGCGGAGGAGCGTGACGGGTTCGGCGTGCAAGGATGGGGCCAGGGAATACAGGCTCCGCCGTCGCACCGATCATTTTGGCGATGTGTGCTGTTGCGGCGCCGGCCCTGCGATCTACCCAGATGTAAGGTGAGCGGCCCCGCAGCCAGCTGACGAGGCGGCGGCCATGTGAAATCGTGTCAGGATCGATTTCGTACTTCGCAAGTGACGAAGTGCTTCGGTCGGTCGAGGCGCTCATTTAGTCAAGGGAGGCAAGAAAGTCATCGACCTTCTCGAAATGTTCGGCCCAAGTCGGTTCGCGGAACTGTTTGATGCGTCCAGCCTGGCTTGCTCGCTCGACGCTATCACGTTTTGCGTAGGCTTGAATGTGTGCGATCCACGCTGGGCCATCCAGGGGGTCAAGATAGTCAGGTATGTCGGAGGCAATTTCGTGAAAAACCGACAAATTGCTTGCCAGCACCGGTACGCGAAGCATAAGTGCTTCTACGAGCGGCATTCCGTATCCCTCGACGAAAGATGGGAACAACATTGCGCGCGCATGCTGGAGCCAACTCGACAATCGCTCATCACTGCAGTTCGATTCTTCGATGACCGTGCCTCGTAGTGGAGCGCATCGCTCAAGCATGTCGACGACGTTCTCGCATTCCCAGCCCCTTCTCCCGATAATGACCAGCTTCGGGGCGGATTCGCCCATAAGCTCAGTGATGCGGCGCCAGACATGCAGCATGAACCAATGGTTCTTGCGTGGTTCGATTGTGCCAAGCATGACGAAATAAGGTGCATCGAGTGGCGGCTGGCCGCTTGATTCCAGGGTATCGATTCCCGACGCTAGATGCGCGACTACGACGGGCGGTAGCGGAAGACCGATGCGCTTGGCCTCTTCGGCAAGGGCATCGCATGTGAATTGCGAGTTCGCGATCAGCCCGTCTGCATGTCGAATGGCGGTATGAATCCGGCGGCGATGGGCCTCGTCAACTCCCGGGCGGCAATACTCGGCATGTGTGATCGGAATAAGGTCGTGCACCATGAACACGGACCGGGCTCCACGTCTTGTCATCGCTTGGTAATAGCGCGCATGCTCCATTCCGTTGTGGCTGGTGTGCAAGAGAATGGAGCGACCGAGTCGTGTCGGTCGAAGCTGGTTGACGAGTGTGCGCGCCACCATTTGACGAATCGTATGCTTGTTAAAGGAAGAAGACAGCAGGGAGGCAAACGATTGCTGTGAATCGCGTTCCGTCATTATCGCGGAAAATCCGCGCTCGCTGAGCACAGCGCGGGCTGTCGGCCCATAACGACGGATATACGCCAGCCCAACTCGATCGACGCCCGTCGGCAACAACCCGTCGTAGAGCCGGGTAATGAGGCGTGTGATGTCAAGAAGAATTTGTGTCACCGCAACGCAGCGTCATTATGTTTTCGCGGACCGACCAACGATCAGCAGGATCGTCACGTGAGCCCCGGTTCGTTGCGGAAGGGTACCCGTAGCGGCATTAACGGTTGGCTCTGAAAGCAACACATTAAAGCGAAACATTCTATTCTATCTTTCAACATGCGACAATTCGGGATCAGTTTGAGTCCACTACATCGCTACAATGTCTCGCTTACCATCCCGTGCTCTTCTATCCGTGGTTGCCACGGGTGCGTTCATATTATCGGCCTGTTCGGCTATCCCAACCTCTGGCCCGAGTCGCTCGCAGATCGAGCGGAGCGCGGGTGCGCCTGAAGACCAGGGGCGCGAAGCCGGCATTCAAGTTGTTGACGTGAACGACCAGATTGCAAGGCGGCTGTATGCTGAGCGAATCAGGTCGGATTTTCTGTCGACGCTCGGCGGCACGCCTGCGTTTCAGCAACAACTGGGGGTGGGCGACACGATCGAAGTATCGATCTGGGAGGCGCCGCCTGCCACGTTGTTTGGCGCTACCGCTCCGTCGGACGGGCGCAGCGCCGGACCGACCAATGCGCGCGTGACAGTCTTGCCGGATCAAACGATCGACGGCAGTGGCATGATTAACGTGCCGTTCGCGGGGGCGGTCCGGGCGGCGAATCGTACAACCACGCAGTTGCAGCAGGATATCGCCGCGCGGCTCAAGAATATTGCTCACGATCCGCAGGTGCTGGTCAAGTTGTCGCGGAACGCGACATCATATGTGACGATCGTCGGGGATGTCGCAAGCAGCAATCGGATGCAGCTTTCTGCCCGCGGCGAACGGCTTCTCGATGCGCTTGCAAGTGCGGGCGGTGTCCGTCAGGCCGTGGATAAAGTCACCATTCAAATAACACGTGGCGGCGCGGTTGTTCAGATGCCTCTCGAGACGGTTATTCGCGATCCGCGCCAGAATGTCCCGTTGCGGGCAGGAGATGTCGTCACCGCGCTGTATCAGCCGTATAGCTTCACTGCTCTGGGCGCTACGGGCAAGAACGAAGAGATCAACTTCGAGGCTCAGGGTATCACGCTGGCCCAAGCGCTTGCGCGTGCTGGAGGGCTTCAGGACTCTCGATCCGATGCTCAGGGAGTTTTCATTTTCCGCTTGGAAGATGCAAAAACGCTTCAGTGGCCGACTCAGCCCGTCCGAACGACCGTCGATGGCAAGGTTCCCGTTATCTACCGTATCAATCTGCGCGATCCGAACTCGTTCTTCGTAGCGCAAAGCTTCATGATGGATAACAAAGACCTGCTGTACGTATCGAACGCGCCCATCACGGAGCTCCAGAAGTTTCTGAATGTCGTGTTCTCGGTGGCGTACCCAGTCGTAACCGGCGTTCAAACATTCAGATAAAGCAGCGGGCACACGCCAGCATCGTTCGGTCTTCGGCGACCGATGCTGGCGTAGCGAGGGCAAGCGTAGTATCGACGGTCGAGACGGTGATTGCAGATGCGATACCCAGCAGTGGCGCGATTACTTTGTCGATCATACGCTAAATATCCAAAAAGATAATAGTCAATCATGGGCAAGCGCACGCAATTCGATCGTAATAGGAAAATATTCGGTACCGATGCCATAAGAGAGAAGGCGTCGATTTCGAAGGGGAATCAGACGGTCGATAACTCAACCATTAACGAATCGACTCCACTAATGGTGTCAAATGAGCCGCGCGCGAAGGGCGAGCTTCGCGAACGGGCGTCGCGTCCTGAAATCGATGTTGCGTCATCGATGGAAATGCTGAGGCTGGTGATCTGCAAGCGACAGCCAAGAGATGGCGCGACCGGAGATATGGGTGCGCTCATCGGCCATGCTTCGAGTCGTCACCTTGACGACTTTCTCGACGTTGCGAACGATGAGTTCATCGAGGCTGCGTTTGCCGCTGTTTTGCGGCGAGACGTTGATAATCGAGCCTTTTACTACTACATGCGCCAACTGGATGGCGGGCGATCACGTCTCGATGTGCTGAGCGAATTGCTGTCGTCTGGGGAGGCCGCGGAGAAGGCGTCCGACAACAATGCGCGGGCCGTCGAGCGGCAGCACGACTCGCTTCGCATCCAGATCGAAGAGCGACGGGCAATGCCGCGGCGGTCGGTCGAAGTGATAGGGGGGGGGGGGGCGTGATACGTCCTCGCCGCAGGTTTCCACGCGCGGCGCCGGAGATGGGGCGTCACCGAGTGTGCCGGCCAGCGAATATCAAGGGCCGTCTTCCGTTCACGCGGAAATCGATATCGTAGGAGCACTGATGTCGATCCGGGAGCGGCTGTCTACCTATCCCGCAACACCGGCACTTCCTGGATTGAGCCGTCGAGCGCCTCAGATCGAGGTTGCTGGCAGGGCGTTGAGGCCGGCTGAGATGCCCCAAGTGCACTTTCCTGGCGGCGGGAGAGCGCTAGACGCACAGCCGGTGTACAGGGTTGAAGAGTTGCTGTGTGGCTCCGAAAAGGAGTTTCTCGAGCGTACTTACACGGTATTGCTGGGCCGTAAGCCGGACCAAGGCGGCGAAGAATATTATCTTCGCATGCTGTCGAGCGGCACTGCCAGAATCGAAGTGATCGCCTCGATTCTGGCCTCGGACGAAGCCATGCACAGGCGTGTCAAAGTGATGGGCATAACATGGCGCCGATGGGTCGGGCGTCTAGGCAAGTGGCCAGTGATCGGTCACGCTTGCAGGCGGTTCGCGGACAGGTCGCCGGCGGACTTCGTTCATGTTCAGTCGCTGCAGTCGTTTCACGACGAAGATTTCGTCAATCGTGCCTACCGCTCGATTCTTGGTCGCGCGCCCGACCCGAGTGGTGCCGAACGTTATCTGCGCGCACTTCGCAAAGGCGAAAGCAAGATTCGCTTGATCCGGGATATTCGACGGTCCAAAGAAGGCCAGCGGCGAGGTGTTCGCGTTGGTGGCTTGGGAATGGCCCATTTGTGGGAGGCGGCCGTCGACACGCCGGTGCTGGGAGGGTTGCTCGTCTTCGGCGCGGCGCTTGTCAAGACGCCGGACTGGAGGCGTGAAGCGCGTCACCGTGAGGCACGAACCGAGCATATCTTTGCTGCACTAAATCGCAATACGGTTGTGATGCAACAAACCGTCAATAGCGGCTTTGATGTGCTGAAGAGCGTGATTGACGATATTGCTGATCAAGTGGATCTGTTGTCAGAGGCGCATCGTGCCGACGATCTGCGGACCGAACTCGATATTCTGAGTCAGAAGATTGCTACGATCGAAGCTCAGTCGAACATCTTGCGAGACAGTCTGATCGATCTCGCGAAGCACGCCGAAGTCGATCGCGAATGAGGTTCGTGTTGTGCCGCGTCGGTGGCCGGCACGACAGCGAGTGAACAATGTGGTCAGTGAGTTGATATGAAATCCGAAATATATCTCGTTACGCCATGGTTTGGTACGTTTGCTGGTGGTGGGGAGGCGACGTTCCGGGCATTGTCGAAGAAATTTAAAGCGTGTGGTATCGACGTAACCGTCCTGACTACAACTAGCAAGTCGCCATATTTGGATTGGCACAAGGACGCGCATCCTGCTGGTGAAAGCGTTGTCGACGGAACTCGCACGATTCGGTTCGAGGTTGATCAGCGCAACCAGGACGATTTTCATTTGGCGGTGAGAAAGCGCCTTGATGGTCTGCCCGTCGAGCGCCACCTGCAGGATGCATTCTTTACGCTAGGGATGAATTCCCAGAAGCTGATCGATTTCGCTTCGAAGTTGCCCAAACACGTTCCGATTCTGGCAGGGCACTACTATCAAGCCCTCGCGCCGTCACTGATCAATGCGTTACCCGGTCGCATTTCGTTCATGCCGGCTTTCCACGATGAACCCGAATTTTATTGGTCGCCGATCGAGGCGAGTGTTAAGCGGGCTCGTCACTTGCTTTATCTGTCGCAAGAAGAGAAACGGTTGACGATCGCCGCACATGGGCGTGCCGGTGGCCGGAAAGTAGTGGAAGCTCCGGTAGTCGGGCTTGGAGTCGAGTTACCGGTATCGCTTGAGAGCCGCGAGAAAATAAAGGCAATGCGATTGTCGGTCGCCGAGAAATTTAAGCTGCCGGGTCGCTATTTCACCTACGTTGGCCGCATTGAGGAGGGCAAGGGGTTGTCGTATCTGCTGCCTTGGTATGAGGAGTGGAGCGCGCAGCGTGAGGCAGCCGGATTGCCGACGATCCCGTTGGTCCTCGTCGGCGCCGGGAATATGGAAATCGTTCCCAAGTCGAAGCATTTCATTTCCACGGGCTATGTCTCGCTCGAGGAGAAGTTTGCGATTGTGTCCGGTGCCGTCGCGCTGATCAATCCTTCTGTAATGGAAAGCTTCTCTTATGTCGTAATGGAGTCCTGGCTTGTGGGGCGTCCGGTGGTCGTGCCACGACAATGTTCAGTGACGAGTGGACATTGCGATCGCTCGGGTGGCGGGGAGGTGTTTGCCGATCAGGCGCAGTTCGAGGCCGTGTTGAATAAGTTCACGCAATCAGATGTCGCTGATGGCCTTGGCGAAGCAGGCCGTAAATTCGTCAATCAAGAATATGGTTGGCCGGTTGTGATGAACCGTCTGCTGCACGCAATGGAGTTGGCATGAAAGTATTGATTGACGGGCAAACCCTTGGAACTCCCGAGATGTCGCGCGGTATCGGCCAAGTGTTTCTGCGCATTGTGGAAGGTATGGTGACGCATGAGATCGGCATCAAATGGTTCATTGCGATTCGCGATATTAGTTGGCTGAATCATTTCTCGCCGCAAGTTCGCGATGCACTTCGTCCGATCGTTTTGCCTCCGCTCGAGGCGAGCGGGCCTCAGGTTGAATGGTGCCGCGCCTACGGCGGCCAGCTTCAGAGTTTGCATGCGCAGCACAATTTTGACGTCTACTGGAACGTTAATCCGTTGATGATCAATGTGCACTATCCGTTTGGTCTTCGGGGTGTTCGTATCGTCTGCACGTTGCATGACTTGATTCCGGCGGTATTTCCCGAGAAATACTACGGCGAGTGGCGTGACGAGCTCGTCGACGACTACAAACTGCGCTTGGAGGAAATCGCGGCGCACGCGCACACGGTCATGTGTGTTTCGTCGCACAGCGCAAAAGATTTTCGACGGCTTTTGCCCGCGGCGAAAGCGAGGGCAGTGGTCGGAACGCTGGCGAGCGATTTCACTCGGATGTGGCCATCGACCGTGGGGCCGAGGATGTCAAATCCGCCGTATGTTTTGTACGTGGGCGGATTCGATCCTCGCAAGAACATGGCCGGTGCCGTACGCACGTTTGCAAAATTCTATGCGGGCCTGCCGCGAGACTCGCAGCGTCCGATCTTGCGTCTGGTGTGTGCACACACCGACGAGCAACGTGCGCAGATCATTGCAGAGGCGCGTGAGCTTGGGGTCGCGGACGCCATTGATCTGACCGGGTACGTCAGCGACGATTATCTTGGGCAGCTGTTTCGCGGAGCCAGCCTGTTCTTCTTTCCGACACTGTACGAAGGATTTGGCCTTCCGGTGCTCGATGCGCTTGCCTGTGGTATCCCGGTGGTGGCTAGCAATAACTCGTCGATTCCCGAGGTCTGCTCGGGCTACGGCTATCTCTTTGACGTCGACGATGACGACGATGTGGTCGACAAGCTGTCGACCGCCTGGCGCGATCGCGTCTCCCGTCCCGGGCCATGGATGGAGAACGCCGAGCACGCACGTGAATTCCATTGGACGAAAACGTGTAATGCTTATCTCGCGTTGTTTCACAGCATGCGAGAGGAGGTGATATCGTCGGGCACGGCGCATCGAATCAAAATTGCGTATTTGTCGCCTTGGCCGCCGCAGAAGAATGGCATTGCCGACTACAGTTTTGCGCTGGTCCAGGAACTGGCGAAGCTCGCCGATGTGACCGTCTTTACGCCGGCAGAAAATCCACTGCCGCTTGCCGGCGTATCAGTTCAGCCGATCGATACATACCGTAATCGCTCGGGTGAGTACGACCGCGCGATTTACCATATCGGCAATGGTCTCGACCATTGTGAAATTTATCGTTGCGCGTGGGATATTCCAGGCGTTGTCGTCATTCACGACTACAACGTGCATCCGTTTACGCAGCACGGATATTTGTTCAAGGGGGAGCGTGCGTTCTACCGAACGATCCTCACTTGGTATGGAGAGCGCGGGGAGGCGGCTTGGGCGGAAGTCGAAGGTGGCGGATATGCGGACATCTGGGAGTTCCCGATGACGGAGCCCCTAGTTGCGCGGAGTACGGCGGCGGTCGTGCATTCGCGATGGGTCGCCGATCGCCTCGCGAATGAGGCAACACCGGTGCTGGCGTCGCATCACGGTACGCATCCGAAGCCGATGGTAGTGGAGGAAGACAGGGCGGCGGCATTGAAGCAGCTGAAGCTCGCGCAGTCGGAGTTTTACGTCGGTGTATTTGGCTTTGTCAACAAGAACAAGCGAGTCGACGTAACGATGCGAGCAGTCGCACAGTTGCGCAGTGAAGGATACCCGGTATCGATGTTGCTCGTCGGCGAGGCGAACGATTCGGAGATCGATTTGCGCGGGTGGGCTCGAGAGTTCGAGTTGCCGGATGCTGCTTGGCACCACACTTCGTTCGTGTCGCAAGAAGACTTCTTGAGGTACATGTGTGCGTCCGATGTCATCGTGAATCTCCGCTATCCGACGATGGGCGAGTCGTCCGGATCGCTATTCAACTCGTTCGCGCTTGGCAAAGCATGTATCGTCTCGAATCTTGCGCAGTTCGCGGAACTGCCGCATTCGGTCGCTTGGAAGTGCGATCTGGACGAGTTTGAGGTGCCGCAGTTGGTGGAATACCTGCGGTTCATGTTCGAAAATCCCGATGCACGCAACCAACTGGCCCTCAATGCGTATCGCTTCGCGAGAGACTTCGCCAGCTTCGAGGAATCTGCACGAAGGTACGTCGAAGCGGCCTCGCTGAGGTAGTATCCCGTCGTAGCAATACGAACGATGCTACGTGGCCGATGGAACAAGCGCGAGGTGGGTACGAACATCGTATGCCAGCCTGGACTGGCACGACATAGGCGTGCCACATACTGAAATCAAGATACGGATGTATGAATTCTGTCAATCAAGATAGCGATCTTATAAAAATTCTGTATCGACAGTTGGTTGGCCGTGAGGCGGATCCGGCGGGATTGATTTATCACGAGGAGCTTCTTCGCGGCCAACCCGACATTAGGGTTCGTGAAGAACTTGTTCGCGGCATGATGCAGAGTGACGAGGCGTCGAATCATTTGGTTCGACACCTTTATCTCCGTGCGTCCCCGGATCCGTTTTTGAAATCTCAGGAGATCGTCAGCCTTGGCACACACTGTTTCACAAGCTATTTGTTGAAAAGCTTTGGGCTGAAAGCATATTCAGGGCCGTTCGATTGGCTTTTTTCGTCGCCCGCAATGATTGAACATTGCTTGATCGACAACTTTGGAATGTTTCTCGATCAATCATATTATGAGCCTGTTCCATTGGAGCGTCGCCGCGATGGCGCTAATGTGAATAAGGTGGATCATCGTTTCTACCGTAACGAGTTTGGTGTCAATTACGTGTTTAATCATCATGATGTGCACATGGCGGCGGATTACGGATATGTGACTCGGTGCGTCAACCGGTTTCGCGCGTCGGCGGCAAGTGATCGACAGAAAATTTACCTTCTTGTTCGAAAGGAATCGGTCGAAACGAGCGACCATTTCGATCAGGTTGCCGCGGCAGTAGATCGAACGATACGCAATGGCGTGCTTGTGTACGTCAGCGTTGGCGATCGAAAGGCGGATCTTCCGGAAGTAACGGTTCGTGGTAGCAGAGGGCGTCATCGCCTGTTGTCGCTAAAACCGATATCGAAATGGAATGCGCTTACGTTTGAAGACGTTTTGGACGAAGTGACAATCCTGAAATCCATTGGGTCTGTTCTGAAAGAATCCCGCTGATGTGGTTTGTGTTGATGAATATTTGAGTGACGGGGAAACGTTTGCCAACTGCGATTATTACTGGAATTACCGGGCAGGACGGCGCTTATTTGGCGCAATGGCTTCTTGAGCAAGGATATACCGTTTACGGTACTTATCGTCGTTCGAGTTCGCCAAATTTTTGGCGAATGTCGGAACTGTTCTCAATCGATGTTCCCGAGCTGAAGCTGGTCGAATTCGATTTGACGGATCTCGGAACCGCAATTCGCCTTCTGGAGCGTACAGGCGCAACAGAAGTCTACAACTTGGCTGCGCAAAGCTTCGTTGGGGTTTCGTTCGAGCAGCCACTTACGACCACGCAGATTACCGGTGTCGGCCCGTTGCATCTGCTGGAAGCTATCCGCATGGTAAATCCGACTGTCCGGTTTTATCAGGCGAGTACTTCCGAAATGTTCGGGAAGGTTCAGGAGATTCCGCAAACGGAGTTCACGCCATTTTATCCTCGTAATCCGTACGGCGTGGCAAAGTTGTTTGCACACTGGATGACGATCAACTATCGCGAAAGCTACGATTTATTCGCATGTAGTGGAATTCTCTTCAATCACGAGTCACCGTTGCGAGGACGGGAGTTTGTTACCAGAAAAATCACGGACGGTATCGCGAAGATCAAACTCGGAAAACTGGACGTGCTTGAGCTCGGTAATCTAGATGCCAAGCGAGATTGGGGGTATGCGCGAGAATATGTGCAAGGCATGTGGAGGATGTTAAAGGCGGATTCACCGGGGACCTATGTGCTTGCGACAGGCCGGACCGAAACCGTTCGCACGTTTGCGACGATTGCGGCACAGGTGGCCGGGATCGACTTGCTGTGGCAGGGTAGTGGTATTGATGAAGTAGGTGTCGACCGTCACAGCGGCCGAACGATAATTCGCGTTAATCCGACGTTCCATCGTCCGGCCGAAGTAGACCTGCTCGTGGGAGATGCGTCGCGCGCGCGGGCGGAGCTTCAGTGGGAGCCTACAGTGACGCTCGAATCCCTTTGCCAGATGATGGTCGAGAGCGATATTCGACGCTGCGAGAAAGATTTTCCGTTCTGACCTTTGAGTAAAATATTCATCAGCGGGATCGGTGGGTTTACCGGCACATATCTAGCGCGCAAGCTGCATAACGCGGGTTACGATGTGTGTGGCCTGTCCAGGGGGCATACGTCCGTGCCGTGGAAGGTTCACGTCGGAACAATGCTGGATCGTGAGGGACTCGGCCGAGTGTTGGCGGCGGAGCGACCAGATGTGATCATCCATCTTGCCGCCATTTCTTCCGTGGGCCATTCGAATCCCGCCGACACGTATGCGGCGAATGTAATCGGTACACGCCATTTGCTCGAAGCGACCGCAGGTCTCGGATCAACAGTCCGTTCGGTGTTGCTCGCTAGTAGTGCATCGGTATATGGCGGTGCCATCGAGGGCGCCGTTCTCGAGTCTACGCCGTTTTTTCCGCAGAGTGACTATGCTGTAAGCAAGGTATCGATGGAGTACCTTGCGTCCCTTTGGCGTGCGCATCTACCTATCACCATTGTGAGGCCGTTCAACTACACGGGAATTGGGCAGCAAATAACCTTTGTATTGGCCAAGATCGTCGATCATTTTCGTAACCACACGCCGCAGATCGAGCTTGGCAATCTCGATGTTGTGCGAGACTTTTCCGATGTTCGAGACGTGGTTCACATCTATAGCTTACTCGCGGATGGAAGGCAGGCAGGGCAGGTGCTAAATATTTGCTCGGGCGTCGGTTATAAGCTACGCGATATCGTAGGAACCATGTGCGAACTGTCGGGCTTTGAGCCGAAAGTGATGCATGTTGATGCGCTGATACGTAAAGGTGAGGCGGCACGATTGATTGGTGACCGCGCGAGATTAAATGAAGCGGTTGGCGATATTCCTCGCATTCCACTGCGCGAGACGCTTCGCTGGATGTTGGCGGGCGACGCGTGAGGCTGATACTTTCTGTCGATGCTATCGCTCCGCCGTTGACAGGTATTGGACGATATACATGGGAGCTTGCGCATCGGTATGCGGAAATGGCCGCGGAATTCGAATCGCTGCGTTTCTACTGCGGTAAGCGGTGGATCGTCGATCTACCCGGGTTATTGACGGACCCGGCGAGCGTACGACGCGGGCTAGACTGGCCGCGGCTGGCTCCCAGGGCTGCGCGCAACTGGGCGCTTCGGCGAAAGATGCGTACCCACGTGTTCCATTCGCCCAACTATTTTCTTCCGGATTTGGCCGAGAGCGGGGTTGTGACCATTCACGACCTCTCTGTGTTTCGCTATGCCGAGACGCACCCGCTCGAGCGAGTGCGTCAGTTCGAGCGATCGTTTGCGTCGACGCTTGCGCGTGCGTCCCATCTCATTACCGACTCCGACGCGATCCGCGATGAAGTGTGCCAATACTTCGGATGGAGCGACCGGCGCATCTCGACCGTTGGATTGGGGGTCTCTCGCGAGTACCGCCCCCGCGACGCCGTTGACCTCATTGAGCCACTGCGGTCCTGGGGAATCGTTCCGGGCGGGTACGCGCTTTGCGTTTCGACGCTGGAGCCCAGAAAGCGCGTTGATCATTTGATTGACGCGTATGGAGCCTTGCCTGAACGGTTGCGCGAACTCTATCCACTCGTGCTCGCGGGAGGGCGTGGGTGGTTGAGTGACACGCTCCGGGAACAGATTGCGGTTGCGGAGCGGGCCGGCTGGTTGAAATACGTCGGATTCGTGAGCGAAAGCGAGTTGCCGTTGTTATATGCGGGCGCCCGGGCGTTTTTCTTCCCATCGCTGTATGAAGGCTTTGGCTTGCCAGTACTCGAGGCCATGAGTTCCGGCGTGCCGGTGCTTACGTCGAACTGCTCGTCATTGCCCGAGGTGACCGATGGCGCGGCGAGGCTTGTCGAGGTTTCGGACCGCGTGCACTTTATTGACGCGATTCAGCAAACGCTGCTGGACGACGGATGGCGTACCGAGGCAGTCAAGCGGGGATTGATCGTTGCTTCCCGCTATGATTGGCGCACTTGTGCGAACCGGACACTCGAGGTTTGCCGGCAGCATGGTTGAAACCCGGGGCTTGGGTCCGAAGCAGAATTGCCGCACTATTAGCGAACGTTCCCGCCTCGGTCGTGCATCATGTACCGGGGCAAGGCTCAAGTAAAAAGGACACGGTGCCGATATTCATTCGATGAACCAAATGACGATTTGGACGCAGGCGAGGCTGCAGACATGCCCGCCGAGGCAGTTTTTGGGCCGCGGAGGCACGCCTGATCGCGGTGCTCTCGTTGTAGTGAGCCCGACTTGCAGGCCCGTGGCTGCGGACCGGCTGTACGCGGCTGCGCCGAGTGAATCTTGGGTGGTATCGACGAGGTACCTGATCGTGAAAATTGGCTGGTAATCAAAGAATTTGACATCTATTGTATATATTCACCTATGAATGTAAATCAAGATCAATCCAGCGTTGTCGATACAGTCACATTTGTGCACGCTGTGTTCAATGCTTTTCTCGGTCGTCCTCCCTCGCAGGCGGATGTTGAATGGCATATCGCTGAGATCGACAAATTCAATAATGTCGAGGCGATACTGAAGATGTTCCTGAACATGCCCGAATTCAAGGGCAAGTATCGTGAGCGTCTCAATTCAGAGTCGATACCGTCTCTGCCGAGCCTGCTGGGCAAGGCTGACGAAAGATTGAATTTGCTGGTTCTCGGAACATGCCAGATTGCGCCTATCGTCGATGCGGCTACCCGGCTCGGGCATAGGGCTAACCACATGCTCTTCGAGTCGTTTCAGCGCTCGGAAATCCCGCAAATCGAAATCAGCCCGGCGGACGCGGCAGTTATTGGTTTTACTTTGCGACACGTGCTGACCGACGCGGCCAGTGAACCTTCGCTATGGTCGACGGATATGCAGTTTGCGCGAATGGTGAGTGATGCTGAAGCGCAGTTATTATTGGATCGGTGCGAGGGGCTTCTCCGCGAAAAACTCGCGGCACTGCATGAAAAATTCAAAGGTATTCCTACATTCTTTGTTGCATTTCTCGAGCCAAGCTTCAATTATCTCGGAAATCTGGTCGGTCGATTTCAATTGTCTTCGCCGAAGATATTCGTTCGAAGGTTGAATGAAATTTATGTAAAAATAATCGCAGAATTTTCCAATTTTCACTTTCTCGATTCAAATGAATTTGCAGATTATGTGGGGAGGATGTATTTGCAGGACGACGTGATGTTCAGCGGGACTCATGCGTCGTTCATCGGCTCTTTTGATGTTGATCAGGATCGCAATCGTCTGATTGCACCCGCTCCGATCATTGCGCGCGACGATGCGGTTCGGGCTGTTTCGATGTACGGCGAGATTGCTCTAAAGACAGTCGTCGACAATCTCAAGGTGTTGCGCCAACAAGATGCGGTCAAACTCGTTATCGTGGATCTCGACGACACCCTTTGGCGGGGCGTAGCGGCAGAGGAAAGTATTGTAGGCCCGGAGCGCGTGGAGGGCTGGCCGCTCGGCCTGGTCGAAGCGCTGTTGTTCTTCAAGAGGCGAGGCGGCTTGCTTGCGATATGCAGCAAGAACGACTACGAACCAACCGTGAAACGATTAGGAGAGATCTTTCAAGGTGCGGTTAATGTTGCTGATTTTGCATCTGTCAAGATTAACTGGCAACCGAAAAGTCAAAATATCACGGAAATTCTTGCCGAGACGAATCTGCTCGCACAAAATGCGGTCTTTATTGACGACAACCCGCGTGAAATTGACGAGGTTAAGGCTCACCATCCAACTATTCGTTGTCTAGGCGGCAATCATTATGACTGGCGTCGCCTCATTCTGCGCGCTCCCCAGACCCAGGTGCCATCCATCACTGCGGAATCCGCGAAACGAACGGAACTCGTCCGGGCGCGCGTCGAACGCGAGGTGTTGTCCCAATCGATACCGCGTGAGGAGTGGCTGAAATCTCTAAATATTGAGCAGCGATTTTATATTGTCGACAGCGATTTGAATGAGCGATTTGCGCGAGCGTTTGAGTTGATTAACAAAACAAATCAATTCAATACGACTGGAAAACGATGGCAGCTCGCAGAAATGCAGGAGTTCTTCAATGAGGGTGGTGTTTGTTTGTTAACATCCTTGAAAGACAAGACCGTTGACAATGGCATTATCGGCGCGATATTGATCCGTGCGGGTGAAATTGTGCAGGCGGTGTTGTCGTGTCGCGTATTCAGCCTCGGCGCTGAAACCGGCATGGGCAGCGTTGCAACTACTATTGCGCTCAAGCAGGCTGCAAAGGCGACTGGAAGAATCGTAGATACCGGGAAAAATTTTTCCTGCCATGCCTACTTCACGAATCTTGGATTTGAGAAGGTCGACGACCACTTCGAAGCCGTGGCCGCCTGTGAGATGCCATCGTGGATCACAGTGACGGAGTCGATCCAGGCGGTCGATGGCTGAAGTCCGTTCAGCCTGACAGGCGAAGATTGTCACTCGGGCGGGCGTGCGATCGAAGGCCGGAGGAGGCCGCATTGAGCAGCGGCGGCCTCTGGCCGCCGTTTGCATGTATAAACGTTACTCTGCGCCTTCGACTCGATTTCCGGTGTCTCGCACCAGCAGGAGTCCGAGCAGTAGCATGATCGAATCGGCAGCTATCATATACGTCACGTCGTATTTGGCTGTGACCAGCGAGCCGAAGTAGCCTGCACGAAGCATTTCGGTGCCGTGTACCATTGGCAGCCACAAGATCAGCTCCTGGGCCTTGGGCGGCAGCCAAGAAACCATGAAGCCGGCACCAGACAGGGGAAACAGCAAGTAGGCGAATGTGTGCCATAGGCGTTCAATCATTTCACTTCGCTCGCTGATCGATCCGACGATCAAACCAATCGACGCTCCGAGGACGCACATGTAAATCCATGCCGCGATCATCAGGCTGACATCTTCCGGCATCCGCATCAGTCCCACAAATATGAACAGAGCGGAAATACAGACCATCGAGACTGTCGCACCAGCGATTTCGAGAACGATGCGCGCCCAGAACAGGTCAAGTACTCTCACGTTGCGGTGAAAAAGCAGCGACTTGTTTGGCGTGATCGCTAGCGCGCACCGCGATCCGCAGTTGCGCCACACGAGGACTGTCGAGTAGCCAGTTACTGCAAACTCGGTAATCGGAAGATTCGACCCGTGTGACAGGTGGGCTGCATTCCAAAGGGCAGTGACACCCAACGTAAACATCATGGGTTCAAAGAATACCCACAGGAAGCCTACATTGTGGCGCCCATATCGAGTCAAAATCTCGCGCATCAGCAAAGCGCCAATCACTCGAAATTGGATTCGAAAGGATTGAATCAGAGTGGTATCTTGCATCGATATTCGTAACGCAGAATCCGGGTGCGGAGGGAGGCACCTCCGTCCGGACGGAATTGTTGTACGTGACGACATGTCCGTTTCGCGAGACTGCTGGAGAGTGTGTGCGAAATGCTGGGGGACATACCGTCAGATGTCGTGCCGGTTTCGGATACAGCGTCAACCAAGCGTAAAGGCGCTGGCATTGTATAACGACCGGCCGGGATGATCATCAGCTTGTTCGAGATGGCCGAAACAGTGTGGTGTGAATCGGAGGCCGCGAGTTGTTGGGGCTGGATCATACTCGTGACAGCAACGTCTTCAAGCGTTCGGTGGCGGCATGCCAGCTCATGACCGGAAGTTGTCTGCTGTCGGGCGCCGTTCCGCTTTTTATCGCGACAAGCCATGTGGCAAGCTGGGATGCAATATCTGAACTTTCGCGATCGTCGAAGTAACTGGCATGTGTACCGGCGATTTCACGAAATACCGGCAGATCGCGTGCAAGTATCGGCATTCCGTACTGAGCGGCTTCGATAAGTGGCAGACCGAAGCCCTCTGCCTCGGACGCTTGGAGTAGTCCGCTCATGTTCCGATACAGCCAGGCGAGATGTCCGTCGTGTGCATTTTCGAGCCATATCAATCGTCGTCCGCTTTCCGGGTGGGATCTCAGGCGCGCGATTAATTCACTCATATGCCAGCCCGCGCGACCTGCAACAACCAATACTGCATCATGCCCGTGTTGCCAGAGGCGTTCGAAAGCGTTCAGAACTTGGGCATGCCCTTTCCTTGGCTCGATGGTTCCGACCATTAACACGGTGCTTCGCGTGCTCTGTATGTATTGTTCGAGGAGCGGTGTCGGGCAGACGACTTCATGGCATGGGGACGGGGCGTCGGCGCCCAAATGGAACCACTCAAATGATGGTTTGGGTGCCGAGAGTCCATACTGCTTTTCGAGCCATGCTTTCGTATCGTTTGCGACAGCATTCGAAATGCAAAGCAACGAATCGGCCTGAATAGAGATCAGCCGCAGCCATCGTTCGAAATCACGCTGCGCCCGACGGGTGAACCAGTGGGGGGTGCTGGCCGGAAGCAGATCGTAGACGACGAAGGCGAGGCGTACGCCTGCCGCCCGCCACGTGAGGAACTCGCGCTGGCGGCTGGGTGCGACGCGGCTGCTGAGATCGAGGCCGAGAAACACGTCGCCTTCCCTAGCGTCAACGAATTTGTCCAGTTCCGGAGAAGGGGCGGCGCCGAGCGTAGACGCATACGCATGGGCATACCGGTACGGTTTCGCGCGAGTGGCCATGACCGGGCGCACCACAAATCCTGATGGCGGGGCATGGATGAGCTCTGCGAGTATGGACCGTACGACTCGTTGAATACCGGTGCCGCCGTCGTGTGTCGCGATAATCGAGACGTCGACGAGCAGTTGGCGGGGCGTTGTGTTATCGAGGCCTGCGTCGTTCGAGCGGACCTGACCAACGGCTCTTCGGGCCTGCGCAACCCAGCGCGACGAGCCAGAGATTGCGGCCGCCTGCAGCAACGCCGCAATCACGTGTGGGATTTTCACGCGACGCTTTCGTGATAGAAGGAGTAAGCGTCATCGACGTGCTCGAAAGTGTGCAATTTGCCTTGGACGAGGACGGCAGCGCGGTCGCAGTGCTCGCGGACAAAACCGGCGTCATGGCTGACGACAATCAGTGATCGATCGCGACGTCGCTCGAACAGTTCATGGTGACATTTCGCGTGAAAGCGATCGTCACCCACGGCAATGATTTCATCGATGAGAAAACAGTCGAATTCGACTGCCATCGAGATGGCAAACGCCAGGCGTGCCCGCATCCCCGCAGAGTATGTTTTAACGGGCTCGCGCAAGTAGTACCCGAGTTCGGAAAACTCTTGGACAAACGGCTCGGCAGCAGCTGCATCTGCTCCGTACACGCGACAGATGAAGCGCAGATTATCCATCCCCGTCAGGCTTCCCTGAAATGCACCGCCAAAGGCGAGTGGCCAGGAAACACTCATGGCGCGGCGAATGTTTCCTGACGTGGGGAGCTCGGCGCCGCTGATGATCCGGATCATCGTCGATTTGCCGGCGCCATTTCGCCCAAGTATGCCGATCTTTTCGCCGGGCCGCACTTGCAGGTTGATTTGACTAAGTACGCGACGGCGGCCTTGCCGCGTATGGTAGTCCTTGCAGACGTCCTTGAGATCGATCATTGCGTTGTTGGGCAAACGGAAGTTGCCGAGCTTGTTGCGGGAGGAGGATCTCAGTCGTGATGCTCACGTACACCGGCGAGCAGGAGACTGAGGATACCCCACATGATCAACCCGAGGCCGAAGACCTCGAAAATGCACTTCAACCGCTTCGGCTCGATGGCGACGTCAGGTGTGTTCGGCTCAACCAGGCGCTCGAGATACAGCTGCTTTCGCTGTGCTTCTGCGCGAGCGGTTTCCAGGGCAGCCATCGCTGACGCTAACTGACGATCTGCGAATTGCGAATCGAGTTGTAGTCGCGCATAGCCGGTGGCCTTGTCGGACAGCGAGTTCTTGCCTCCGGTGACGCCCCCGGTGGCTTCCTTGATTTGCTTCTCGATCGCCGAGATGCTGTTTTTGAGCACTGGGATTTGCGGGTTCTGCGGTGAAATTGCCTGCAGTTGAACCAGTTGGGTCTGCGACGAGAACAGCTGTGACTGCAAGGTCGCGACTTGTTGCAGTTGAAGTGCGGACTGCTTGTCGGGATCGAACACGGTGTGAGCATTGCGGAATGCCGCCAGAGCTGCAGCTGCGTCCTTCGCTTTGGTTGCTGCCAGTTCTACCTGCTTCTGTGCGAATGATTGCGTGTCAGCTGCGGCGCGTGCATTCATCCGATTAATGAGGCGCTCGCTGATTTCCAGCAGTGTCTCGTTGATTCTACTGGCGTCCTGTGCCGTGTACGCGTTTATCTTGAGCGTCGTAATAGCGGAGGTCGTGTCGTAATCTACGGTGACGATCTTTTTAGTGTAGTAGCGCCACAACGCTTCGAAGCTGCCGTCGAGCCATGCATGAAAACGGCTGACAAAGTCACCGTGCTGAGAAAAGGCATCGAAGATGTAGTGGCCGCGGTTCAGCTCGTTCAGTGCGTCTCGGGACTGAATGTAGTCGATGACCGGATATGCGTCGTCCTGAGCATGTCCGATGCCGGTGCTTTGAAGCAACGCACCGACAACGCCTGGTTGACTCTGTTGTTGCGCACTGCGAACGACAAACCGGGATTCCGAAACGTAGACGTCCGACGCAACCAGTCCAAAGTAGACCGTCGCGATCGCCGTTGGTACGAGTACGGTCCAAGCAAAGATCCGGTTGACGCCCTTTACCCGCTCGAGCAAACCCTTCTTCGATTTCTGCGGTGTCACCGCTGTGTTGCCAGATACGTTTTCCAACTTCTTTTCATCCAGGCTGATTGGCTCGGCCGACCGTTGCAAAATTTACCGATGCGACCATTGGCGAGCGATTGCCGATCACGTGCTGCTACGGCGCTTGCCGTGGCAGCATCGTTCGAGAGTGGGACTCTATCCCTGCGGCGTTGTTTCTCGCGCTCGTTACTTCGATGGCGGCAAATTATATCTGTCGCATGGGATTCGCGCCATCTTGGTCAAACGGAGCCATACAGGTGTCATACTGGACGAGATTTTTGGGCTGCTCTGTGCACTTTTTCATCCGGATGCTATATTCGCCGCGTTCCAGGAGCAGTGCAGGTATCGGCTGCCTGCTCAATTTCAACTCATATACTGGTACTCATCCGGCGCGGTAGCGGCAACGGCGCTCGGTGGGGGGTGCTCGTCCGTTGGTACGTTGGTATCTTGATGCCTCGCTCATTTCTTGTGCTGCAAGGCACTGCGTCGTCGTTCTTTAGCCAATTGGGTCAGGCTCTGACACGAAATGGACATGCAGTTCTGCGTGTCAATTTTTGCGGTGGCGATCTGCTATATGGTAGGACGGGTGTAACAGTCAGTTATCGAGGCGCACTGGGAGACCTGCCAGATTGGTATCGGCAGATCGTCCAGAAACAGGGGGTCACTGATGTCCTCATGTTTGGTGACTGTCGAGAAGTGCATCGGCATATGCATCCGGTTGCGCAGGCGTTCGGGTTGCGTACCTATGTTTTTGAAGAAGGGTATATCCGGCCACATTGGTTGACGCTCGAGCCGCATGGTGTCAATGGGAGGTCGTTGTTGCCTAGGGATCCCGCATGGTATCTCCGGCAGCGATCCGTCGTCCCACGGAGCATGCCAGGTGTTCCGACCGGATATAACCTGTATGAACGGGCCTTTCACGATATCTCGTATCGATGTGCCAATGCATTGTTTGCGGTACGCTTCCCCAATTACCGAAGTCATCGTCCGAGAAACGGTCTGGCCGAATATACCGGGCTTGCGGCTATGGCTCTTCGGCAGGGGGGGCGGGAGCGTGAAGCAAAAGAGGTTACGAATGTACTGCTTGCGGAGCAGAAAAAATACTTTCTTTTCCCTCTGCAATTGAATTCGGATGCACAGATCGTTGTCCATTCTCCCTTTGATGGAATTCGCGAAGCTTTATCGCATGTCCTGCTTTCGTTCGCCAGCGCAGCACCTGAAGATGCCGTGCTAGTCGTAAAGAATCATCCTCTCGATACGGGTCTGATCGATTATCGACGTTATGCGTTTCGCCTTGCTAACGAGCTTGGGATTCAGCATAGGCTGCTGTTCATTGATTCCGGTCATTTGCCGACCTTGCTTGAACACGCGCGAGGAGTCGTGGTTGTCAACAGTACCGTGGGGTTGTCGGCGTTGCATCACAAGCGCCCGTTGGCCGCTTTAGGGGCAGCTGTGTACGACATGGAGGGGTTGACGTGGCAAGGGTCGCTGGACGATTTTTGGAAAAATTCAGAGTCACCTGATATGGATCTCTATCACGCGTTCCTTGACTACGTGATGCACCATACGCAGATCAACGGTGACTTCTACACGCGAACGGGGATCGCAATGGCTGTTGCCGGCTCCGTCGAGCGTCTTGAGGCGGCCATATGAAGCGCATCGCACCGCGTAATATCGTCATAACCGGGGCGAGCGCGGGACTGGGGCACGCACTCGCACGTGCATATGCGGGGCCTGACGTAGTGCTTGGCATTGTCGGGCGAGATTCCGCGCGGCTCGAACGATGTGCTGCTCAGTGTAAATCTGCCGGCGCCAGGCAAGTGATCGCCGGAGCAATAGACGTCCGGAATGCGGCTCACATGCGTTCTTGGCTTTCGGAATTCGATAATGCACATCCAATTGATTTGCTGATTGCCAATGCCGGAATTGCAAGCACAATCGCCAATGCTTCCGACTGGGAGGACCTAGAGCGAACTGCAGCGGTTGTCGACACGAACTTCTATGGAGCGATGCACGCTGTATTGCCTGTCATTGAGCAAATGCGTGCACGACGAAAAGGGCATATAGCGATGGTTAGCTCAATTGCTGCATTACGCGGCATGGCGATTTCGCCGGCATATTGTGCGAGCAAGGCTGCGGTCAAGGCATATGGGGATTCAGTTCGGCCGCTCCTCAAGCGAGATGGCGTGACGTTATCGGTAATTTTGCCTGGGTTCGTGAAAACGGAAATGAGCGAGGCCTTTCCTGGCGATAAGCCTTCGATGTGGTCTGCGGAAAAGGCGGCCGATCATATCCGCCGGAGATTGCTGGCTGGGCAGGCGGAGATCGCTTTTCCGGGACACCTCGCGCTTGGGACCCGCATTCTCGCATTGATGCCGGCGACCCTCGCAGACGCCATTCTTGAGCGATTGTCGTATTTGCCTGGGGAGGGGCGTTAGCGTGGTGGCGTTGCAATTTTCGACTCTGCTTGCATGCGCGATCGCATTGTCGGTCGTGCTGGATGTATTTGCACTGCCAAGGACATCGTTGCGTCGATATGGTGTGGCGGTCGTGTTGCACGGTACGACGGTGTTGTTCTTGATCTGTATAGCATTTCTCGCAACGAGACGCCCTTTTTTTTCTACGGTTGTTGCCGTGGGCATTGTCGGGCTGATCGTTGCGGTCAGCAATGCCAAATATGAATCTCTGAGAGAGCCATTTGTATTTTCTGATTTGAGCCTGTTCAGTCAGCTTTTCTCGCATCCCAGGCTTTATCTGCCATTTCTTAGTATCGGTAAGGCTCTATTGATTGCGGTCGGCGTGTCGTTGCTCGTTGCGGGTTACTGGATCGAGGAGCCGTTGGCGTCGGCGTATGGATTGGCAACAGGTTTCATGGCAGTGGCATGCGTGATTCTTTGTCGATGGTTGGCCGGAAGAATGGTGTTAACGTTGGTGCCGGAGGTTGACCAGCGGAAATATGGTTTTTTCTCCGTGTTTGTAGCATATTTACTCAATGGTATGCGATTGCAAACGCTGCGCTCTTTTGAGGGGGCGGTAGCGGCCGGCCCATATTGCGATGGTGAGCCTCCCGTCGCGCGCCCGGATGTGATCATGATTCAGAGCGAGTCTTTTTTTGATGTAAGGCAGATCTCGTCGGCCATTTCATCGGCGGTGCTTGCGAATTTTGACCGTGTGCGTGAGGAATCGGTATATCACGGGGAGCTCGAAGTCCCTGCTTGGGGTGCGAATACGATGCGTACGGAATTCGCCGTATTGACCGGAGTACCGTCTGCGGAGCTTGGGTATGCACGATTTTATCCGTACGCGTTTGTGCGTCGGAAGTGTGGTTCGCTTGCCAGTTGGTTTGGGCGCGGCGACTACGACACGATAGGAGTACACCCCTACTATGGGAGTTTCTTTGGTCGGCGGCGTGTATTTCCGTTAATGGGAATCGGGCGCTTGATCGATATTGCGGATTTCGGTGGTGCACCACTTGCGGGGCCATACATCTCTGACGAGGCCGTTGCGGAGAAAATCATTTCTGCACTCGATGCGCCGCGATCGTCTCCCCTTTTCATCTTTGCGATGACAATGGAGAATCATGGTCCACTCCATCTGGAGTCGGTAGAGCCCGGGGAGTCGAGCAGGTATCATGAGTTCGGCGAGGGTAAGGAATGGCAGGATCTCACCGCCTATCTTCGCCATGTCGCAAACGCAGATGCGATGCTCGGGCGATTGATTGAATTTTTACGGGCGCGCCAACGGGAGACGGTTGTCTGTTTCTATGGCGACCACGTTCCTGCGCTGCCGCGTGTGTTCGATAGAATCGGAAGGACACCGGAACGTAGTCACTATCTCATCTGGAGAAACTCGGGGCGGGTTGGGGCTTCTCGTCGAGACGTGCGCGCGGAATCTCTTGGGGCAATGGTGTTGGACGCTGTACAAGGCGGTGAGTTTTCGGCGACGACGCTGAGCGAAGCCGCCCGGTAGGAGTCCGAGTTTGCAATTGCGAAACCGGCTTCCTACAGTGCGCTGCACCCGAAGCGTATGTCGAATCGAACGACAAGAAACACTCCAAACCTCGGCAATCATTGCCGCGGTCTTGAGGTGGCCGCGCATCTCTGCGATTCGTGCTGCCTTTCAGAATTAGGAAAGCTCCGTTTTTAGGCGGAGCTTCCGTGTTATTCCGAACTCAAGACTTGTGGCGACGCAGCGACTCTTGTGTATGTTGCTTGTGCTTCTTCGAAGAGAATGGAGTCAAGCTGTGTCATGGCAAGCACTGGCGGCGTGTATTCTGCCTTCAGGCTATCCGACGCCGTATTATCCTTGATGAGCGGATCGATTTGCGTTAATAGCTGAATGGTATGGTCGTGCCGGACATTGAGTTGGCCGCAGCTTAAGCTATAAGAAAGTAGGCGGCATGATCGTTCAAAATCATGCTGCATGCCGATGAATGTAAAGCGCTCCAGATGCTCACGGATTTCTATCCGGAATTCTTCAAGCATCTTGTCCGTGTCTTCATCGTTTAAAGTAACGTCGTCGCAAAGCCGATGCGCCCAGCGCCACCAGGCTCGATTTCCGAGGATAACCCATGTCATGTGATTCCATGTGTCGGAATGGGGCGCCCGGCGTTGCTCTATGAGGAAGTCCTCGAATTCGAGCCGATTCGCGGCTTCCATGCCACTATGGAAAGAGGGGTGCGAAGGGGCGTGTGCGCGCCAGAACCGATAAAGAGATGCCAATCGATCGGCAGGATCGCGCAGGAACGAAATCAGTTTTAGGTTGCGCTTGGGAATATATGCCAGCGAATCATAGTTGAAATGCCCCATGAATGTGTTGAATTGAGACAGTTCAGCTGGAGATCGAAGGTGTAGGGTGTCGGCATATTCCAGATACATCTGTTGACCAGCGAATGCGTCGATAAACATGTTCTTCAGCGACGTCCCGCCCGTTTTCTGGACATGCAGAAATACCGTTGCAGGTTCGTCGAAAGTCAGTTCGGGGTGCGGTAATTCCGGCAGGGTGCGAGAAAACCGTTGACGAAACTCGCCAGATTCCACAACGGAGATCAGGGTGTCGCGGACGCCGTTTGGCCGTGCGATGATCTCCGAGTAATGCCCGAGTGCCTCCTCTTCAGGATCGCGACCGAGTAGTGCCGAAAATATATCCCTCACGATCTGTAGTGCAAACGTGGAGGGAATGGCACCGCTCGATGTGTTCGAGTTGGCAACGGCGTCCAGATACCAAGCTTCCACAGCGTCGGCGAGTAATTTTTGCTGCTGTGGGTCCTTGAACACGGTGTCTACCGATTGAATAAGTGTCTCTGCTGGTCTCATGGAGTGAGTCTTGTAATTTTGAACGCTGCGAACGTAACCGTGGGCGATGTTGCGGGAGTCAAGTCAACCGGAGACGAGAGTATGTCGGGGGGATGTAAGCCTGTCTAGGGGGGGATGTAGATACCGGGTGATGCGGTGCTCAGTTATTGGTCAACGTGGCCAGCTGGGCGTGTGGAGGTTGATTCGGCCACCGTCGAGAGCGCGATGTTATGCGATTTCAGGGCCAGAGTGGCGATCGACATACTGGTCGGGGGAGGGGGGCGTTGGTGGTGACCTGCTTCAATGGGCTAGGGTTGCATCCATGCGGGCACGCCCACCAAGGCTCTTGGCGTGTTGGGGGAGGGTAACGGCCAAATTGCTTTGACCAGGTGCACGGTTATTTGATGGAAAGGTTGTCGTTCGCGGAAGAGTGCGATTGGGCTGAAAAGTATTTCCATGAAATGAGGCGATGGTGTTTATTGGTGATGCAATTAATTAAATTTGGCCGTGGTGTTTTTTTGAAAAATCATGAACAAAATTAATGAATTGTAAGTTGATGAAGGAAGTGCTTGCTCTGGGCGAGGTGAGTGATTGGTGTGTGGATCATATTGGAGTCATTTTGAGCGGCGTGGTGTATTTTTCCTAAATGAGTACTTGATTGAGATCCATCGGGTAATAGATCGAGGTGCAGGCGTCGGGTGGCACGCTTATACTGTTTTTGTCAGGTGTTGTATGATATTCGATCGGCGAAGTCCGGTTGCGTTGCTTACGCTAGCCTAGCGTTAGCGAATTGAATGTCGAGAGAAGGATGGCGGGGCGGTTTTGCGGTCTCACAAGCGTCGGTTGGCGTCCGTGGAAAACAGAGGGGGCAATGCCGTAGCCTATTCCTGAGGATCAGGAACTTCAGAAGTGCGATGTCCGTGTGCGGAGCGGCGACCGCGGGATGAGCGGTTTGCGGATGCTATCATCTTGCGCTCACGGGGACAGACGCGGCTGTCACGACCTCGACGCTGAAGCTCTACGGCAGCGAGCGGGTCGGCCGGGCGCGTGCTGGGTGTGCTGCGATCAGATAACCAATCGAACGTTGGCGTTTCGGCGTCAGATATCGAGTGAGCAATGACGCGTAGAGTGCGCCGTCGAAACGCGAGTGAGCTGATTGGCCATTGATCGGTCATCTCACTATGACATCATGGGGGATGCATCAATATGGTGCATCTTGAGAGGGCGGATTGCGCGTCGTCAATAACCTGTTCGTGCTGCAGCGGCTATACACAGTTTTTCATATCACAAAATTTGAATTTTTCCACGATCACCGGGCGTGATAGTCTCGGTCGGCGATAACGTTTGCAACAATGCAGAAAGAGCTTGCGAGCATAGGGTCAGAAAACGTGTTTCGGCCGGCGGCAGCATGATGATGAAAAAAAAAGTTGCAATTATTGGGATGGCGTGCCGTTTCCCTGGGCGTGTCGAGAACCCTGACGATTTCTGGCATTTGCTTGAGGACGAACGCGACGCAGTGACCGAAATCCCCGCCGACCGCTTCGGCACCGATTTCTACCAGCACCCGTCCAAGCGCGAACCGGGCAAGAGCTACACGTTCTCGGCCGGCGTGCTCGACAACGTCGCCGGCTTCGACGCCGCGTTCTTCGGCATTTCCCCGCGCGAAGCGGCCCAGATGGATCCGCAACAGCGCCTGCTGCTCGAACTCGCATGGGAGGCGTTCGAGGACGCAGGCGTGCGCCCGGCCGACATGCGCGGCAGCAACTGCGGCGTCTTCGTCGGCGCCGCCAGCATGGACTACGGCAACCGCAACATGGACGATCTGAACGTGATCGATCCGTATTCGGCGACCGGCAACACACTGAGCATAGCGTCGAACCGCGTGTCCTACCTGTTCGACCTGCGCGGCCCGAGCATGTCCGTCGACACGGCGTGCTCGTCGTCGCTCGTCGCACTCCACCAGGCCGTCAAGGCGCTGCAATCCGGCGAAGCCGACATGGCGCTCGCGGGCGGCGTCAACCTGCTGCTGCACCCGTTCGGTTTCGTCAGCTTCTCCAAGGCGTCGATGTTGTCGCCGCGCGGCCGTTGCCGCGCGTTCGATGCGACCGGCGACGGCTATGTCCGCTCCGAAGGCGGCGCATTCGTGCTGCTCAAGCCGCTCGATCGCGCACTCGCCGACGGCGACACGATCCATGCGGTGATCGCCGGCTCCGGCGTGAACTCCGTGGGCCACTCGCCGGGCGGCATCAGCGTGCCGGGCGCGGCAGCGCAAGCGTCGCTGCTGCGCAGCGTGTACGCACGCGCAGGCATCGATCCGCAGTCGCTCGCATACCTCGAGGCGCACGGCACCGGTACGGCGGTCGGCGACCCGATCGAGGCGCGTGCGCTGATCGACGTCGTGTCGGGCGAGCGCCCGGCGGACCGTCCGCTGCTCATCGGTTCGGTAAAGACCAACATCGGTCACCTTGAAACGGCCTCCGGCATGGCCGGCCTGCTGAAGGCCGTGCTGTGCCTGAAGCATCGCGCGGTGCCGCGCTCGCTGCATTTCGTCACGCCCAATCCCGGCATCGATTTCGACGGCGGGCGCCTGCGCGTCGTCGATCGCTACATGCCGCTCGAAACGGGTACCGCGCCGCTGACGGTCGGTGTCAACTCGTTCGGTTTCGGCGGCACGAACGCACACGTCGTCCTGACGGAAGCGCCGGCTGCAAGCGATGCGTCGACGACTACGCCGGAACCGGCCGATGTGCCGTCTCCGCTCGTGCTGACCGCGCGTAGCGCGGCGGCGCTCGGCGCACTCGCGGGCCGCTATCTGGCGATGCTCGACAACGGTGGTGACTGGCAGGCGCTTGCCGCTGCGGCCGCGCGTCGCCGCCAATGGCTCGAACATCGCGCGATCGTCGCGCCGGCCGACGTGGCGGAAGGCCGCGCGGCGCTTGCAGCACTGGCCCAGCCGGCGCAGGAAGGCCTGCCAGCCTGCGTGGCAACCGGCCAGGCGCCCGCCGACACGCTGCGCACCGCGCTCGTGTTCTCGGGCAACGGTTGCCAGTGGGTCGGAATGGGCAACGAACTCTATGCGGAGAACGCCGTGTTCCGTGCGGCGCTCGACGAAGTCGACGCACTGTGGTGTGCCGACGGCAGCCCGTCGCTGGTCGACGTGATGCGCGGCGGCCCGAGCGCGGAATGGCTGGCCGGCGGGGGCGCCGAGTGGCTCGCCGCGACGGAGAACGCGCAGCCGCTGCTGTTCGCGATCCAGGTCGGCATGATCCGCGTGATCGATGCGCGCGGGATGCGTTACGACGCGGCGATCGGCCATAGCGTCGGCGAAATTGCTGCAGCGTGGGTGACGGGCGCGCTGTCGCTCGGCGACGCGGTGCGCGTGATCAAGATCCGCAGCCGCGCGCAGGCGATGACGCGCGGCAGCGGCCGGATGGCGGCCGTCGGCATCGGCGACGCGGCGGCACGCGAACTGATCGCGCGCCACGGGCTCGCGCGCCGTGTCGAGATCGCCGGCATCAACAGTCCCGATGCAGTCACGCTCGCAGGCGAACTGCAGGGCTTGCAGGCACTGGAGGCGGCGCTGCGCGGCAGCGGCAAGTTCTTCCAGATGCTCGATCTCGACTACGCGTTCCACAGCAGCCACATGGATCGCATCGAGCCGGTCGTGCTGGCCGAACTGGCCAGCCTGCAACCGCAACCGGGCAACGGCGCGTTCGTGTCGACCGTGACCGGCGGCGCGCTCTCCGGCACCGAGCTCGACGCGCGCTACTGGTGGCGCAATATCCGCGAGCCCGTGCGCTTCGGCGCTGGCATCGCGCACCTGATCGAGCAGGGCGTCCGGCTGTTCGTCGAAGTGTCGCCGCATTCGATCCTGCGCACGTACGTGAAGCAGGCGTTCACGGCTGCCGGCGCGACCGGCACGGTGCTGCCGACGCTCAAGCGCGATCACGGCAGCGCGGCGACGCTGCAGCAGGCGATTCTCGCGGCGATCGCGCACGGCGCGAGCGTCGATCCCGACCGCTTTGCACCGGGCACGTCGCGTGCGGCATTGCCGTCCTATCCGTGGCAGCGCGACCGTTTCTGGCTGACGCCGACCGTCGAAGGCTACGGCCTCGTCAATCGTCGCCGCGAGCATCCGCTGCTCGGCTATCGGCTGCACGAACACGCGTTCGGTTGGGAAAACCAGCTCGATCCGGCGAAGCTGCCGATGCTGGCCGATCACGTCGTCGATGGCGGTGTGGCGTTCCCGGGCGCCGGATACGTGGAAATGGCGCTCGCCGCGGCGCGTACGTTCTTCGATACGCCGGATGCGGCACTCGAAAACGTCGAGATCCGCACGCCGGTCGTGTTCCAGCCGCAGCAGGCGAAGCTGTTCCGACTCGTGATCGAGCCGCGTACCGCGACCTTCACGATCGAGACGCGCGACCGGATGTCCGGCGGCGCATGGACGCTGAACGTGACGGGGCGGATGCTGGAAAGCGGCAGCGCGCTCGGCGCGGCGCGCGTCGTGCCGTCCGGCACGCTTGAGCGCCTGCTCGCGCTGCCGGCCGCCGACGGCGACACGCTGTATGCGAACACCGCAGCCATCGGCCTCGCGTACGGGCCGGCGTTCCGCTGGGTACGCACCGTGCGGGTCGCCGCAGGCGACGATGCGGCGCTGGCCGACGTCTCGGCGCCCGCCGCATGCGGCGATGCACGGGCGCTGTCGGCCTATCTGCTGCATCCGGCGCTGATGGACAGCGGGTTTCATCCGCTGTTCGCGCTGCTTGCCGCGCACGCGCGTGACGGCGAGCATCCGGCGTACGTGCCGGTGCAGATCGGCCGCGTCGACTATCTGCGCGGCGACACGGTCGCGCGCGTACTCGCGCGGATCGACCGGCGCAGCCCGCATTCGGTCGTCGCGCATTTCGAATTCCTCGATGCGCAGGGTGCGATCGTCGCGCGACTCGGCGCTTGCCGGTTCCGGCGCGTCGATCTCGTCGGCCGCCGGCAGAACCTGCCTGCGCGCTTCGTGTACCGCCTCGAAGAGGTGCCGCTGCCGGGTGACGTCGATGCAGCCGGTCTGCCGGCGCCCGACGCGCTGCTCACGCAAGCAGTCGCCCGACTCGATACGACCGAGGACGATGGGCGCCGCACGCAGCATCTGACCGAAATCCTGCCGTTGCTCGACGTACTCGCGAGCCTTTACGTGCTTCGCGCGTTCGATGCGCTCGGCGCATTCGCCGGCACATGGCAGCCGGCGCCCGGGTGTGCGGCGCTGGCTGCGCGTCTTGGCGACATGCTGGTCGAGGATGGTCTCGCTCATCGCGACGGCGCGCTGCTCGTGCGCGACGACGCGGCATGTGCGGCGTTGCCGCCGCTCGACGAGCTGTGGCGCGGGCTGCTGGCCGAATCGCCGGGGCACGTGGCCGAGCTGACGCTGCTTGCACATTGCGGCGCGGCGTTGGCCGACGTGCTGAGCGGCGCGAAGGATGGCGCACGCTGGCTGTCGCCGACCGGGCACAGCCTGGTCGAGCAACTTCTTGCCGCGTCGCCGACCTGGCAGCACGTGCACGCGCTGCTGACGGCCGGCGTCGAACAGGCGGTCGACGCATGGCAGCCGGCGCGCCGGCTGCGCGTGCTCGAACTGGGCGCGACGGACGGTGACGTGCTGCAGACGCTCGGCATGCATCTCGCGGCCGCGCGCTGCGATCACACGATCGCCGCGACGGCCGGCCAGCTGGCCGGGTTCGACACGGACGCGGAAGCGGCGGTGCGCACGGTGGCCCTGCAGTCGGGCGAGCGGCTGTCGCTGTCGGCCGATGATGCCGGTCCTTACGACCTGATCGTCGCGAATCGCGCGTTGAGTGGCCGTCGCGATGTGGCCGATGCGCTGAATGCGATGCGGTCATGGCTGGCGCCCGGCGGATTGCTGCTGCTGGCCGAGTCGCGCCGCGGCCGCTTCTCCGACATCGTGTTCGCCCCGCAGGTGGCGTCGACGGAAGCCGATGCACCCGTGCCGCTGGCGCCGGCGGATCTCGAGGCGGCGCTCGCGCGCGCGGGCTACGTCGACGTCGTGCGACACGTCGAGCAGTCGCTCGATCTGGACGGCACACCGACGTTCGTCGTCGCGCGCAACCCCGTGAGCACGGTTGCTGCACAACGTGGCGACGACGCGAGCGATCTCGATACGCTCGCACGCCACGAACACTGGCTGGTGATGCACGCGCCGGACGCGGTCGGCGGTTTCGGCGGGCAACTGGCCGATGCGCTGGCGCAGGCGGGCTATCCGGCCGATATCGTGGACATCACGCACGCGGCCGACGCGATTGCGTCGCTGCCGGCCGGGCAGCCGGCGCACGTCGTGTTCTGCGCACCGGAAACGCCGCTCGCCGAAGCGGCGACGGGTGACAGCCTGATGGCCGCGCAGCGTCACGGTGCGATTGCGCTGGCGGCACTCGTTCGCGCGCTCGGCGCGCAGCCGAATGCGGCCACGCGATTGACCGTCGTCACGCGCGGCGGTGCGCCGTTTGCCGGCGCCGCGAATGCGCATCCGGAACAGGCGACGCTGTGGGGCCTCGGTCGCGTACTCGCGAACGAGCATCCCGAACTCGCATGCCGCCTGATCGACGTCGATCGCGCGGCGCACGGGATTCCCGATGCGCTGATTCGCGAGCTGACGGGCTCGGCGGTCGAGGAAGAAGTCGTCCTGGGCGCACACGGACGGCTGGTGCCGCGCATGCTGACCGCCGTGCAGGCTGCGGCCCGCAACGATGGCGCGATCGCACGCGCATCGGTGCTCGCGTTCGACGCACCGGGCTCGTTGCGCAATCTCGAATGGTTTGCGTTGCCCGAAAGCGCGCTGGGCGAGGACGAGGTGGAGATCGAGCCGGTCGCCACCGGCCTGAATTTCCGCGACGTGATGTACGCGATGGGGCTCCTGTCCGATGAAGCGGTCGAGACCGGCTTCGCGGGCGCGACGATCGGCATGGAGCTGTCCGGGCGCGTGGTCCGGGTTGGCCCCGCCGTGACGGCATTTGCGCCGGGCGATGCGGTTCTTGGCTTCGCCCCGGCGTCGTTCGCGACACGCGTCAGGACGCGCGCACAGGCAATCGCGCTGAAGCCCGAACGCCTGTCGTTCGAGGAGGCGGCGACCGTGCCGACGACGTTTTTCACCGCCTATTACGCGCTCGTCGAACTCGCGCGGCTGCGCCGCGGCGAACGCGTGCTCGTGCACGGCGGCGCGGGCGGCGTCGGGATCGCCGCGATCCAGCTCGCGCGTCACTTCGGCGCGGAAGTGTTCGCGACGGCCGGCAGCGACGAGAAGCGCGAGTTCGTGCGCCTGCTCGGCGCCGACCACGTGCTCGATTCGCGCAGCCTCGCGTTCGCGGACGAGATCCGGGCCATGACGGGCGGGCAGGGCATCGACATCGTGCTGAATTCGCTGGCTGGCGAAGCGATGGTGCGCAGCATCGACACGCTGCGTCCGTTCGGTCGTTTCCTCGAACTCGGCAAGCGCGATTTCTACGAAAACAGCCATATCGGGCTGCGGCCGTTCCGCAACAACATCAGCTATTTCGGCATCGATGCCGACCAGTTGATGGGCGCGCTGCCGGAGCTGACCGAACGCCTGTTCGGCGAAGTGATGGCGCTGTTCGCGGCGGGCGTGCTGCATCCGCTGCCGTATCGCGCGTTCCCTGCCGAACGGGCCGAGGATGCGTTCCGCTACATGCAACAGGCGCGCCAGATCGGTAAGGTGCTCGTGACCTATCCTTCCGGCACGCCGGCGCCGACGCGCGGCGTCTCGGGCGCGGGTTCGCTCGCGCTCGATCCGCACGGCGCGTACCTGGTGGTCGGCGGCACGGGCGGGCTCGGCTTCGCGAGCGCGCGCTGGATGGTCGAGCGCGGCGCGCGCCGGCTGACGCTGGCGAGTCGCTCCGGTGAACTTGCCGCTGCGGCGCGCGACGAAGTCGCGGGCTGGCGCGACACGCTGGGCGTCACCGTCGACGTCGTGTCGTGCGATGTGACCGATGCCGCGGCGGTCGACGCGATGATTGCCGCGATCGTCCGGCGCGACGTTCCGCTGAAGGGCGTGCTGCATTCCGCGATGTCGATCGACGATGGCCTCGTGCGCAATCTCGACGATGCACGCATGGCCGCGGTGCTCGCCCCGAAGGTGGCCGGCGCGTGGAACCTGCATCGCGCGACCCGCGGGCTGCCGCTCGACCTGTTCGTCGTCTATTCGTCGGCGACGACCTATCTCGGCAATCCGGGGCAGTCGAACTACGTCGCGGCCAACACCTTCCTCGAAGCGCTCGTCGAACATCGTCGCGCGGCAGGGCTGCCCGGCACGTTCATGGCCTGGGGGCCGCTCGAGGACGTCGGTTTCCTCGCCCGCCATGCCGATACGCGCGAAGCGTTGCAATCGCGGATCGGCGGTGCGTCGATCACGTCCGACGAGGCGATGATCGCGCTCGAGCGCACGCTGGTCGCGGGGGCGGCCGGCGAAGCCGTGGTCCGGCTCGACTGGCATGCGGTGGCACGCGGGATGCCGGCCGCGAAGGCGCGTCGGTATTCGCTGCTGCAATCGCATGCGAGCGGCGGCGATGCGCGCGACGGCGGCACGCAGCTGCGCGAAGAGGTGCTCGCGTTGCCGCGTGACGAAGCGATCGCGCTGGTTGCGCGAACGCTGCAGGCACAGATCGCGCGGATTCTGCACATGACGCCCGATCGCATCGCGCTCGACAAGTCGGTGCTCGACATGGGCATGGATTCGCTGATGGGGATGGAGCTCGGACTTGCGGTCGAGGAAGCGTTCGAGGTCAAGCTGTCGGTGATGGCGATTGCCGAGGGCGCGTCGGTGACGACGCTGGCCGGACGCATCGTCGATTCGATCGGCGCGTCGGCCGATGCCGACGCCGGCTCGGCAACCGATGCCGCGCACGAGGCCGTCGCGGCGCTCGCCGCGAAGCATGCGATCGACGGCGAAGCGCGCGCGATGCTCGACACGCGGCCGGCGCCCGTCGCCGGTCATGCATCGCCCACGCTGGAGGTGGCGCGATGAGCGCGCCGGCCGGCTGGGCGACGCACCAGGGTACGCTGGCACAGCCGCTGACGATCGACGGGCACGGGCTGCACACGGGGCGCCGGGTGGGCGTGCGGATTCTGCCAGCACGCCCGGAAGACGGTGTGACGGGCATTGCGTTCCGTCGCATCGCGCACGGGCGCACGCTCGCGACGCTGCCGGTCGATCCCGCGCTGCGCCGCGCGCAGCCGCTCTGCACGATGCTGCGCAATGCCGATGGCGTCAGCGTGCGCACGATCGAGCATCTGCTCGCGTCGCTGCTCGCGTGCGAGATCGATCACGCGATTGTCGAGCTCGACGCGGAGGAAGTGCCGATTCTCGACGGCAGCGCCACACCGTGGGTCGATGCGATCCGCACGTGCGGCCGCGTCGCGCTCGATGCGCCGAAACGCTTCATCCGCGTGCTGCGGCCCGTCGTCGTCACGGACGGCGAGGGCGACCAGCGGCGCGAAATGCGGATCGAGCCGGCGCCGCGTTACGAACTGAGCGTGCGCAACGACCTGCGCGGCTTCGGCGACATGCACTGGGACGGTGCGCTGACACCGGCCGCGTTCGAAACCGAAATCGCGCCGTCGCGCTCGTACGGGCGCGTGAAGTGGGCCGTGCCGGCGATCGTCGCCGGCTATCTGCGCGGCGTGCCGATCCTGCGCGGCGCGCGACCGTCGTGCACCGCGTCCATCGTCGGCAATCGCGTGCTGGGCGGGATGCGGCTGCCGGAGGAGTTCGTCCGGCATCGCGTGCTCGACCTGGTCGGCGATCTCGCGCTGGCCGGTGCGCCGCTGCTGGCGCGCGTGAGCGCGTTGCGGCCGAGCCACGAGATGAATTTCCGGCTGGTCGATGCGCTGCTGGCGACGCCCGACGCGTGGCAGTGGGCCGACTTTTCCGAGACCTGAAACCACGCTTTTTCAATATACGCGGCGTAACATAGCGCCTTTTCGAGATAAAGCGAAGGAAGCAATGGCACTGGGAGAGCATCTTCGCCAGCAACTGGCGGCGAAAGCGCTGAAACGGCAACTGGAACGCGCGACCGATGCTGCCGCGGCGCCCGGCGTGCCGAGCACGCCGGCTGCGCAGACCGCGTCGGCGCGCAGCCGCTTCGAATCGATGCCGCAGTATCAGCAGGTCCGGATCATGCGCGAGATGGGCGAGAAGCTGCGCGTCGACTCGCCGTTTTTCCGTGTGCACGACGGCGTTGCCGGTGCGACGACGCAGATCGGCGGCCGCGAATACCTGAACTTCGCGAACTACAACTATCTCGGCCTGGCCGGCGACCCGGACGTGTCCGCGCGCGCGAAAGCCGCGATCGACCGGTACGGCACGTCGGCATCGGCGAGCCGGATGGTCGCGGGCGAACGCCCGGTGCAGCGCGATCTCGAACGCGCACTGGCCACGTTCTACGAGACCGACGACTGCGTCGCGTTCGTGAGCGGCCACGCGACGAACGTGACCGTGATCGGCGCGCTGTTCGGCCCGGGTGACCTGGTCGTCCACGACGCGCTCGCGCACAACAGCATCGTGCAGGGCGCGCAGCTGAGCGGCGCGAAGCGGTTGAGCTTCGCGCACAACGACTGGCAGGCGCTCGACGAATTGCTGTCGCGCGTGCGCCGCGAATACCGGCACGTGCTGATCGCGATCGAAGGGCTGTACAGCATGGACGGCGATTTCCCGGACCTGCAGCGCTTCGTCGACGTGAAGACGCGCCACGGCGCGTTCCTGCTGGTCGACGAGGCCCATTCGCTCGGCGTGCTGGGCGCGACCGGCAAGGGCATCCGCGAGCATTGCGGCGTCGCGCCCGACCAGGTCGACATGTGGATGGGCACGATGAGCAAGACGCTGGCTGGCTGCGGCGGTTTCATCGCCGGCTGCCAGCCGCTCGTCGACATGCTGCGTCATCTGGCGCCGGGTTTCCTGTACAGCGTCGGGCTCGCGCCGACGCTTGCCGAAGCGTCACTGGCTGCGCTCGAGCGCCTGCAGGCGGAGCCGGCGCGCGTCGCACAACTGCAGGCGCGGGGGAGGCAGTTCCTGACCGAGGCGCGCGCTGCCGGGCTGAATACGGGCACGAGTGCAGGCTACGCGGTCGTGCCGGTGATTACCGGGAGTTCGCTGAAGGCTGCGCAGTGGGCGAATGCGATGTTCGACGAAGGGATCAACGTGCAGCCGATCTTCTATCCGGCCGTCGAGGAAAAGGCGGCACGGCTGCGCTTTTTCATCTGCTCGACGCATGAGCCCGAGCAGATCAGCCGGACGGTTGGCGTGTTGTCGCGCCTCGCGGGACGTAGCGCATGACGCAGGCCGCCGCCTTTGCGCAAGCAGTCTCGCGCGCCGGCGAGGCCGTGCGGTTTCGCGCGGCCGATGCGGATGATGCGATGTTGTGCGGGCCGCTCGTGTTTGCGTCCGGCGTGGCGGAATTCGGTTTTTTTCTCGGTGAAAGCGATGCGCGCTGCATCGCGTTCCTGCAGCAGGCATTCCGGTCGCGTCATGGGCGCTTTTCGTGGCGCCGGCATCGCGTCGCGGTCGCCGACGATGGCACCGTGCTTGCCGTGTTGGCGATTCACGACGGGCAGCGGACGATGTTCGACGACGTGCATGTCGTGTGGGCACTGGCGCGCTTCTTCGGCGTGCGTCGCACGATCGGCCAGTTGCTGCGCGGGCTGGTCCTCGAAACGGAACTCCCGGCGCCGAAGCGTTCGCAGATCCTCGTCGCGCATTGCGCGACCGATGAACGGCAGCGCGGCACGGGCATCTTCAGCGCGTTGTTCCGCGATGCGCTGGATTCCGGTGCGCTGCCGGCCGACGGCAGCCGCGAGGTCGTGCTCGACGTGCTGACCCGCAACGTGCGTGCACGCGCGCTGTACGAGCGGCTCGGGTTCGCCGCGTTGCCGCGGCCCCGCGCGCGGTCGCGCCGGCTGCCGACCGAACTCGATTCGATCCGGATGCGGTTTGATAGTCGCGGTCAACGATGGCAGTTGGCCGGCATGATGTAAAGCAGACAGTTCTACCGTCGCTCGCCAAAATGGCGCGCCGGAAACGGTGAGGGTAGTAGACGAGCCGGTGGTCGTGCCGGTATCAGCCGTTCAATGGCAATTTCTGAATGATCGCGCGCACGCATTCCAGCGGGCTTGCTTTACCCGTGCGCACATGCACGTCGGGCGATATCGGTTTTTCATAGGTCGATTCGATGCCGGTGAACTGCCGAATGGCCCCTTGCCTTGCCAGTGCATACAGCCCCTTTGGGTCGCGTGCTTCCGCGATATCCAGCTCAACGTCGACAAAGACTTCGAAAAATTCTTCAGGCGCAAAGCGCGCGCGCGCCCTGGAACGTGCTTCCTGAAACGGCGAGATAAGGGCGACGATAACGACAAGCCCTGCGTCCACCATCAAGCGCGCGACCTCGGCCGTCCGACGAATATTCTCGTGGCGGTCCGCGTCACTGAATCCCAGATCCTGATTCAATCCTTCGCGGAGCTGGTCGCCATCCAGCAGAAAGGACCGAAGGCCTCGAGCATCGAGTTGTTCCTTCAGGAGATTCGATAGCGTCGATTTCCCGGCACCGGAAACACCGGTGAGCCATACCACGAAGGCATGATCTTGCTTCATGCTGGAAAGCACGGATTGATTATCTGTCAGCGTGACAGGGAAAGAGGTCTGGAGATCTTGAGTCATCTCGGATTCGATGTGCCGGAAACTGCGTCGCTACTTTATTGTGGTTCGGATTTGCCCGTAGGCGAATTGTAACGTGCCTTCTGAAATTTTGTAACTTGAATATTTTAATCAGGAATAAGGCTTTGTCCATATGTGGTGCGACGGCTTGCACACAGTATCTGCTCGGTAATGATTTCCGGTTCTTCGTAATGGATTGAAATAAACGCGCGTGGCCGAGAAGGTGTAAAGGCGCGTAAAATATTTGCCCCTTTCGCCTTCCAGTCGCGCTTGCAGCAAGTCCCGGTGAGGGCCAGTGCCAAGGGGGCGCCGGGAGAGCAAACGACTGGTGCCGTATTTGTTAGAAGAATAACGAAGATTTCCAGGAGAGGTGCCGCAGAATTCCTGCAAACATCCCGATCGTCAGCTGATTATGTCACTCGATTCCTGGTTGGCATGAAATTGCAAGAGTATTAATTTTTTATTCAGTGGAATCTGTAGCAGCGTCCTCGCGGGTTGCTTCCGTAGCACTACTCCGTCGCTGAGTTATTGAATTGGGGCATTATTGGCGGAGTCCTGCTCTATTATTTTTATCGGGCACGGGTGCGCATCCCTTCCGGTTACCGTCGAGGTAGCGAGTTCCGGCTCCTGAAAACGGGACGGTCGCGATTACTGTGTCGCGCTGACGTGCTCGATACCGGAATGCGCTCCATTTCTTCAGGACTGCAGTACGTCACTTCCGCCGCGGCGCGAACGGCTGCTGCTTCACATCGGCACCCTGCGCGACGATCGCCATTCCCTCCGGCACTTCCTCCCACGCACCGCGCAGGTCGACGAGCGGCTCGGACACGACCATGAACGCGTCGTCACCAGCTTCCGCGATGCGCGGGTTATGCGGATACAGCTCATGCAGGTGCTTGAACGACGTGCTGTGGAACAGCGAGCGCGATTGCCGTTCGCTCGAGTAGCGCACCGCGATGATCCGGTCGCCGTCGGTCGCGCAGATCGTCATGTTGAGCGGGTCGGCCACGCGATACCGCGCAGCGGTTTCCTCGACGACGCCGACCATTCGTTCGAGCGCCGGCAGCGGCGTCTGCTCGAGGCCATACGTCAGCGCGAGGCGGAACATCAGCTCGGAGTCGGTCGAGCCTTCGAGCGTCGGGAACAGCGCGGGATCGACCTTCATCGTCAGGTCGCGGCGCAGCTTGTGGAAGTCGCGGATCAACCCGTTGTGCGCGAACAGCCAGCGGCCGTGGCGGAACGGGTGGCAGTTGGTTTCCTGCACCGGCGTGTCGGTCGCCGCACGGATATGCGCGATAAACATCCGCGAGCGGATCGCGCGCGCGGCCTCGCGCAGGTTGCGGTCGTTCCATGCGGGATGCACGGAGCGATAACGGAACGGGAGCTCGTCGGGGCGCCCGTACCAGCCGATCCCGAAGCCGTCGCCATTGGTGGTCGTGGCGCCGAGCTCCGAATGCAGGCTCTGATCGATCAGCGAATGCTTCGCGCGAAACAGCACGGTTTCCAGATGGATCGGATTACCCGTATAGGCGAGCCAGCGGCACATGGAGCGCTCCTTCACGATGGATCGTTCGCGCATGGTAGCCGAGTTCGCGGCGTGTCCGCGTCTGCGCGTGGCGCGACGGTTGCCGGCGCGAGCACGCCGGCCAATCTTCATACATCGCGAGGCGGGCGGCCACCCGGCCGAACGGCCGGGCGCCATGCAGCAGGCGGCCCGCGCCGCGGTGACGGTCAGTCGCCGAGCGCGTCCATCACGCGCGCCGAATAGACGAGCGCCGCGCCTGCATTCAGCGCAATCGCGACGCCGAGCGCTTCCGCCACTTCCTCCTTGGTTGCGCCATGCTTCGCCGCTTCGGCGGTGTGAACGGCGATACAGCCGTCGCAGCGCGTCGTGACGGCCACCGCGAGCGCGATCAGCTCGCGTGTCTTCGCGTCCAGATGCCCGGTTTTGGCGCCGGCGCCGGACAGCGCCTTGTACCCGGCCAGCGTATCGGGCGACAGCTTGGCGATTTCGCCGATGCGCGTCGAGAGTTCCTTCCGGTATTCGTTCCAGTTCAGCATGATGCGTCCTTTTCGAGAAGTGGTGAGGAGGGCGGCGGGCGCCGCGATCTCGGGCGATGCAGACCTATTCTGATCGTTCGTGCTGAGGGTTTCGATACGCTAGAGTGTCAATTTTTAGCGCGATCGTCTCATGGATGCCTTGAGTCAACTGCTGTCGCTGGGGCGCAGCCACGTCGAGCTCGACGTGCGCTGCCTGCTCGACGGGCCGTTTGCGATGCCGCACGACCCGCTGCCGCCCGGCGAGGCGGCGTTCCACCTGGTGCTGACCGGCACGTGCCGGCTGCGTACAGCCGACGGGCGCACGCTGCAACTTGCCGAAGGCGACTTCGTGCTGCTGCCCGCGGGCGGCGCACATGATCTGTTCGACACCGGGGGCGGCTGGCGACGGTCGGCCCTGCCGCTGCGCGACGAAGGCGTCGGCGGCGGCGCGGTGCTGCCGGTCAAGTCGAATCTCGATCCGGCCGAACCGGGCGGCGCGAGCGTGGACCTGCTGTGCGGACGGTTCGTCTATGCGCGCGGCGCGGGCGAACTGCTGATGCGCACGCTGCCGCAGGTGCTGCACGTCGGATTGCGCGAAGCCTCGGGGTTCGAGCCGCTGCAATTGCTGACGAGCGTGCTGCGCACCGAGGCGTCGAACGTACAGCCGGGCGCCGGCGCGATCGTGAACGCGCTCGGCCAGGCGCTGCTCGCGTACGCGCTGCGTGCCTATGGCCGCGGCGCGCGCGTGCCGTCCGGCTGGCTGGCGCTCGCGGCCGATGCACGGCTGGGCCCTTCGGTCCAGGCCGTGCTGCAGGCGCCGGAGCAGCCGTGGACGGTCGAATCGCTCGGCGACGCGGCGGCGATGTCGCGCGCGACGTATGCGCGGCATTTCCGCGAGAAGGCCGGGATGAGCGTCGGCGCGTTCGTCGCGCAGATCCGGATGATGCATGCGTGCGCGTTGCTGCAGGACACGCAGCGCGGGCAGGCGGAGATCGGGCAGGCGGTCGGTTACCAGTCCGAGGCCGCCTTCGGCAAGGCGTTTCGCGCGGTGCTCGGCACGACGCCGGGGCGCTGGCGGCGCGCGCAGCGCGGCATGTAAGACTGCAAGCGCGGTTGTCGTGGCACGCATCAAAGCTGCTACCATGCGCAAAACGCAGTTCAACGAAAACGATTTCGAACAAGAAGAAAGAGAGGGCAAAGCAATGAACCAGACCACCATCCAGCAGCCGTCGTTCGCGTTCGTGGCCGCGTCGTGGGCCGCGCTGCTCGCCGGCTTCGCGGCCTTCCTGATCGGCCTCTGGAACGCCGGCATGCAGCTCAACGAAAAGGGCTATTACTTCACCGTGCTGGTGTTCGGCCTTTACGCGGCGATCTCGCTGCAGAAGAGCGTGCGCGACCGCGCGGAAGGCATCCCCGTCACGGGCATCTACTACGGCCTCAGCTGGATCGCGCTGCTGCTGTCGATCGCGCTGCTGGTCGTCGGCCTGTTCAACGCAACGCTGCAACTGAGCGAAAAGGGCTTCTACGCGATGTCGTTCGTGCTCGCGTTGTTCGGCTCGGTGGCCGTGCAGAAGAACACGCGCGACCTGCAGAACGCGAAGCCGCGCTTCACCGACGCAGAATCCGCGCCGTCGATCCAGGAGTGACGTCACGCAAGGCGGGTGGCTGACCAGGCTGCCCGCTGCGCGAGGTGGTCCGCAGAGGCCCGCTTTCGCCGGTGCGCTGCAACCACCGTCCTGCCGTTTCATCCATGCCGTCGCGCATGACGGTGGAGATATTCCGGATGCCAAACTTTAACGAAACCGCACCGCGTACGCGCGCGGCCGCACGTTCCGTGGCGGCGAAAGTCGCGCTTGTGCTGGAGACGAACAACCTGCGCGGCGGCGCGGGCCTCGCGCAGGCCGTCGACAGCCTGAAGCGCCTCGTGTCGGCGCTGTCGAAGCAGACCGTGCCGCCGGCGGCGCTTGCGCAATGGATCATCACGCACGACGGCCTGCCGGCCGATGCGTGCGCGGAAATCACCGCGCTGGCTGGCCGTCCGGTCGATTTCGTCGAGATCGGCGCGAGCACCGGCTACTACGACGCGAAGAACGACGGCTTCGATCGCGTCGACGCGGCGCGCTGCGACATCGTCGTGTTCGGCGATGCCGATTGCCGACCGGCCGACGACTGGCTCGAGCACCTGCTCGCGCCGTTCGCGCGGGATGCGGGCGACGCACCCGTCGCGGTGGCGGGGCGGACCAGCTATGCACCGAATGTGCTCGGCATCGCGCTGACGTCGATCGATTTCATGTATTTCCCGAGTCCGCTGCGCGACGGCGCGACGCGCAACTTCTACGCAAACAACGTCGCGTTCCGGCGCGACGTGTTCGCGCAATTCCGCTACGAGCCGCTCGACGGCGTCTATCGCGCGCATTGCCAGGTGATGGGGTTGCGGATGCAGGCAGCCGGCGTGGCCGTCGAGTTTGCGCCGGCCGCGCACACCGAGCATCGGCTGCCGGACAAGCGTCGCGAGTCGCTGAAGCTGCGCTGGATGCGCGGCGAGGACAGCGTCGGGCTGACGCCGTATCTCGTGAATGCGTACCTGCCGCGCCAGTGGCAATGGCTCGGCCGCAGCGGCCCGCTCGGCCCGTTCTGCGTGATGGCGATGCGGCTCGGCTACAGCCTGCGTGCGCTCAATCATCAGCAGTTGCCGCAACTGGGCGCGGTTCGCTATCTCGCGGCCGTCGGCATCACGATCGTCGCGTCCGCCGTCGATACGTTCGGCGCGCTCGCGCGCGGGTTCGGGCTCGCCGGGCGAGCGTCGGCCCGGCGCGATCTCGACGCGCTGTCCTATCACCGTCATTGAAGCGGCGGCGCCACGTTGCTTCGACATCCTGAACCCATCCCGACGACGACCATGACCTCATTCGCCACCCGTGTTGCCTGCCTCGCCCTGTTTGCCGCCAGCACCGGCGCCCATGCCGCGCCGGTCGATCACACGGGGCGCGGGATCTATCACTTCGCATCGCAAAGCGGCTGTCCGTTCGCGAGCGCGGCCGCGACGGACTGCAATCGCATCGCGCTCGATGCGCCTGACGTTCACGCGAGCGTCGATACCGATGCGCACGCGATCGTCTTCTCGAGCGATGCGAATCGCCGCACGAAGGACGTGCTCGGCGACGTGCTGCTGCAGGGCACGGGCGTCGACGGCGACGGTCGGCGCGTGCCGCTGAGCGTGCACGTTCTGCTGCGCCGCGACGGTGCGAAATGGGATCGCGACGTGTACGTCCATGCGCCCGTGCGCGGCAAGTTCACCGACGTACGGATCGATCCGTACCGTGTGCGCGTGAAGGAGGGCGACGGCGAGCGCGATGTGCTGACGCCGGACGAAACGCTTGCGCTGTTCGCGCATCCGTCGCTGGCGTCCCGGCTTGCGCGGCATCTCGTGAAAGTGAGCGCGACCGATCCGAAGCAGCCGTCCGCGGACGACATCACGATCGCACTCGGCGTCGGTGGCCTGACGAAGTCGGTCGCGCGCGCGAGCTTTACGTCGAACGCGCCGCACGATGCGGACGTCGATCGCGCGCTGGCGTCGGGCACGTGGTCGATCCGTTTCGATGCATTGAGCAATCACATTCCGGTGTGGGTCGCGCAGCGCGAGTTGTTCCTGTTCGGTCTCGATAGCAGTGGGCTGCTGAAAGACGTGCGCGAGCGCGGCTTCCGGAAGAACGACCGGATCGAATTCGGCGCGCGTGACGGTAACGGCTATCTGCGCGTGAACGGCCATGAGGAAGCATTTGCGGGCGCCGCCGCGTCCGCGCATGCATTCATGCAGGAAAGCTTCGTCGGCCTGATCCTCGGCTGGCGTCGCGATCCGGCCGCCGCGGCGGCTCCCGCGACGAAGGCCGCGTCCGCGCGGGGTGTGCCGGCATGAGCGCGGCAGGCGAACTGCCGGCGTCGCCGCAGGCGGCGGACGGCGCGCGCTTCGACTGTCTCGATGCGCCCGTGCCGCAGGGTGCGGCGAGGGTGCGCGCGTATTTCGTCGATCGCATCAAGCGGGCGGCGCTCCGGCGGCTGCATCGCAGCATGCACGGCGAGCGCTGGATGCTGCGCATGTACCTGATCGGCGAAGAAGCGACCGAGTGCGCGTTGCATGAAGACTGGACCGGACAGCCGCCGGACTGGCTTGCGCCGCGGATCGAGCAGCATCTCGCGGACGAGCGTCGCCACGCAGCTGCATTTGTCGATGCACTGCGCCAGCGCGGCGTTGAGGCGTCGGCCGGGCCGCACGAACCCGACTGGTTGAGCCGGCGCAAGATCATGCGATGGCGCCGGCTCGCGCAGCGCCACGCGCCGCATTTCGCGCAAGGCGTGCTCGTGCCAGCCTATGCGACGGGCCTGTGCGCGGAACAGATGGCGATGCGTGTGCTTGCGCGCCACTGCGCGACGATCGGCGACACCCATCCGCTCCATCCGTTGCTCGCGCGCGTGCTCGCAGACGAGACGCGGCACGTGCGGCTCTGTTCGGACACGTTGCGCCGTCTCGTCGAGCCGTCCGAGGCCGCCCGTCTTGCGGCGTTGCTGCGCGAAATCCGCGCGATCGAAGCCGGGTTCGGCGTGACGGGGGCGCTGGCGATGTACGCGGCCGGCTGGGTCCAGTCGCTTCGTCCACGCGCATGATGCAGCGGATCGTCTATCTCGCGACAGCCGACGCGCGCGGCCACCTGATGCGAGCGCAATTGCTCGTGCACGCGTTGCGCGCAGCCGGCGCGCAGGTCGACGTGCTGACGACGTCCGATGCGGGGCAGGCGTTCCTGGCCGCATTCGGCATCGATGCGCCGGTGCTGTCCCGTCACTACGCAGTGCAGTTCGACGAGCGGCAGAACATGCTGCGCGACGCGACCGATCGCAACGTCGCGCACTACGTGTTCAGGCCGACGCGGATGCTGCGCGACATCGTGCGGCTGCGTGCGATCGTTCGCGATGCGGATCTCGTGATCAACGATTCGTTTCATCCCGCGCTGCTGTTCATGGGCGCGGTGCCGGGCTGGCGCCGCCGCGTCGTTCACGTGTATGGCGGCAGCCTGCGTCGTGCGTTGACCGCGAATTTCGATGCGCGGCTGCCGCGCATGCTGGCGCGGGCGTTCGCGCGGATCGTCGACTGGCAGATCGATTCGGCGCTGGGCTGCATCGAACACGATTTTGCGTACGACGTGGCCGGCGATGCGCAGCAATCGCGCGGGCATTGCCGGCTGCCGACGCCGTTACCGGTTGTCGCGGAACTGCCGGCTTGTGAACAGGTTGCCGCGGCTGTTTATCTGAATCCGCACTTCCGCGACGTCGCGCTCGCCGATGCACTGTCGGCCGGCATGCACGACGCGGGGCTTGCCGCGCATCGCGTAGGCGAGGGTTACGCAGGGCACGACGGCTGGACCGGCGTCGATGCCGGCTGGGTGACGCGCGCCGCGCATGCGCCGCTGATCGTATCGGCGCCCGGCATGGCCGCGCTGTCGATCGCACGCGTCTATCGCCGCCCAATCCTGCTCGTGCTGACCGATCAGCCCGAGCAGGCGAGCAACGCCGCGCGCGCGGCGCGGCTGCGACTCGTGCACCGCGTCGTCACGTGGCGCGGCGATGCGGCCGCGTTCCGGCGCTCGGTCGGGCAGGCCGCTGCCGACTTGATGCGCGATCCGGGCACGCCGGCGGGAACGCGCGCCGGACGCGAGCATGCGCGTGCGCGTGTCGACGCGTGGACGTCGCGCATCCTCGCACTGCGGTCGCATGCGCGGCCGGCTGACGCGGAAACCCGATGCGAGGCGACGGCACCGCGATGAATACGTTGATGCTGCGTGACGATCGCCGACCGAATCTCCGGCAGATGCTGGCCGCGACGTTCGGCATGGCAGCAGGCCTCGCGATCTTTTTCGTGCTCGAGCGCGGCGTCATGCCGCGCTACGTGCTGGCCACGGCAATCGATGCGCGGATTCCGTTCATCGCATGGTCGTGGTTCGTCTATGTCGCGTTCTTCCCGTTCGTGATTGCGCTGGCTGCGTATGCACGGCCGCCTGCGTTCGGCGCGTTCAAGGAGGCCGTGCTGATCGCGTTCGTGCTCGGCGTCGTCTGCTTCCTGCTGTTTCCGGAAGCCGTGCCGCGGCCCGATGTCGCGGAGATCGGTAACGCGTTCGTGCGCCATCGTCTCGCGCGCATGTGGCAACTCGATCTTGCGGCCAACGGATTTCCGAGCCTGCATGTCGCGGTGACGTGCCTTGCATGCCGGATGCTGGTAGAGCGGCGCCGGATCGCGGTAGCCGCGATCGGGCTGCTGATCTGCGTGTCGACGCTGACGCTCAAGCAGCATACGGTGGCCGACGTGCTCGGCGGCGTGGTGCTCGCAATGGTCAGTGCGCTGTGGGTCGAGCGGCGTTCGCTGCGCAGGAGGTTTGCGTGACGGCTGCCCATGTTCGTCAAGGCGGGCCGAACGCGGAGCTCGCGCGGTTCGTGCCCGATCCCGAATTGTTTCGCGTGAACGTGTGGCGCGTGCGGGCAGCACTGGCAGGCGATTGGCTGATGATTGCCGCGGCGTTCGCGGTTGCGATCGTGTGGCCGCATCCGATCGTGTACGCGTGTGCGGCAATCGTGATCGCGCGTACCCAGCTTGCGCTCGCGGTCATGATGCACGAAGGCGCGCATGGATTGCTGGCGCGGAACCGGCGCGTCAACGACGTGCTCGGTCAACTGCTCGCGGCCGGTCCGCTGTGGTTGTCGCTGCGCACGTATCGTGCGGGCCATCTGAAACACCATCGCGCGCCGATGCAACCGGACGATCCCGTCGCGCTGCTGTTCGGCGTGCACGACTATCCGGTGACGCGCGTCCGGTTGGCCGGCCGCTTGCTCGCGTATGCGTGCGGGATCGGCTACGTGACGAGCGTCGTGAAGCTCGCGCGCGGCAAGTTCGCCCATGCGTTGCCGAAGGTCGTGAAGTCGCGTGCGTATGCGGTGTGGGAAGTCATGTCGATGCTGGCCTGCAACGGTTTGATGTTCAGCGTGCTCGCGCTTGCCGGACATCCGCTGCTGTATGTCGCGTTGTGGATCGTGCCGTCCGTCACGCTGTTGCCGCTCGCCGGGCAGGTGCGCGCGATTTTCGAGCACGCCGGGTTGCCGGCCGGAGAGGATCAGAGCCGCAACGCGCGCACGATCGTCCTGCGTTCATGGCAGACGTTCCTGTTCGGCCCGCACGCGATTCATTTTCATATCGAGCATCACCTGTTCGCGCGGATGCCGTTCCATAGCCTGCCGGTCGTGCACCGGCAACTCGCGCAGCGGCAGTTGTTGCCTGACGGCAATCTGTACGCGGGATATGGTGCGGTGCTGCGGGATGTGAGTGGGCGTTGACCGGTCGGGATCAGCGGCCGTGCGTGACCGAGGGCGTGGCGAGTATTCGAGCCCGGACAGTCGCAAAAAAGCCTCCACTTGGGAGGCTTTAATTGCACTATCAAAGATAGTTGGTAGGGTGGGAGGGACTCGAACCCTCGACTCTCTGATTAAAAGTCAGATACTCTAACCAACTGAGTTACCACCCCACGTTCTTGAAACCTGTTGGTTCGTTGCTTCAACAACTTGGCAAGCGACCCAAAGAGCAAAAGATTATAGCGACGGATTGATGGACTGTCAACAACCCGCCGCGATAATTATTTGATCGTTTCGAGCTTGCCCTGCGCCGTCTGTGCCGCGTTCGACCCGGCGTACTGCGACACGACCTGCTCGAACGTCTTCTTCGCGGCCGCCTTCTGGCCTTGTTCGAGCTGGTTCGTCCCGATCGCCACCAGGGCATCGGCCGCGCGCGGGTGCTGCGGGAACTTGCTGACGATCCCTTGCCACGTCGCGGTCGAACCGCGGTAGTCGCGCAGTGCGTATTGCGCATTGCCGTACCAGTACTGCGCGGTCGGCTGGTAGGGGCTCTGCGGATACTTCGCGATGAACGCGCGGAACGAAGCCGCGGCCGCCTTGAAGTTGCCGTTGCGGAACTGCTGCTGCGCCGCGCTGAGCGCATCCGTTTCACCCGGCTGCACGGTGCCTTCGACACCATCGATCGTCGTCTGCTGCGGCTCGAACTTCTTGAGCCGCGCGTCGAGATCCTGGTAGTACTCCTTCTGCTGCCGCTCGAGCGTCGTCAGCCGGTTCGTCAGATCCTCGTTCTCGCCGCGCAGCGTCGCGACCTGCTGGTTCAGCTGGTCGAGACGGCCGGATTGATCGAGGATCGTACGCTGGGCGGCCGACAACTGGCTCGCCAGGTTGTCGGTTTTGCTGCGCAGATCGAGCACGGCGCGGCGCGCTTCGTTGTCGTCGAACACGCCGGCGTGCGCCGGCGCGGCCGACCACGCCGCGCCGGCGACGCAGAGAGCTGCGGCTGCACGCAGCCAGGTTACACGGTGCGTCATACGGCGATTCTTCCGTTACTTACTGTTGGTAGACGAGGTCGGCGCGACGGTTCTGCGCCCACGATGCTTCGTCGTGACCCGTTGCCTGCGGCTTTTCCTTGCCCAGGCTCACGGCTTCCATTTGCGAATCGTTCACGCCGAGCAGTGCCATCGCACGGCGGACGGCTTCCGCACGCTTCTGGCCCAGCGCGAGGTTGTACTCGCTCGTGCCGCGTTCGTCGGTGTTGCCCTGGATCAGCACGTGGCGCTGCGGGTGGCTCTTCAGGTACTGGGCGTGCTGCTGCATCAGCGGCTGGTACTCGTCCTTCACCGAATAGCTGTCGAAGTCGAAGTAGATGCTGCGCTTCGCGAGCGGGCTGTTCGGATCGTTCAGCGGATCGACGTTCACTTGCGCGACGTTGTCGGCGCTCGGTTGCGTGCTGACTGCACCCGCGTTGTTCGCCTTGTCGTCGAGCTTCACGCCCGACTTACATGCGGCGAGCGCGCTGATCATCATCACGGCCAGGGCCAGACGAGCTTTGTTCGACATCATGGTTACTCTCCTTGTGGTCATTGCATGAAGGGCCCCCACGACGGCTCGCGAACGGAGCCGCCCTGGACGGACAGGATTTGCGGCGGCGCGCTGCCGTCGGAGGGCACTGCAGCCAGAACATTGCGACCACCCGACTGGGTAGCGTACAGAAGATACTGGCCGTTTGCCGCGAAGCTCGGCGATTCGTCGCGATTGGTATTCGTGATGGCGTTCGCTGCGCCAGACTGCAGATCCTGAACGTACAGCTTGAAGCCCCCACCCGTGCGGGAGATGTAAGCGAGCAGCTTGCCGTCCGGGCTGATACGCGGACTCGTGTTGTAGCTGCCGGTGAAGGTCACGCGCTGCGCGGCACCGGCGCTTTCACCCTGTGCGGGCATCCGGTAAATCTGCGGCGCGCCGCCGCGATCGCTCGTGAAGTAGATCCAGCGGCCGTCCGGCGAGTAGAACGGCTCGGTGTCGATCGAGCTGCTCTGCGTGAGGCGGCGCAGGCCGCCGCCCGTCGAGTTGACCGTGTAGATTTGCGTGTTGCCCGTCAGCGACAGCGCGACGGCCAGCGTGTTGCTGTCCGGCGACCAGGCCGGTGCACTGTTGTTGCCCTTCTGGTCGGACACGATGTAGCGGCGGCCGGTCGGCAGATCGTGGATGTAGACGATCGGCTTCTTGCGCTCGAACGACACGTACGCGACCTTCGTGCCGCTCGGCGACCACGACGGCGAGATGATCGGCTCGGTGCTCGACAGCGCGATGCGCGCGTTCTGGCCGTCCGAATCGGAGATCTGCAACTGGTATCGGTTGCCGGTCTTGATCACGTACGACAGGCGCGTGGCGAACACGCCGCGCACGCCGAGCAGCTTCTGGTAGATGTAGTCGGCGATCTTGTGGCCGGCCGTGCGCAGCGTCGTGTCGGTGGCCGTCAGCGACAGGCCGCCGAGGCTTTGCTGCTTCACGGTGTCGTACAGGATGAAGTTGACCTTGTACTGGCCGTTCGCCTCGCGGTTCACGCTGCCGGCGACGAACGCATTGGCGCCCTTGGCCTTCCATGCGCCGAGGTCGACCGATGCGGTCTCGGGCACGGGCGTGCTGCCTGCGTCGATGTTGGTGAATTTACCGCTGCGGGCGAGGTCGGCACGGACGATCGACGTGACCTGCTGCGGCAGGTTCGCCTCGTTCGTGAAATTCGCCGTGGCAATGGGGAACTGGGTCGACCCGACACCGGTAATCAGCACGTTGACCTGGGCGTTAGCGGCGCTGCCCGCCGTAATCAGACACGAGGCCACGAGTGCCCTGAAACCTAGCTTTGTCATCAAACTCATGCTTCTTGCTTCCCGTATGGCTTGAATCGCTGCGCAACCGCAGAGACAGTAAAAATACCCGATTCGTTCCCGTCTGACAGCGACGCCCGGAGTGTAAGCGCATTTCCTTTCACTCCGCGGCCTTGAAGGTAATCGTAATGTCCGACGGGGTACGACCGTTAGAATCGGGCGGCAACGGGACCGATGCGTGGATCGCATTGACCACGGCTTGATCCCACCCCGAATTCCCGCTCGAGCGGGAAACCGATGCGCTCAATACGTCACCGGACGGCGTGCACCGAATCTTGACGACGGTGGTCAGGCCTGCTCGCTCGCCGCCCCAAACGATGTTCGGTTTGACACGGCGGCGTACCTTGTCGGCATAGCCGGGCGTCGCGGCATTGCCGCCGGAACCCGTGCCCGTGCCGCTTTTCGCGAGGCCTTCGCCGCCGCCTTCACCGGCGCCGGACAGGCCCTGCATCTGTGCAAGACGCGCGTTGCGCTCGCGGTCGAGCTTCGCGTTCGCCGCCGCGCTGGCCTTTGCCCGCGCCGTGGCTTCGGCCTTCGCCTTGGCCTGCGCTTCCGCCTTTGCCTTCGCGGCCGCGTCGGCCTTCGCCTTCGCCGCCTGCTGCGCTTCGAGCTGCGCCTGCTTCTGCTGCTGGAGTTTCTGCTGTTCGAGCTTCTGCTGCTCGGCGAGCTGCTGTTGCTTGAGCTTGTCGGCCTGCTTCTGCTTGTCGCGTTCAGCGGCCTTCTGCGCGGCCAGCGCGGCGGCCTGCTGCGCCGCGAGCTGCGCGCGCCGGGCTTCGTCTTCCTGCTGGGCCTTCAGTTGCTGCGCGCGGCGCTGCTGATCGAGCAGCGCTTCGCGCGCGGCCGCTTCCTGCTGCCGCTTCTTCTGCTGCAGCGCGATGTCGGCCTGCTCGTCGCGCACCGGGGGAGGGGGCGGCGCGACCTTCGCGGGCGGCGTCACGACGGGCCGCGGCGCGGCGACGTCGGGCACCTCGGTCCACAGCTCGGCTTCGGCGCCGGCCGGCGTGCTGTTCTGCCACTGCACGCCGTGATAGAGGAACAGCGCGAGCAGCACGTGCATCAGCGCGGCGAGCGCGAACGCGCGCCAGGTGCCGCGCTCGCGGGGAGGCTGAGGCGGGTAGGCGGAGCTGCGCGTGGATTGCTGCCGGTTCATTGCGATTTGACGAGGAGGCCGACGCGCTTGACGCCGCGCGCCTTCAGATCCGACATCACGGTCATGACGGCATCGTACTGCACGGTCTTGTCGGCTGCGATCACGACCGGCTGGTCAGGGTGATCGGCCTGCCGGGCCGAGATGAAGCTGTCGAGCTCTGCCTTCGTCATCGTGTCTTCCTGGGTCGAGCCCGAGTCGCCCTTGTACTTGACGCTCATCGTGCGGTCGGCCTTGATGTTGACGACGACGGGCGGCGTCTGCTCCTGCGGCGCGGCGTTGCCGACGGTCGGCAGGTTGATGATCGACGGGGCGACGAGCGGTGCGGTGACCATGAAGATCACGAGCAGCACCAGCATCACGTCGATGTACGGCACGACGTTGATGTCGGCCATTGCACGGCGCGAGCGGCCGCCGCGCATGCTGGATCGGATGGGACTTCCTGCCATGGCGCGCTCCTTACTGGGCCTGACGCTGCAGGATGTTCGAGAACTCTTCGATGAAGGTCTCGAAGCGAATCGCGAGGCGGTCGATGTCGTGCGCGTAGCGGTTGTACGCGACCACGGCCGGAATCGCGGCGAACAGACCGATCGCGGTGGCGACGAGCGCCTCGGCGATGCCCGGTGCGACGTTCGCGAGCGTGGCCTGCTGCACGTTCGCGAGGCCGCGGAACGAGTTCATGATCCCCCAGACCGTGCCGAACAGGCCGATGTACGGGCTGACCGAGCCGACCGACGCGAGGAATGCGAGGTTGGCTTCGAGCACGTCCATTTCACGCTGGAACGACGCGCGCATCGCGCGGCGCGCACCGTCGAGCACGAGGCCCGGATCGCTGATGCGTTTTTCCTTCGCCTTCAGGAATTCGCGCATCCCCGATTCGAAGATCCGTTCGAGCGCGCCGATCGTGTGGCGGTTGTTGGCCGCGCTCTGGTACAGCGCCTGCAGGTCGCCGCCCGACCAGAAATCCTTCTCGAAGCGCTCGGTCTGCGCGCGTGCGCGGCGGATCGCGAACCACTTGCGGAAGATGAAGGTCCACGACATCAGCGACAGCAACAGCAGCAGTCCCATCACGGCCTGGGCCAGCACGCTCGCGTTGAGGACGAGGGAAATGATCGACAGGTCTTGAGAAGTGTTCATAGAGGTTTGAGTAACGGCCCTTCGGGGCGCCCGGTATGCATGCGGCGCGGCGCGCCGGCCATGCCTGACGCCGAACCTTGCTTAGTATCGAATCAGAACGGCAAGTTCATAGGCTTTGTCTAAACGGCGCTCATGCGAGCTTCGTTGACAGTGGAGTGTGCCCGGCATCGATGACGGGCCCGCGTTGCAGCGCGTCGAGCACGGCCGGCGGGATGGCCGCGGGCCGGATACCGTTACGGTCGACGCAGCCGAGGCGAATGTTCCCGGCTACGAGCAGCGTGTTGCCACACCAGGCTTCCTGCGTGAATTCCACCGAGGCGCGGCCGATGCGTCCGGGCCGGCTCGTGATCGCCAGCGTATCGTCGAGTCGCGCCGGCGCGCGGTAGTCGAGCGACGTGCTGCGGACGATGAAGATCGCGCCGGTATCGTCGGCGAGCTGGCGCTGATCGATGCCGCACGCACGCAACCACTCGGTGCGGGCGCGCTCGAAGAACTTCAGGTAGTTGGCATAGAAGACGATGCCGCCTGCGTCGGTATCCTCGTAGTACACGCGCACCGGCCAGGTGAAGCCGGAAGGCGCTTCCGGGGAGCGGGTAGGCTGAGTCATGGCGCGCATTCTACCGGAAGGCAGGGAGCCGATTCGTAACCGATTCGTAACGGAATGTAGTATGCCGTAGCACACCGCGGGCCGGCCCGGGGCCGGGCCCGCGGGGCTTCAGCCGCGGTGGACGGTCGGGCCGCCGGGGGCTTGCGCGATCGGCATCAGCTCGATCGTGTTGACGTTGACGTGTGCCGGGCGCGTCGCGATCCAGTAGATCGTATCGGCGATGTCCTCGGGCATCAGCGGCTGGACATTGTTGTAGACGTTGGCCGCCTTCTCGTCGTCGCCGCGATAGCGGACGTTCGAGAACTCGGTACCGCCACACAGGCCCGGCTCAATGTCGGTCACGCGCAACGGCGTGCCGAGCAGATCGGCGCGCAGGTTCAGGCTGAATTGTCTGACAAAAGCCTTGGTTGCGCCGTAGACGTTGCCGCCTGCATAAGGGTACGAACCCGCGACCGAGCCGAGATTGAAGATATGGCCGCGGCCGCGCGCGATCATGCCGGGCAGCAACGCGTGCGTGACCGTGACGAGGCCCGTGCAATTCGTGTCGATCATTGTGTGCCATTCGTCGAGGCTGGCCTTCTGGGCCGGCTCGACGCCGAGCGCGAGGCCGGCGTTGTTGACGAGCACGTCGAGTGCCGCGAATTCGGCGGGCAGGGCGGCCGGCACGGCCTCGACGGCCGCGCGGTCGCGCACGTCGAGCTCGAACGGCAGAAGGGCGTCGCCGAGTTCGGCGGCGAGCGCATCGAGACGGTCCTTGCGGCGCGCGGTCGCGACGACGCGGTGGCCTCCCTTGACGAAGGCACGGGCGATGGCGGCGCCGAAGCCGGCGGACGCGCCTGTGACGAACACGATCATTGCTGCTCCTGGTCGATGACAAAATAGCGAGTGATATCCCGCAAGCCTACTGAGATTGCCGCACCGCGGCAAGGCGGCAAAGCGTTTCGGCACGGGCACGTAGAGTCTGGCCCCAATTGCTTCCGGCGCACTGCCGTGCGGTTGCCTATTCATGACGCATCCAATACACTAATGCGCTCATCACCCCTGCGTGACTGGCGATAGAACCCGTTCGGGTTCAAGGTGGAGCATCCCACCGTGAAGCGCGGGGCGCCGTTTTTGCCGTTCGCCTGGGCAGCCGTTGTGCGCCGTCGCGTGCATCGCCGGTGGCTGTCCTGCCTCGCGTCATACGGATTCTTCCGCCACGTCGAGCTGGTCCCGCCAGCAGCGCACCGTACTCGGCCGCTCCGGTCAACCTGTACACACTTAACGGAAACCGTATGTTTGACAGAGCCCAAAGCACCATCGCGAACGTCGATCCCGAAATCTTTGCCGCGATCGAGCAGGAAAACCGCCGCCAGGAAGATCACATCGAGCTGATCGCGTCGGAAAACTACACGAGCCCGGCCGTGATGGCCGCACAGGGCTCGCAGCTCACGAACAAGTACGCGGAAGGTTATCCGGGCAAGCGCTACTACGGCGGCTGCGAGTATGTCGACGTCGTCGAGCAACTCGCGATCGACCGCGTGAAGCAGCTGTTCGGTGCGGAAGCGGCGAACGTGCAGCCGAACTCGGGTTCGCAGGCGAACCAGGGCGTGTTCTTCGCGATGCTCAAGCCGGGCGACACGATCATGGGCATGAGCCTCGCGCATGGCGGCCACCTGACGCACGGCTCGCCGGTGAACATGTCGGGCAAGTGGTTCAACGTCGTGAGCTACGGCCTGAACGAAAACGAAGACATCGACTACGAAGCAGCCGAGAAGCTCGCGCAGGAACACAAGCCGAAGCTTATCGTCGCGGGCGCGTCGGCGTTCTCGCTGAAGATCGATTTCGAGCGTCTCGCGAAGATCGCGAAGTCGGTGGGCGCGTACCTGATGGTCGACATGGCGCACTATGCAGGCCTGATCGCGGCCGGCGTGTACCCGAACCCGGTGCCGCACGCGGACTTCGTGACGACGACGACGCACAAGAGCCTGCGCGGCCCGCGCGGCGGCGTGATCCTGATGAAGGCCGAGTACGAGAAGCCGATCAACTCGGCGATCTTCCCGGGGATCCAGGGCGGCCCGCTGATGCACGTGATCGCGGGCAAGGCAGTGGCGTTCAAGGAAGCGCTGTCGCCGGAGTTCAAGGCGTACCAGGAGAAGGTGGTCGAGAACGCACGCGTGCTGGCTGAAACGCTGGTGAAGCGCGGGCTGCGGATCGTGTCGGGCCGCACCGAAAGCCACGTGATGCTGGTGGACCTGCGCGCGAAGCACATCACGGGCAAGGCAGCGGAAGCGGCACTCGGCGCGGCGCACATCACGGTGAACAAGAACGCGATCCCGAACGATCCGGAAAAGCCGTTCGTGACGAGCGGCGTGCGCCTGGGTTCGCCGGCGATGACGACGCGCGGGTTCGGTCCGGCAGAAGCGGAACAGGTGGGTAACCTGATCGCGGACGTGCTGGACAACCCGGAAGATGCAGCGACGATCGAGCGCGTGCGCGCGCAGGTCGCCGAGCTGACCAAGCGTTTCCCGGTCTATCGCTGATCGACGATGCGCTGCCCGTTCTGCCGGCATGACGATACGCAGGTCGTAGACTCGCGCGTGTCCGAAGATGGCGCCGCGATTCGCCGGCGCCGTCGCTGCTCGGCTTGCGACAAGCGCTTCACGACGTACGAGCGGGTCGAGCTGTCCCTGCCGTTCGTCGTGAAGAAGGACGGCAGCCGCACGGAATTCGACCGTCGCAAGATCGTCGCCAGCATGCAACTCGCGCTGCGCAAGCGGCCGGTTGCTGCCGACGCGATCGACGCGGCGGTCGCCCGCATCGAGTATCAACTGCTCGCGACAGGCGAGCGCGAAGTGCGTAGCGAGAAGCTCGGCGAACTCGTGATGAACGAGTTGCGCGGCCTCGATACGATCGCTTATGTCCGCTTCGCATCGGTGTATCGCCGGTTCGAGGACGTGTCCGAATTTGCCGACGTGATTGAAGAGTTCCGTCGCGCCTCTCCCGCCAAGACCCCGCGTAAGCGCTGACGCGCTGCGTCCGTTCATCGTCTTCTCCGTTGGTTCAGTTCGCACCGATTGTGTCGGTCGCGATCGCATCCCGCCAGTCGGCCGTTCGGCAAATGGTGCAAGTCCGTACGCCTCGCTACAGTCGTCGCCTCACCCTGGTAGAGGACGACGGCGATGGGACAACACGCTCAACCCTTGAAAAATCCAATGCGACGCTCGGGCGGGTTCACGCTCGTCGAGCTGATGGTCGCGCTTTCGCTGGCGGCCGGGCTCGCGCTTTACGCGGCGCCCGCGTTCGACCAGTGGCGCATGCGTGAGCGCGTGGATGCACGCTCGCGTGCGTTGCTCGGCGCGCTGTCGTTCGCGCGTACCGAGGCGACGCGTCTCGGCACGCGTGTCACGCTGTGCCGCGCCAGGAACGACGGCACCTGCCTGCGTGCCGGCGAGCGGTGCGATGCGGCCGAATGGTCGTGCGACTGGATCGTCAGCGGGCAGGTCGACGGGCAGTCACGCGTCCTGCGACGCTATCCGCGCGATGCCGAAGTGGCCGTCGCGGGCGCCGCGCACGATCTGGCTTTTGCACCGCCGGCCGGTCAGGCCATCGGCGGAATCCGGCGTTTCGAATTGCGTCCGCGGCGCGGCGTGTCCGGCGCGGACGACGCACGCGCATCGCGTTGCGTGCGGATTGCGGCGGGCGGCCGGGCGCGGGTCGTCGCCGGCCGCTGCGGTTCGGCGTGATCGCGATGCGCAACGCGATGCGTGGCACGTCGCTGATCGAGGCGACGCTGGCGATCGCGCTGCTCGCGACCGTGATGCTGGCCGTGGCCGGCAGCCAGCTAGCGATGGCGCGCGCTCAGCGGGCGACGATCTGGCGCGAACGAGCGCTGTGGCTGGCCGATGCACGCATCGAGCGCTTGCACGCAGGTGCAGGGGCAGACGATGGCCTCGCGGCGCTGGCGGCCGTGTCGCTGCCCGGCGGCACGATGACGCTCGACTCCGGGCCGGGAGGCGTCCGCTACGCGGTCGTCGGCTGGCGCAGCGGCAAAGCGCCGGCGTCGCTGCGATGCGAAGCCGCAGGCGTGACGGCGCAGCCGCCCACGTGCGTCCGGATTCCGTTTCGGGAGGCTGATGCCGATGCACGCTGATCGCCGTATGCGCGCACACACGCTGCTCGAAGTGCTGATTGCGATGACCGTCGGTCTCCTCGTGCTCGCGGCGGCAGGCGCGCTCTATCACGCACAGCGCATTGCGCAACGGCGTGCGGAAGACGGATTCAGGATGCGCGATGCGGCAGGCACCGCGCTGATGCTGATCGGCCAGCAGATCCAGATGGCGGGGTTCCGGCCGCTCGATACGGACGGCGCGTCATCGTTGCCGCCCGTGTTCGGCTGTTCGATGGCGCGTGTGCGGGGCGAAGGTGCGCAGGTGCGGTGCGAGTCCGTGCGCACTGCGTCGGACGCGCTACTGGTCCGGTATGTTGGCGACACCGTGTCGACGTGGTCGACGGTGGGCGGCCAGGTGTCGGACTGTCTCGGGCAAGGTGTCGGCGCACCTGGCGAACGGCCGCAGGTGGAGAACCGCTTCGATGCGCATGTCAGTCCGTCGACGGGCGAGCCCGAGCTGTATTGCGAAGGGAGCGGCCGTCCGGGTACGCCGCAGCCTGTCGTGTCGGGCGTCGATCAATTGCGCGTGCGCTATTTGCGTCGCGGCGGCGCGCAGTTTGTCGACGCCGATGCGATGCGCGCCGATGACTGGCTCGATGTCGTGGCCGTGCATGTCTGCGTGCGGGCGCGCGGCGAGCTGATGCGCGAGCCGGCCAGCCACGTCGACTGCGACGGTCGTGCTGCCTTTGCCCGAGACGGCCGCGCACGTTTGACACTCGATCGCATCATCGCGTTGAGGAATGCTGCGCCCGGCTTCGACGCGACGTTGGCTGATGCAGTGCGCACGCGTGAGGCGTTGCGATGAGTGGAGCAGATCGGTACGCGTGGGCAATATCAATATCGCGATGCGTTGCAGCAGGCAACGCGCATGGGCCCGTCGCCGCAAGCGGCGACGAACCGCGGCAGGCTGCGTGCACGAGGGCCCTGGCGACGAACCCGCACGAATCGCGGATGCGCTTCCGGTCAGCGCGCCGAGCCTGGCGACGCGACGCGGGTCTCGCATTGCCGGCAGTCATCGCGGTCGGTGCGGCCATTGCAGCGCTGACAGGCGCGTGGTTCGAAGCCGCGCTGACGGAATCGCGTCGCACACGCGCGCTGTCCGATCGGCTGATCGCATTCCATGCAGCCGATGCCGCGCTGGCGGCGTGCACCGCGCGATTGCTCCGGGGCTCGGCACCCTATGTGAGCGAGCGCGAATCGCGCGTGGAGCCCGACACCTGGCGGCGCATGCCGCCGCTGGTGGCCGCCGAGGCATTCACACCGTTCGCCGGATGGCCGATGGCCACGCAGCCGCCGCGATGCCTGATCGAGGCGTGGCGCGGGGCAGCGCCGCCCGGTAGCCGCGCTTATCTCGTCACCGCGCGTGGCGTCGGTGCGCATGCATCGAGTGCGGTCTGGCTGCAGCACCAGGTTGCGATAGGCGACGAACGTGTCCTCGCGCTGCGCTGGCGTCGCGTTGCGGCAGCGCCTCAATGAACGGCCGTATCGCTGTATTCCGATCGACCGGATTCACGTTGATCGAGCTGATGATCGTGCTCGCGATCGTCGCGGTGCTGGCCGGATGGGGCATTCCGTCGTATCGCGAGCATGTCGCGCGTGTTCATCGCGCGTCGGCGGTTTCCGCGCTATATCGCGCGGCCCAGTATCTCGAAACGCAGGATGGTTCACCGCCTTCGGCATTGCCGGACGTGCTGGCTCAGGCACCGCCGGATGGGCGTGCCGTCTACCGCTTGACGTTGCGGCGGCCGGGTGGCGACGATTCGCCGGTGAGCTACGAACTGGATGCAAGCCCGCTCGACACGGGCCCGATGCACGACGATGCATGCGGTACCTTCACGCTGGATTCGGTCGGGACGAAAGGCAACGTGCGGCGCGATGGCGCCGACGAACCGGGCACGGCGTGCTGGGGTGTGCGTTGAGTACGCAGGAAAGGCGCGCAACGGCGCGGGGCCGTGCGCGCGGGATGTCGACGGTCAGTCGTCGTGCGAGTCGAGCCCGCGCTCGTTGCGGGACTGCTTCCAGATCCGGTAGACCTCCCACGCGGCGAAACCGAGCGTGCCCCACTTGAGCGCGGGGCCCGCGCTCGCGCGCAGCAGCGAGCGAACGGGTTTCGCCAGCACGAGCGACGCGAGCGAACTCAGCATCGGGTACTGGTTGACGAGATTGCCGAGGCTCGCGTTCAGGTTCCTGGCCGACTGGCCGAACTTGTTGGTGGAAAGGCCGGGGATGAAAACCTTGAGCCAGCTGAAGCGCGTGACGGCCTGGCGCATCTCGCCGGCGGCTTCCGCGAGTTCGAGCCGCTCGACTTCGGATCGCAGGATCAGCAATTCCTTGCGGAGCGCGCGATGCTGCGATGCGCTCCAGTTCGATCGCGACGAATGGGAGCGGGGTAAATTGCCCGTAACGTTCTGGCTCATGGCGCGTCGGCGAAGTAGGTGGGAGGCGTGAGCGCGATTGCGCTCACGGCTTGCCGCGGAACAGTTCGCGGTCTTTCTCGAGTTCGGCGAGCGTCGCCTCGAACACGGTCGGCGCATCGCGCAGGCCCGAACGTGCCTTCAACGCGCACACGATGCCGCCAGCGGCATACAGTGCTGTGATGGCCGCGAGCGACTGCCAGCGATAGGTATCCCAGAACGCGATCGCGACGAGCACGGTCAGGCTGATGAGCGCCATCGTGGCGAGCATCATCGCGGCGAGCCCGAGGAACAGCACGCCCATCAGGCGCTCCTTCTCCTCGGCAAGCTCGATGCCCACCAGTTCGAGGCGCGTCTGCAGAAGTCCGATCGCGGAGCCGACGAGGCGGCGCAGCGGTCCTTGGCCGGACGGCTGCGAGGTGGTGTCTGTCGTCATGGATGAGGTGCGTGCGCGTGCAGTGAGCAGCTAGGACAAAGCCGGCCGGCGGAAACCGCCGGCTGGCTTCGACGCCCGCGGGCCGCGCAACGCGGCCCGCGGGACGAAACGGCGCAGAGCGCGTTACTTGCGGTTGATCAGCAAGCCGATCAGCACGCCGACGCCGGCGGCCACGCCGATCGACGTCCACGGGTGCTCGTGCACATAGTCGTCGGTCGCACGTGCGGCCTTCTTGCCTTTCTCGACCACCACGACCTGGACGTCGGCTGCCTTTTCCTTGGCCTGCTTCAGGCGCGACATCGCCTTCTCGCGCAGTTCGGCCGCACGGTCGCCCGTGCTGCTCGCTGCTTGCTTGAGCAGGTCTTCGGCGTCCGAGAGAACGGTTTTGATATCCGACATCAGTTTCTCCTTGTTGATTTCCGACATTGCAACTCCCTTCGTGCTGTCATGCTGCAGGTTCACATCCTAGCGAAACCCCTGCCTGCTGGCGAGCCGGGAACACACGCGGCGGCAGTGCAAGACTGCATGGTAAACGACTTGTAATCATGAACAGAGCGGCAAACGAGGTGAAAAGTTTCCCGCGTGGCCGTCCGTCCCGCCCCGACGCCGGGTAAAAATGACAAAAAAGTATGAATATCAAACGGAATATTCGTTCGCACGACCCATTGCTTCCCGTAAGCTGGTGAACTTTCCCGCGCCGTCCAGCGCGCGGTTTCAACCAGCATCGTTCGAGGAGGGAACATCATGAGTCTGCGTCTTGGCGACATCGCACCGGATTTCGAGCAGGAATCGAGCCTGGGCACCATCAAGTTTCACGAGTGGCTCGGCAACGGCTGGGGCGTCCTGTTCTCCCATCCGGCCGACTACACGCCGGTGTGCACGACGGAACTGGGACTCACCTCGAAGCTGAAGGGCGAATTCGAGAAGCGCAACGTGAAGGTGATCGCGCTGTCGGTCGACGGTGTCGAATCGCACAAGGGCTGGATCAACGACATCAACGAAACGCAGTCGACGGTCGTCGGCTTCCCGATCATCGCCGATGCGGACCGCAAGGTTTCGCAGCTGTACGACATGATCCACCCGAACGCGAACGAAACGCTGACGGTGCGCTCGCTGTTCGTGATCGACCCGAACAAGAAAGTGCGGCTCACGATCACGTATCCGGCCAGCACGGGACGCAACTTCGACGAAGTGCTGCGCGTGATCGACTCGCTGCAGCTGACCGACAACTACAAGGTCGCGACGCCCGGCAACTGGAAGGATGGCGACGACGTCGTGATCGTGCCGTCGCTGCAGGATCCGGAGGAGCTGAAGAAGCGCTTCCCGAAGGGCTTCAACGCGGTGCGTCCGTATCTGCGCCTGACGCCGCAGCCGAACAAGTAAGCATCGGCGGCCCGGAACCGCGGTTCCGATGAACAACGGCCCGCCCGGCAGTGATGCCGGGCGGGCCGTTTGCTTGGCGGCGCACACGCGGCATCGCCGCCGCGTGCATCACATCCGGATGATCAGAAAAATGCCTGGATGCCCGTTTGCGCGCGGCCGAGGATCAGCGCGTGGATGTCGTGCGTGCCTTCGTACGTGTTGACCACTTCGAGGTTCACGAGATGGCGTGCGACGCCGAATTCGTCGGAGATGCCGTTGCCGCCGAGCATGTCGCGCGCGAGGCGGGCGATGTCGAGCGCCTTGCCGCACGAATTGCGCTTCATGATCGACGTGATCTCGACGGCCGCCGTGCCTTCGTCCTTCATCCGGCCGAGGCGCAGCACGCCTTGCAGGCCGAGCGTGATTTCGGTCTGCATGTCGGCGAGCTTCTTCTGGATCAGCTGGTTCGCGGCGAGCGGCCGGCCGAACTGCTGGCGGTCGAGCACGTACTGGCGCGCGGTGTGCCAGCAGGATTCGGCGGCGCCGAGCGCGCCCCACGCGATCCCGTAGCGTGCCGAGTTCAGGCACGTGAACGGGCCGCGCAGGCCGCTCACGTTCGGCATCAGGTTCTCTTCCGGTACGAACGCCTCGTCGAGGACGATCTCGCCGGTGATCGATGCGCGCAGCCCGACCTTGCCGTGGATCGCGGGCGCCGACAGGCCCTTCCAGCCCTTCTCGAGGATGAAGCCGCGGATCGCGTCCTTGCCGTTCTCTTCGAGCTTTGCCCACACGACGAACACGTCGGCGATCGGCGAGTTCGTGATCCACATCTTCGCGCCGGACAGCGAATAGCCGCCGGGCACCTTCTTCGCGCGCGTGACCATGCTGCCCGGATCGGAGCCGTGGTTCGGCTCGGTCAGGCCGAAGCAGCCGATCCATTCGCCGGTCGCGAGCTTCGGCAGGTATTTCTGCTTCTGCGCGTCCGAGCCGAATTCGTAGATCGGCACCATCACGAGCGACGACTGCACGGACATCATCGATCGGTAGCCCGAATCGACGCGCTCGACTTCGCGCGCGATCAGTCCGTAGCTGACGTAATTGAGGCCGGGGCCGCCGTATTCCTCGGGAATCGTCGGGCCGAGCAGGCCGATTTCGCCCATCTCGCGAAAGATGGCCGCGTCGGTGCGCTCGTGGCGGAACGCCTCGGTGACGCGCGGCGCGAGCTTGTCCTGTGCGTAAGCCTGCGCCGCATCGCGGATCATCCGCTCTTCTTCGGTCAGTTGCTGGTCGAGCAGCAGCGGATCGTCCCAATGAAAAGTTGCAGCGGTCATCGTTTCATCTCCTGTCGGGCAGAGTTGGCGCTTCAGCGCTTACTCTGGCCCCATGCTTTGCGGTTGATCCGGTCTTCCAGCCGGGCCCCATGCCAAAAGTTCGCTTGACTGTAGTTCCGCTGTGCGGAACAATGTTTTGCAAATCGAACCCAGTGTAGCACCAGATGACTCTTTCAACCATCGACGAAACCACGATCGACGAGCGCAAGTTCGTCGTCGCGCTCGCGCGCGGGCTCGACCTGCTGCGCGCATTCCGGCCCGGCGAGACGATGCTCGGCAACCGCGACTTCGCGGAACGCACGGGGCTGCCGAAGGCGACCGTGAACCGGCTCGCCTATACGCTGACCGTGCTCGGTTATCTGCGCTACGACGAGACGCTCGGAAAGTATGCGCTCGACGCCGGCGTGCTGTCGCTCGGCTACGCGCTGCTGTCGGGTTCGGGGACGATCGACCTTGCGCGGCCGCACATGCAGGCGCTCGCGCGCGAGATCGGCGCGGCCGTGTCGCTCGGCTGCCGCGACGGGCTCGACATGATCTATCTCGAGACGATCCGCAGCGAGACGGCGCTGACGCTCGGGCTCGCGCCCGGTTCGCGGCTGTCGATGCTGACGAGCTCGATGGGGCGTGCGTACCTGGCCGTGCAGCCTGAGGACGTGCGCCGCGCGCTCTATGCGGAACTGCACCGCGCGGCCGGCGGCGCGTCTGACGCCGATGCGCTCGTCACCGCCGCGCAGCAGGCTGTGGCCGAGTTTTCGGCGGGTGGTTGCTGTTATTCGTTCCGCGCGTGGCACATGGACGTGAACGCGGCGGCCGTGCCGTTTCGTGAGCCGCGCGAGGGACGCTGGCTGATCCTGAGCTGCAGCGGTCCCGCGTCGTCGATGGACGAGGTGGTGTTTCGCACGCAGATCGGGCCGAAGCTGAAAGCGCTCGCGCAACGGCTCGGGCAGACGGCCTGAGCGCGGCGCATGCGGCAATGGCCGCCGCCGCGCACTGCGTGACGCGGGTGCCTGCGGAGGCAGGCGAGAGCAGCGCCGTTGCCATCCATTGCAACCGGAACGAACGTCGCTCATCATCGTTCACCGGCTTCCTGACGACGAGGTTCGCGATGTCCCACCCGGAAACGATGGAAGGCGGTTGCGCATGCGGCGCGATTCGCTACCGGATTGCCGGCGTTCCGACCGACGCCGGTTTCTGCCATTGCCGGCTCTGCCAGCGCACGACCGGCGCGGCGGTCGTCGCATCGGCATCGGTGCCGATCGATGCATTCGAATACCTGCAGGGCGAGCCGACCGTCTACGCGTCGAGCGCGTGGGGCGAACGGCGTTTCTGCGGACGCTGCGGCGCGCAACTCGAATTCCGGCTGACCGACGCTCCGGAAACGGTCGAGATCAACTCGGCGACGCTCGACGAGCCGTCGCGGCTGCGTCCGGCCTGGCACGTCTGGTATGGCGATCGCTTCCCGGGCGTCGAGTTCGATGACGATCTGCCCAGGTACGACGACGGTGGAAGACCGTAGGCGTTCGTCAGCAGGGAAGACGTGCAAGTGCGTGGATGGCGCTCGTCTCCCGGGCGTCGCGGGCGGTGACGAACTGCCCGGGTACGACGATGGTGGAAGAGCCTCGAGCGTCGGCACTCGATAGCGAAGAAAGCGCGTGACGAGGGTTGCCGCACGTTCGGCAGGGAACCCTGTGCACGCCGGGCTGCGCTTCACGACGCCTGACCCGCTCCCCCAATTCCATCAGCGGCTGACCACCCGATCCCGCCATCCGGCGTGCCGCTTCGTGCACGCCGTCGATTCGATTCCTTCAGGCCGTCACGACCTTTGCAAACACGGGCCCTTGCATGAACCGCACGTCGTGCTGGCGCAGCAGCTCGCACTGCGTCTCGTCGACGACGCCGTCGAAGATCAACGGAATCCGCACGCGCTGCGCATAGGCGACGAGCGCCTTGACCATCCCGTCGCGCAACGCGATGCCCGCATCCATCTTGATGAAGTCGGGGCGCGCCATGTCCGATTCGACCGCGAGGATGCGGCCCGGATCGGGCAGCTTGTCGGCGACCTTGAAGCCGTGATGCTGATAGCTGCGCGTCAGGTAGCCGAGGAACGTCTTGTGTGCGACCGCGACCGCCGGCAACTCGATCACGATCCGCTCGGGCGGCAGCCCGAAGCGTTGCAGCACCGATGAGAAATGCTTGCCGTGGTCGTACTTCACGCTCTTCAGCAGCCGTTCGTGCACGCGCAGGAACAGCAGCCCGTGGCGCTGCGCGCCGAAAAAGTTGATCGCATGCAGTGCGCGCGACAGGCGGTCGATCGCGACCAGCGTCTGGTCGTCGATGGCCGAATCGACCGGATCGTGCGGTGCTCCCGTGACGACGGTGACGGCCTGGAAGCCGAGCTCGTCGCCGTAGCGCTCGATCGCGTCGGCGAACGACGTCGACTGCGGCGCGCCGGGCATCGTCACGTCGTAGATCGGTTCGTAGGCGCTGCCGAGCGTGCGCTCGGGCAGACTCGCGCTCGCGGTGCCGCCTTCGGCAAGCGCGAGGTGATCCCGCAGATACGGCAGTTGCCCGGCACGGGCGACCAGCTCGGGAATGGTGGGCGGAATCATCGGCGTAAGAAGGAAAAACGGCGGCCGAACGGGCCGCCTCGTATCTCGATATTAGCAGCGCGCGCCAAGCTCGGCTTGGCGTTTCGCTCATATGGTTATCCCGTCCGGGCACGCTTGCCTAGGGTTTACGTTGATTTCACTATTCGTAATTGGTTTTACTATTCGTAAATCCAAGATTTGTCGCCGATCAAGAAATGCGGCATGCGGGCGCCGCGAGACGGCGCCGTTCACGAATCAACAGGAAGCAAGGAGCGAGACGTGGCGGGTGACAGGACAGGCGGGCAGGCGCGCCGGCAGGAGACGAATGGAACGACGGGCGTGCCGGTGCACGCACGGCAGGGTTGAGGAGCGGATGGCGACCATGAGCATCGATTACCAGACGCTGAAGTTCGAGTACCGCGCTCGCGCGCATGACGCGGCCGTCCACCCGGTGATCGTCGTCGGCGCCGGCCCGGTGGGCCTTGCGGCCGCGATCGACCTCGCGCAGCAGGGCGTGCCCGTCGTGCTGCTCGACGACGACGACACGCTGTCGACCGGTTCGCGCGCGATCTGTTTCGCGAAACGCACGCTCGAGATCTTCGACCGGCTCGGCTGCGGCGAACGCTTCGTCGACAAGGGCGTGAGCTGGCACGTCGGCAAGGTGTTCCTGCAGGGCGAGCAGTTGTATGCGTTCGACCTGCTGCCGGAGGAAGGGCATGCGCGCCCCGCGTTCATCAACCTGCAGCAGTACTACGTCGAAGGCTACCTGGCCGACCGCGCATTCGAACTGCCGAACATCGACATCCGCTGGAAGCACAAGGTGACGGGCATCGAGCAGTCGGCCGAACACGCGGTGCTGACGATCGAGACACCGGACGGCATCGCGACGCTGCACGCGCGGTACGTGATCGCGGCCGACGGTTCGCGCAGCCCGATGCGCACGATGATGGGCCTCGAAAGCCACGGCCGCACGTTCAAGGACCGCTTCCTGATCGCCGACGTCAAGATGAAGGCGGAGTTTCCGACCGAGCGCTGGTTCTGGTTCGATCCGCCGTTCCACCGCAATCAGTCGGTGCTGCTGCATCGTCAGCCCGATAACGTGTGGCGCATCGACTTCCAGCTCGGCTGGGACGCCGATCCCGTCGCCGAGAAGCAGCCGGAGCGCGTGATCCCGCGCGTGCGCGCGTTGCTCGGGCCGGATGTCGAGTTCGAACTCGAATGGGTGAGCGTCTATACGTTCCGCTGCCAGCGAATGGACACGTTCCGCCACGGCCGCGTGCTGTTCGCGGGCGACTCCGCGCACGGCGTGTCGCCGTTCGGCGCGCGCGGCGCGAACAGCGGCGTGCAGGATGCGGACAACCTCGCATGGAAGCTGAAGCTCGTGCTCGACGGCCGTTCGGCCGACAGCCTGCTCGACACGTATGCGAGCGAGCGCGAGTTCGCGGCCGACGAGAACATCCGCAACTCGACGCGCTCGACCGACTTCATCACGCCGAAGAGCGCGGTGTCGCGCGTGTTCCGCGACGCGACGCTGAAGCTTGCGCGCGACTGCGAGTTCGCGCGCAAGCTCGTGAACAGCGGCCGCCTGTCGGTGCCGGCGGTGCTGGCCGATTCGCCGTTGAACACGCCCGATCGCAGCGGCGACGCATTTGCTTGCGCGATGCGGCCGGGCGCGGCGGCGGCCGATGCGCCGGTACGCGTACAGGGTGCGTCGGGCTGGTTGCTGCAGCGTCTGCGCGACGGCTTCACCGGCGTGCTGTTCGGGTTGCCGGGCGATGCGGCCGCGCTGGCCAGGGCCGTCGACGGCCTCGCGCTGCCGGTGCGGCCCGTGCTCGTCGTGCCGGCTGGGCACGCGCAGCCGGTGGCCGGCGTCGACGTCGTGGAGGACGTCGACGGATTGGCCGCGCAACGCTACGACGCGCAGCCGGGCACGTTCTACCTGCTGCGTCCCGATCAGCATGTCTGCGCACGCACGCGCACGCTCGACCGTCAGGCGATCGCCGACGCACTGGCGCGCGCGACCTGCGCACGCTGAATACGATAAAGACACCGGAGACCCGTCATGCCCTCACTCGACACCCGCCCGCGCCTGGCTGACCCCGACGCGTTCTACGAAGCGCTGATCGACATGCATCGCGACCTGTCCGACAGCGACAGTCAGCTCGTCAACGCGAAGCTGATCCTGCTGCTCGCGAACCAGATCGGCGATGCCGACGTGCTGCGTGAAGCGATGGCGCTCGCGCGCCAGGGCGTGACGCCGCCCGTGCATCCGGCCGCCGAGGTGGCGCAATGAGCGCGGCGCCGGCCGACGCACGCGTGCTCGAAGTCGAGCGCGTGATCGACGAGACCCACCGCCCGGGCTTTCACTGGATGCTGCTCGTGTTGTGCGGGCTGTGCCTCGTGATCGACGGTTTCGATGCGCAGGCGATGGGCTACGTGGCGCCCAGCGTGATCGCCGAATGGGGCGTGCCGAAGCAGGCGCTCGGCCCGGTGTTCAGCGCGAGCCTGTTCGGGATGCTGCTCGGCGCGCTCGGGCTGTCGGTGCTGGCCGACCGGATCGGGCGGCGCCCGGTGCTGATCGGCTCGACGCTGTTCTTCGCGGTGACGATGCTCGCGACGCCGTTCGCGGGTTCGATTCCCGTGCTGATGGCGCTGCGCTTCGTCACGGGCCTCGGCCTCGGCTGCATCATGCCGAATGCGATGGCGCTGGTCGGCGAGTTCAGCCCGGCCGCGCATCGCGTGAAGCGGATGATGATGGTGTCGTGCGGCTTCACGCTCGGTGCGGCGATCGGCGGCTTCATCAGCGCCGCGCTGATTCCGGCATTCGGCTGGCGCTCGGTGTTCTTCGTCGGCGGTGCGGTGCCGCTCGTGCTGACGATCGCGATGGTCGCGCGGCTGCCCGAGTCGCTGCAATTCCTGGTGCTGAAAGGGCGCGTCGCGCAGGCACGCGACTGGCTCGCGCAATTCGCACCGCAAGCCGGAATCGACGCGAACACGCGCATCGTCGTGCGCGAGCGTGCGGCGAGCGGTGCGCCGGTCGCCGAACTGTTCAGCCACGGCCGCCTGCCGGTCACGCTGCTGCTGTGGGCGATCAGCTTCATGAACCTGATCGATCTGTATTTCCTGTCGAACTGGCTGCCGACCGTGATGCGCGACGCCGGCTATTCGCCGGGCACCGCGGTGATCGTCGGCACGGTGCTGCAGACGGGCGGCGTGGTCGGCACGCTGTCGCTCGGCTGGTTCATCGAACGTTACGGCTTCGTGCGCGTGCTGTTCGTGTGCTTCGCGTGCGCGGCCGTGTCGGTGGGGCTGATCGGCTCGGTCGCGCATGCGCTGCCGTGGCTGCTGGTCGTCGTGTTCGCGGGTGGATTCTGCGTGGTCGGCGGGCAGCCGGCCGTGAACGCGCTCGCGGGCCAGTATTACCCGACGTCGCTGCGCTCGACGGGCATCGGCTGGAGCCTCGGCATCGGCCGGATCGGCTCGGTGCTCGGGCCGCTCGTCGGCGGACAACTGATTGCGCTCAACTGGTCGAACGGCGCGCTGTTCCACGCGGCCGCGGTGCCCGTGCTGTGCTCGGCGCTGTTCGTCCTCGGGCTGGCCGGTGTGACGCGGCGCAACGGCGCGCAGGCGCCTAACGCCGCCCTGAATTGATGGAGAAAGGAAACGATGACGCTTGACCTGTCGAAACCGGCGACCGCCGGCTACCTGAGCGGTTTCGCGAACGAATTCGCGACCGAGGCATTGCCCGGCGCGCTACCGCACGGCCGCAACTCGCCGCAGCGCGCGCCGTACGGACTGTATGCGGAGCAACTGTCGGGCACCGCGTTTACCGCGCCGCGCGGCCACAACCGCCGCTCGTGGCTGTATCGCATCCGCCCGGCCGCCGTGCACCGGCCGTTCGAGCCGTACGCGGGCCCGCAACGGCTCGTGTCGGAATTCGGCGATTCGGCCGATGTGCCGCCGACGCCGCCGAACCAGCTGCGTTGGGATCCGCTGCCGATGCCGGTCGAACCGACCGATTTCGTCGACGGGCTCGTGACGATGGCCGGCAACGGCTCGGCCGCCGCGATGAACGGTTGTGCGATCCACCTGTACGCGGCGAACCGCTCGATGCAGGACCGTTTCTTCTACAGCGCGGACGGCGAACTGCTGATCGTGCCGCAACAGGGGCGGCTGTTCATCGCGACCGAATTCGGCCGCGTCGACGTCGAGCCGTTCGAGATCGCGGTGATCCCGCGCGGCGTGCGTTTTTCCGTCACGCTGCCGGACGGCGATGCACGCGGCTACATCTGCGAAAACTTCGGCGCGCAACTGCGCCTGCCGGACCTCGGCCCGATCGGCTCGAACGGCCTTGCGAATCCGCGCGATTTCCTGACGCCGCAGGCCGCTTATGAAGACCGCGAAGGCGCGTTCGAGCTGATCGCGAAGCTGAACGGCCGCCTGTGGCGCGCGGACATCGGCCATTCGCCGCTCGACGTCGTTGCCTGGCACGGCAACTATGCGCCGTACAAATACGACCTGCGCCTGTTCAACACGATCGGCTCGATCAGCTTCGACCATCCCGATCCGTCGATCTTCCTCGTGCTGCAGTCGCAGAGCGACACGCCGGGCGTCGACACGATCGACTTCGTGATCTTCCCGCCGCGCTGGCTCGCGGCCGAGGATACGTTCCGCCCGCCGTGGTTCCACCGCAACGTCGCGAGCGAATTCATGGGGCTCGTGCACGGCGCGTACGACGCGAAGGCCGAAGGCTTCGTGCCGGGCGGCGCGAGCCTGCACAACTGCATGTCGGGCCACGGGCCCGACGCGGACACGTTCGAGAAGGCGTCCGCGAGCGACACGACAAAGCCGCACAAGGTCGACGCGACGATGGCATTCATGTTCGAAACCCGCACGCTGATCCGGCCGACGCGCTATGCGCTCGACACCGCGCAGCTGCAGGCCGACTACTTCGAATGCTGGCAAGGCATCAAGAAACACTTCAATCCGGAGCAACGATGAGCGATACCCAAGACTGGCGCGCGACGCTCGACCCGGCTCGCAAGAGCTGGATCGACACCGCGAACGATCCCGCCTGCGATTTCCCGATCCAGAACCTGCCGTTCGGGATCTTCAGCGATGCGAAGCAGGTGGCGCACCGCGCCGGCGTCGCGCTCGGCGACCAGATCGTCGATCTCGCCGCACTTGCGCGTGCGGGCCTCGTGACGCTGCCGGCCGGCGCCGACGTGTTCGCCGCGCCGACGCTCAACGCGTTCATCGCGCTTGGCCGCGACGCATGGCGCCGCGTGCGCGTGCAGCTGTCCGACCTGTTCTCGCGCGACAACGCGACGCTGCGTGACGATGCGGCGCTGCGCGCACAGGTGCTCGTCGCGCAGCGCGACGCGACGCTGCATCTGCCGGTCGAGATTCCCGGCTACACCGATTTCTACTCGTCGAAGGAACATGCAACCAACGTCGGTTCGATGTTCCGTGATCCGAAGAATGCGCTGTTGCCGAACTGGCTGGAGATGCCGATCGGTTACAACGGCCGTGCGTCGTCGGTGGTCGTGAGCGGCACGCCGGTGCGGCGCCCGAACGGGCAACTGAAGCTGCCCGACCAGGAGCGCCCGGTGTTCGGTGCCTGCCGCAAGCTCGACATCGAACTGGAGACAGGCTTCATCGTCGGGCAGGGCAATGCGCTCGGCGAGCCGATCGCGTGCGAGGACGCGGAAGCACATATCTTCGGGATGGTGCTGCTGAACGACTGGAGCGCGCGCGACATCCAGCAGTGGGAATACGTGCCGCTCGGCCCGTTCAACGCGAAGACTTTCGCGACGACGATCTCGCCCTGGATCGTCACGCTCGATGCGCTCGAACCGTTCCGCACCGCGCAGCCGGAGCAATCGCCGCAGCCGCTCGCGTATCTGCAGCACGCGGGCAAGCACGCGTTCGACATCGCGCTCGAAGTGACGCTGCGTGCCGAAGGCGCGGCCGAAGCGACGTCGATCTGCCGTACGAACTACAAGCACATGTACTGGACGATGGCGCAGCAGCTCGCGCATCACACGGTCGCGGGCTGCAACACGCGCGTGGGCGACCTGATGGGTTCGGGCACGATCAGCGGGCCGACCAAGGATTCGTTCGGCAGCCTGCTCGAACTGACGTGGAACGGCAAGGAGCCGCTCGCGCTGAACGGCGGCGGCAGCCGTGCGTTCATCGAGGACGGTGACGAGCTCACGCTCGCCGGGTGGTGCCAGGGCGACGGCTATCGCGTCGGCTTCGGCACATGTGCGGGGACGATCCTGCCGGCGCGGAATGCGTGACGAATCGTAGCGCGACACGTAGCAGGTAGTCCGGAAGGACAGGGCGGCCCGCATTGCGCGGGCCGTTTTCGTTTTTGCTGGCGGGGGCGGCGGCGCATGTGCGTCGATGTGTGATGCTGCGTACGAGCGTTCATGCTTGCGTCCGCGACAGCGCCGATATCAGACTGCGCGTTGCAACGCGGTGCGGCGTTCCCATAGCGCGGCCGCAACGAACGCGGCGACGCAGACGACCAGCACGCCGACCAGCGCATTGCTGCCCAGTTGCTCCATCAACGCACCGGCCACCAGCGGGCCGCCGAAGCTCGCGGCGCTCCACGATGCCGACACGAGCGAGCTCGCGGTGACGAGCGCCGCGCCGCGGAAGCGTTCGCCGCATGCGACCAGCGACAACGTGTAGATGCTGCCGGCCGCCGCGCCGAGCACGAACAGCAGCGGCCAGCACAGCCATGGATTCGCGATGACGAACGGCAGCAGCGGCAGGCCGGCCAGCACGATCCAGCCGGCGCCGAGGTGCACGCGTTCGCGGCCGAGCTTGTCCGCGAGCCAGCCGATCGGGAACTGCATCGCGGTATCGCCGAACAGCATGATCGACGCGAGCAGCACGGCGGTCGCGCTCGCGACGCCGTGATCCATCGCGTAGAGCGGCAGCAGCGACAGCGCGAGCGTATCGAACAGCGCGAAGAAGCCGGTGCCGATGATCAGCGCGGGCATCCGCGGCAGGATATCGAGCCAGCGGCCGTGCGCTTCGTGATGCGCGTCGTCGCCGGCGAGCGGCGCGCGCCGGATCGTCGCGAGCGTCGGCAGCGCGAGCAGGAACAGCGCGCCGCACAGCGCGAAGCGGATGCTCGTCGCGCCGGCGATCTGGCTCACGAGGACGGGGCCCGCCATCTGGAACAGCGTGAAATTGGTTGCGTAGATCGCAACGACGCGGCCGCGCGTCGAATCGTCGGCGAGCTGGTTGACCCACGCTTCGCCGATCGTGAACAGCAGCATCAGCGCGGCGCCGCACAGCACGCGCAGCACGCCCCACAGGATCAGGTTCGACGTGAACTGCATCAGCGCGGTGGCGGCGGCGAGCAGCACCACCGACACGACGATCGCGCGGCGTGAGCCGATATGCCGCGCGAGCGCGGTGACGAACGGGACGATCGCGAGGCCGCCGAGGGCCTGCGCGGCCGTCAGCATGCCGACGACGTTGGTGCCGTGCCCGGCTTCAGTCAGCGCGAGTGCGGTGAGCGGCAGCGTGGCGCCGGTCCCGAGGCCGACGACCGCGACGCTCAGGATCAGCGCGAGGAAATCGCGATTCAGAATGGCTTTCATCGGCCGGGATGCTACACCGCGGACCTTGAAAGGTCCATGAAGGCCATCAGGATCGAATGGGGTTGTGTACGCAACGAATGCAGCAGGGTCGCGTCAGACGTACTCGGTCGGCACGGCCACCGGGCGCCGTTCGAGCGACGCCGACCACAGCGTGAGCGCGAGCGCCGCGACGGCCATCGCGACGCCGACCCACGGCAGGTTCACGAGCGACACGCCGGAGCCGATCGCCATCCCGCCGAGCCACGCGCCGGTCGCGTTGCCGAGGTTGAACGCACCCTGGTTCAGCGTGGACGCGAGGTTCGGCGCGTCGCTCGCGCGATCGACGATCATGATCTGCAGCGGCGGCACGATCGCGAACGCGAGGATGCCCCACACGAAGATCGTCGCGAGCGCGGCGAACGGTACGTGCATCGTGCCCGCGAACAGCGCGAGGACGACGCCGATCAGCCCGAGCGTCGCGATCAGCGACGGCATCCGGCGCCAGTCGGCGAGCTTGCCGCCGAGGGTGCCGCCGACCGTCAGCCCGAGGCCGAACAGCAGCAGTACGTAGGTGACCTGGCGCGGCGAGAAGCCCGTCACGTCCTCGAGGATCGGCGTGATGTACGTGAACACGCTGAACAGGCTCGCGGATGCGAGCACGCTGATGCCGAGCACCATCAGCACCTGCGGGTGCTTCAGCACGCTGAATTCGCGCGTGATGCTGGTGTCGGGCATCGCGAGGTTCTTCGGCAGGCACACCGCGAGCGCGGCGGCGGCGGCGATCCCGATGCCGGTGACGGCCCAGAATGTCGCGCGCCAGCCGAACGCCTGGCCGAGCGCGGTGCCGAGCGGCACGCCGAGCACGTTCGCGAGCGTGAGGCCGGTGAACATCAGCGCGATGGCTTGCGCGCGGCGGTTCGGCGCGACGAGGTTGCTCGCGACGACCGAGCCGATCCCGAAGAACGCGCCGTGGCAGAACGCGGTGACGACGCGCGCGGCCATCAGCACCGCGTAGCCCGGTGCGATCGCGCAGAACAGGTTGCCGGCGATGAACAGCCCGATCAGGCCCATCAGCGCGCGCTTGCGCGGCATCTTCGCGGTGACGATCGCGAGGATCGGCGCGCCGATCGTCACGCCGAGCGCGTAGCCCGACACGAGCATCCCGGCGGCCGGAATCGACACGCCGAGATCGCGCGCGACATTGGGCAGCAACCCCATGATCACGAATTCGGTGGTACCGATTCCAAATGCGGCAACGGCGAGGGCGAAAAGAGGTAAGGGCATCGCGGTAGGCTCGGGAAAGATGCCGCTCGAGCCGGGCGCAGGATGCGCGGGACGGGCGGTGGGTCAGTCGAATGACAGCCGCGATTCTACTTCAGTGAAAACCCCTACGCTTGGGGCCAAAACGGTTGTTGCTGGCGTGCGACGGGCCAGCAGGCGGAACGCTCACAGTGTGGGATTTCGAGGCGATTTGCCGCGTCGGGCCGAATCGGGGCCGGAGCGATGGCAACTGCCGGGCCGGCCATCACGCGACGCGTTCGGGCGCTTCACCGGGGAGGGCGTTCGACGCGCTCGACACGTCGACATCCGATTCCGCACTTGCAGGTGTCGAGGCTGCGCCGGCGGCTTCGATTGCGGCCGGATCGTTCCAGCCGTTCTCGAACAGGCATGCTTCGATCGGCATTCGCGCGGCCCAGCGCTCCTGTTCGAGCATCGGTTTCGCATAGAACGCGTCGACGTGCCCGACGCACAGCACGGCGATCGGCTTCGCGCCGTCGGGCATCCGCAGCAGCGTGCGCAGCGCCTCGACGTCGAACAGTGACACCCAGCCCATCCCGAGCCCTTCCGCGCGCGCCGCGAGCCACATGTTCTGGATCGCGCACGCGGCGGATGCCAGATCCATCTCCGGCAGCGTGCGGCGGCCGAACACGTGGCGCTCGCGGCCGTCGGCGAGCGCGACGACCAGCAGCTCGCCGCATTCGCGTACGCCTTCGACCTTGAGCCGCATGAATTCGTCCTGGCGCTCGCCGAGCGCATCGGCGGTCGCGCGGCGCTCGGCCTCGACCAGCGCGTGGATCGCGGTGCGCAGCGCGGGATCGCTGATGCGAATGAAGCGCCACGGCTGCATGAAGCCGACGCTCGGCGCATGGTGCGCCGCGCGCAGCAAGCGTGCGAGTACCGCCGGATCGACGGGCGCCGGTGTGAAGTGGCGCATGTCGCGCCGTTCGAAAATGGCGCGGTAGACCGCGGCGATGTCGGAGTCGTCGAAACGCATGAGCGGCGGAAGCTGGGGTGACATCGGCGCAACGATAGCAGACGGCACGCACGAAACGTTACTTCAACCGAAACAAAGCGCGGAATTGTTGATGAAGACGAGTGCAGTGCACAGCAACGAGAACAAGCAAACGATTGCGGATGCGCTGCAGGTCGTGAAACGCGTCGTTTTTCAGCGGTTTGCCGTCACGACGTTCTGCGGCGTCCCTGCATGCCACGCCTCGATGTTCAGCAGTGTGGTGTGCGCGATCTCGGCGAGCGCCTCGCGCGTGAAGAACGCCTGGTGCGACGTGACGATCACGTTCGGGAACGTCAGCAGGCGTGCGAGGACATCGTCCTGCAGCGGCAGATCGGAGTGATCCTCGAAGAACAGCCCGCTTTCCTCCTCGTACACGTCGAGCCCGAGGTGGCCGAGCTGGCCGCTCTTGAGCGCGTCGACCAGCGCCTGCGCATCGACGAGGCCGCCGCGACCGGTGTTGATCAGCATCGCGCCGTGCTTCATCCGCGCGAGCGTTCGTTCGTTGATCAGATGGTGCGTGGACGGCAGCAGCGGGCAGTGCAGGCTGACGATGTCGGCGTGGTGCAGCAACTCGTCGAGCTCGACGTAGCGCGCGCCGAACGCGATCAGCTCGTCGTTGTACGGCGGCACGGAGTGCGCGAGCACGTGCATCCCGAAGCCCATCATGATCTTCGCGAACACGCTGCCGATGATGCCGGTGCCGATCACGCCGACGGTCTTGCCGTGCAGGTCGAAGCCGAGCAGCCCGTTCAGCGAGAAATCGCCTTCGCGGGTGCGCGCGACCGCACGCGGCAGCCGGCGGTTGAGCGCCAGGATCAGCGCGACCGCGTGTTCGGCGACCGCATGCGGCGAATACGCGGGCACGCGCACGATCGTGATGCCGAGCCGCTCGGCGGCCGCGAGGTCGACATGGTTGAAGCCGGCCGAGCGCAGCGCGATCAGCCGCGTGCCGCCGTCGGCCAGCCGTTCGAGCACGGCCGCGTCGACGGTGTCGTTGACGAACGGGCACACGACTTCATAGCCGTGCGCGAGGATCGCGGTTTCCGCGTCGAGGTGCGACGGCTGGAAGTGCAGCCGATAGCCGAACTGCCGATTGGCGGCGGCAAACGAATCGTCGTCGTACTGCCGGCTGCTGAACAGGATCACGCGCACGCTGCACCTCCGATGGCTGACGCGCGCAGTTTACTGCAGCCCCGTGACGATGTCGGACCGTTCGGGCCCGCGCGGCGGCCGCAGGAAGCCGTAGTCCGTTTGGTCGCGAGGCGTTCGTGCGCTGAAGTGGTCCAGCGCATGTTCGACGAAGCTGCGTGTGCGGGCCGGCACGTACTGGCGGTTCGGGTAGACGAGCGACAGTTGCGTGTCGGGATCGTCGATCCGGTAGCCGGCCAGCAGCCGCACGAGCGTGCCGTTGTTGAGCGCGTCGGCGACGCACGGCTCGGGCAGCACCGCGATGCCGGCACCGGCCACGGCGGCTGCGTGGACCAGTGCGAGCTGGTTGACCGTGCACGCCGGTCGCACCGTGACCGAGTGCGCGACGCCGTCGTGGCCGACGAGCTGCCACGACGGCGCATGCTGGTGCGGCGCGAGCGTGACCCAGTCGTGGCCCGGCAGGTCGTCGGGGGCGCGCGGCTCGCCGCGCCGGTCGAGATAGGCCGGCGCCGCGCAGGCGACGAACGGATTCGGCGCGAGCGCATGGCCGATCAGCGACGGGTTGCCGTCGAGCCGGTTGCCCGTGACGATGCCGACGTCGTAACCCGAGTCGAGCACGTCGAGCGGCCCTTCGGCGACGGTCAGCTGCACGCGCAGCTCGGGGTAGCGGTGCCGGAAGCTGCTGACGAGCGGTGTCAGCGCCAGCGGCGACAGCAGCCCCGATGCGACGACGCGCAGCGTGCCGGCCGGTTCGCGCACGGCATGCGCGACGGACGACTCGAGGTGGTCGAATTCCTCGAGCAGCGCACGGCAACCGTCGAGGTAGCGTACGCCGGCCTCGGTGAGCGACAGGTTGCGCGTGGTGCGGTGGATCAGCCGGGTGTTCAGGTGGCCCTCGAGCATCGCGATCGAACGCGTGACGAGTGCATTGGACACGCCGAGATGGTGCGCCGCGCGCCGGAAGCTTTGCTGCTCGGCGACGCAGACGAATACACGCATGGTCTGAATCTGGTTCATGGCTTGCGTATTTCTGGCCCGGTTGATTGATTATGTTGTGATTTTTCGCCGCGCAACCCCGAAAGCGCATCGTGCGGCACCCAGTTCTCCCTCGTATCGAAAAATCGTTTCTTTCGATTCCGCAGACGATTGTTCAATACAGAACCGATATCCGTCAACCTGAGAAAAGGGGCGGGTTGCGGAAAATCGAAATCGCGGGTAACGGTTAAACGCCGCGGTGCAACACGTGCGTGGCGTGCAAAACTGACGCGGTATTGGAATATACGCTCGTGTGATAAATATTTTGCATATTAATCAATAGGTTGTTAGCTGCATGGATGGCTCTGGTTCGTTAATTTCCGGAGTCGTGCCCCAATACATGCAACGATAATGGATGTTTTGCGGGGGTGTGCCGGTATTGCGTATCGCATTCAGCGCGGCGGTTTTTATCGGGCGGCCGGTCTATTGTGTTCGACGCGAAAGTTGACGTAAACCGTCGGCATCGGCGAATCGCGGCGTTATTGGCGAAGAAAATCATGCGTACGGAAGCCGAATGGAACCGTTTCGCAACCGGTCCACAATCCTTTTTCAATCGGAATGGCCATCGCGCAATACGCACGCGGCCGGCTGGCCCGGTCCGGCGACCGGGCCACCGTCGCGCTGTCCGGCCGCGCGTGCCTCTTGCGCGAGGCCGCGGAACGCGGAATGATCGATCAGTTCGCCATGCAGTGTGGCGAGCGCTCGTGCATTTCCTTTCCTCACCTCTTGCCAACCATGTCCATCGATTACTCGCCGATTCCCTGTCCCGTCGTCGTGCCGCTCGACGCGATCCTGCCCGAAGAACCGCTGCTGATGATGGGGGCCGGCCCGGTTCCGATCCCGGCCGCCGTCGCGAAGGCGAACACGGTCGTGATCAACCACCTCGGCGCGACGATGGCGAAGATCATCGAGCAGGTGAAGGAGATGGCGCGCTACGTGTTCCAGACCCGCACGAAGTGGGTGCTCGGCGTCGCGGGCCCCGGCTCGGCCGCGATGGAGATGGCGATCTCGAACCTCGCCTGGCGCGGTACGCGCGTGCTGTCGATCCGCAACGGCTTCTTCAGCGCGCGGATGGCCGAGATGGCCACGCGCGTCGGCGCCGACGTCGCGACGCTCGAAGTGGCCGACCGCGCGGTCGCGAGCCTCGACGAGATCGCGGATGCGATCGCGCGCGAGCGGCCCGAGATCGTCACGATCGTGCAGGGCGAGACGTCGAACACGGTGTGGAACCGCGACCTGCGCGACATCGCGGCGCTCGCGAAGGCGGCCGGCGCACTGGTCGTCGTCGACGCGGTGTGCACGCTGTCGACGATGCCGCTCGAGATGGACGCGTGGGGCATCGATGCGGTGATCACCGGCGGCCAGAAGGGGCTGTCGTCGATCCCGGGCGTGTCGCTGATCGCTTTCTCCGATGCCGCGTGGGAGCGCATGAAGCATCGCACGGAGCCGAACGCGCACTGGTGCCTCGACATGGCGCTCGCGGAGAACTTCTGGCACAACGCCGGCTATCACTACACGGCGCCCGTGTCCGGTGTGCTCGCGCTGCACGAGGCGCTGCGGCTCGTCTGCGCGGAGACGCTCGAAAGCCGCTTCGCACGCCATCTGCGCTGCTCGCTCGCGCTGCAGGCGGGCGTCGAGTCGATGGGGCTCAAGCTCTATGCGCCGAAGGACTGCCGGCTCAATTCGGTGGTCGGGATCGAGACGCCGGAAGGGCTGACGCCGGGAATGGTCTGCGGCCATATCTCGAAGCAGTACCAGGTCGAGATCTCGGGCTCGTTCGGCTTGCCGATCGTGCGGATCGGGCAGATGGGCGAGCAGTGCCGCGAACACAACCTGTTCCGTACGCTGCACGCGTTCGGCCGCACGATGGTCGACCTGAAGGTGCCGGTCGACCTGCCGGCCGGCGTCGCGGCGCTCGAGCAGGAACTGTCGCAGCGCGGCGCGTAAGCGGGAAAGCGAGGAAAGGGGCCGCGCTCAGCGGCCCTGCATCGCGCGCCGGTACGTATTCGGCGTCGTGCCGTGCGCATCGCGAAAGCGGTGGCTGAAGTGCCCGGCGTTCGCGTAGCCGCAGTCGGCTGCGACCTGTGCGAGCGGCAGCGCCGTCGTGCGCAGCAATTCACGCGCCCGGGCGAGGCGCTGCTCGGCCACCCACGCGTGCGGCGCCCGGCCGAACGACAGTCGGAACATCCGCGAGAAGTGGTATTCGGACAGCGCGGCGACCTCGGCCAGTTCGCCGAGCGTCAACGGCTGCGTGAGATACGTGTCGATATAGTCGCGCACGCGGCGGCGCACGGCAGGCGCGAGCCCGCCGCGGAACGTCGTGTCGGTGCGCGTCGTGCTCTGCCCGCGCAGCAGCAGGCTCAGCACCTCGTGCGCGGTCTCGTTCACGCGCAGCCGCTCGTCGGCATCGTCCCAGCCGTCGAGCGCGAGCGAGCGCAGCAGCGTCGCGACGCGCGCATCCTCGAAATAGGTGCGATCGGCGAGCTTCAGCTCGCGCGGCTCGCGGTCGAGCTCGCGGATCGCGCGCTGCGTGAAGTGTTCGGGCAGGAAATACAGGTGGATGAAGTGCATCTCGCCGCGCACCCACCAGCGCGATTCATGGTCGCCCGGCAGCGCGCACAGCAGGCTCGGCGCGCCGTAGCGCGGCACGCGTTGGCGCTCGGTCCGATAGCCGCCGTCGAGGTAGCACGACAGCGTGTGGTGGCCGGGCTGCTCGTAGACCGTCTCGCTTTCGTCGGTGATCCGCGTCCATTCGGCGATCGCCAGATGGTCGCCGAGCCACGCAAAGCGCTCGAGCGTCGCGTTCGCGTCGGCGAGCGTGCGGCAGACCGACTGCAGGCCGAACGGCAGATCGCCGCCGGCCAGGGCGGCGGCGTGGTCGACGGGTGGAGCGGAGAGGGAGAAGCTCATGATGCGCCGAGTATAAGCGGGCGCGTGGGGGCGCGTGCGGCGTGCCGAAAAAGACCGCAATTCCGGACAATCGGCCCGCGCCGCGCGGCGGCATAGTCGGGATCCCGATTCACCCGATTTTCCGGATTGCCGCCATGAACCTGTCGCTTTATTTCGTCACTGTGCTGATCTGGGGCACCACCTGGATCGCGATCAAGTGGCAGCTCGGCTCGGTGCCGCCGCCCGTGTCGATCGCGTGGCGCTTCTGGTTCGCGGCCGTCGTGCTGTTCGCGCTGCTGCGCGTGATGCGCCGGCCGGTGCGTCCGCCACGCGAAGCGTGGCGCTTTCTCTTCGCGCAGGGCTTCGCGCTGTTCTGCCTGAACTTCCTGTGTTTCTACTACGCGGAGCAGGTCGTGCCGAGCGGCCTCGTCGCGGTGATCTTCTCGACCGCGCCGCTCCTGAACTCGATCAACGGACGGCTGTTCATGGGCCGTCCGCTGCGGCCGTCGGCGATCGCCGGTGCCTTGCTCGGGCTGACCGGCATCGCGTGCCTGTTCTGGCAGCAGATGGCTGGCCATCTCGACGATCATGCGACCTGGACGGGGCTCGCGATCGCCTTCGCGGGCACGATGTGCTTCTCGATCGGCAACCTGCTGTCGAGCCGGATGCAGTCGATGGGGCTGCACCCGCTCGTGACCAACGGCTGGGCGATGCTGATCGGCGCGGCGATCCTGACCGTTGGCAGCGTGGTGGCCGGGATGCCGTTCACGCTCGACACGAGCCCGCGCTATCTCGGCGCGCTCGTGTACCTGGCCGTACCGGGCTCGGTGATCGGCTTCACCGCGTACCTGACACTCGTCGGCCGGATCGGGCCGGAGCGCGCCGCGTACTGCACGGTGCTGTTCCCGATCGTCGCGCTGGCCGTGTCGACGGTGTTCGAGGGCTACCAGTGGTCGCCGCTCGCGGTGGTCGGGCTGCTGCTCGTGGTAGCCGGCAATCTCGTCGCGTTCGACCTGACACGCCGGCTGTTTCTGCGGACGGCGTGACGGATGATGGGAGGGGGCGGGGTCGCCGGCCCGGCCACCTGATTTGGTTGTCATGGTTGACTTGGTTTCGATTCGAGCCTAGGCTTGAGCTTCCGGTCGTACAAGGAGGCGGTGATGGTCAGGCAGGCTCATGCGCTTGAAGGCGCGGCTGTGGTTCTCGATGTCGAGACCGAGGAGGCGCTGCGAAGCGCCGTCGGCGCCGCGACCATGCTCGGGCCCGATCGCGCTCGGGCGCTGCTCAGGCTGTCGGACGAACAGCTCGGGCACTTGTTCAAGGTCGGCATCGCCCAGGTCATCGATCTGGCCGGCACGATCACGTTCGGCATCGCAGCCGCTGCTACTCGCGACAGGCAGCCATCCGTTCACACGAAACAGCATGCGAAGCCGGCGGCGCGCGCGGATGCCGCGGCCGCCGATTTCGAGCAGCGCGCGCTGGCAGAACGGCGGGCGCTCGTCTCGAAGGGCGCGCTGCTGCCGGCCGCGGAGATCTGGGCGGGGCTCGGCATGACTCGGCAGGCGCTCAGCAAGGCAGTCGTGTCGGGGCGCATCTTCACGGTCGACGTGGGGGCGGCGCAGTACTACCCGACCTTTTATCTGACGGGCGATGTCGATCGCAAGACGCTGGGAAAGGTGACGCAATGCCTGGGGGATTTGCCGGGGTGGAGCAAATGGCAGTTCTTCACGACGCCCAAGGCGTCTCTTGGCAACGTCACGCCGCTGAAAGCACTGTCGCAGGGGAGGCTCGCCGAGGTCGAGCGTGCCGCGGCGGCGTTTGTGGAACGCTAGGAGGTGCGGTTGACGTTGAGGCCGCCGAGCGAACACTTCGCGAATGCGACGCTGGTTACGCGGACGATTCCGCCGGCGGCGCTGGTGCGCGTTTCCCGATATGAGACGGGCGAGCCGTACTTCGGCAAGTCGGGCGGCAACCGTTTCGACGACCCGCGCAAGCGGCGCCGGTATGGCACCAGCTATTTCGGTTTCGACCTGCAGTGTGCGTTCGCAGAGACGGTGCTGCACGACGAAGTCGCGGATCTCGCCGTTGGCGGCTTTCCGCTCGTGACGACCGAGCTTGAGCGCTTCGTGCTGTCGTTCACCGGCTCGCCTCTGACGGTGGCCGTCCGGCACGGCTTGCCGCTGAAAAACCTTGGCGGCGACGGCGCGCTGTCGACCGTCGTACCGTACGACATACCGCAGCAATGGTCGCTCGCCGTGCACGGGCATGGCCGCCGGGTCGACGGCTTTCTGTATATGTCACGCCATCTCAACACGTCGGAAGCGCTCGTGCTTTTCGATCGTGCCGCACCGAAACTCAGGCTCGAGCGCGCCGTTCCGTTTCGGCACCACGTCGAGGCTGCTCGCGTGCTGCGGGACTTCAACATATTGCCGCGTTAAGTCACGTCAAGCCGTGTATCGCCGGCTGCCCGGCTATGGGCCGCGGGCCGCGGCCCGTCGGAAGGAAGGTTCGCGCGATTTCTCGCGGTCCGTACGCTCAGGCCGCAGCGCCGCTCCCCGCCACGCGCGCCTGCCGCTGGTACAGCACCATCGACAGTGCGACGCCTGCAGCGGCCGCCACCGCCGCGAACAGGAACACCTGCGGATAGCCGAACGCGCCCGCGACATAGCCGGCGAGCGGGCCCGTGATGCCGAGCGACAGGTCGAGGAACACCGAATACGCGGACAGCGCCGCGCCGCGGCTCGCGGGTGGCACGAGCGCGACGGCCTCGACGCCGAGCGCCGGGAAGATCAGCGCGAAGCCGAAACCCGTCAGCGCGGCGCCGACGAGCGCGATGTGCGGCACCGGCGCGAGCCACAGCAGCAACAGGCCCGAACATTCGAATGCGAACGACACGATCGCGACGCGGAAGCCGCCGTAGGTCTTGATCGTGTTCGCGAACAACAGGCGCGCGCCGATGAACAGCGTGCCGAACACGGTCAGCGACAGTGCTGCGTTCGGCCAGTGGCGTGCCGCGTAGTACAGCGTGACGAAGGTTGCGATCGAGCCGAAGCCGGCCGAGCCGAGCGCCAGGCCGAGGCCGTGCGGCAGCACGCGCGTGAACACGCTCGCATACGACATCCGTTCGCCGTGCACGAGCGGCACCGAAGCGATCAGGCGCGCGAGGTAGAAGCCGATCGCGGCCAGCGCGATCACGATCACGCCGATCAGCGCCGGATTCAGCGTATTCGCGATCGCGACGCCGACCGGTGCGCCGAGCGCGAGCGCGCCATAGGTCGCGATGCCGTTCCACGAGATCACCTTCGCGTTGTGCGTGACGCCGACGCGGCCGATGCCCCACAGGATCGCGCCGGTGCCGCACAGGCTTTCGCCGACGCCGAGCACGAGCCGGCTCGCGACCAGCAGCACGAGGCTCGCGACCGGCCAGTGCGCGAGCAGCAGCGCGACGAGCAGCAGCACACCCGACGCGCCGCAGCCGATCAGCCCGCGCAGCACCGTCTGCTTCGGGCCGAGCGTATCGGCGAGGCGCCCGGCGAGCGGCCGCGATGCGAGCGTCGCGAAGTACTGGACGCTGATCGCACCGCCCGCGACGATCGCGGAAAAACCGAGGTCGTCATGGACGAAGCCCGGCAGCACCGCGAGCGGCAGGCCGATGGTCAGGTAGCAGATGAACGTGAAGCAGACGACGGACACGATTTGCAGCGTGACCGCGAACCCGCTGCGCGGCGGTGTGGCGGAATCGGTTGACATGGGGTCGGAACGAATGAACGAAACGAACGGAAGACGGCGAAAAAGGGAATCGGGATTTTCCCATGGAACCGGTTTTCACGCAGGTACCATTTAGTTAATCGCGACCTTTTTTCGACGTTGGAGGACGGTGGCGGGGGCGTCGCGAACGGGCTCAGAGCGCCATGCGCAAAGGGCTGCGGGCGGCCCCGGCGCTCATATCGCGGCAGTTATATGGGCCCCATGCGTGATGGGCTATGGGTTGCGGAATTTGATGGTGATAGCGTGCAAACTGTCAGAAAAACGTCGGTCAGGCGCTCCGCGCAGGCCGCCTTGCCCCCCATTTGAAGAACCATCGAGACATGAGTGAGCCGATTCGCTTCTACCATCGTCACGCGATCCGCGAAGTCAGCGGCGCGGACGTTACCCGCACCGTGCTGCAATACCTGCGCGAGGACGCGCATTGCACCGGCACCAAGGAAGGCTGCGCGGAAGGCGACTGCGGCGCGTGCACGGTCGTCGTCGGCGAGCTGACCGACGCCGGCGCGGTCGAGTTCAAGGCCGTCAACGCGTGCATCCAGTTCCTGCCGACGCTCGACGGCAAGGCGCTGCTGACGGTCGAGGACCTGCGCCAGCCGGACGGTGCGCTGCACCCGGTGCAGCAGGCGATGGTCGATTGCCACGGTTCGCAATGCGGGTTCTGCACGCCCGGCTTCGTGATGTCGATGTGGGCGCTGTACGAGAAGCACGGCCACGAAGGCTGCGCCGCCACGTGCACGAAGGCGAAGGACGTGCCGCCGCGCACCGAGATCGCCGATGCGCTGACCGGCAACCTGTGCCGCTGCACCGGCTATCGCCCGATCGTCGATGCGGCCGTGCAGATGTTCGACGCGCCGGCGCCGTCGGCACCGGTCGATACGGCCGCGCTGGCCCGCACGCTCGCGTCGCTCAAGCGCGACGACACGTTCGACTACACGACGATCAACGGCGCGCGCTTCGCGGCGCCGCGCACGCTCGACGCGCTGGCCGCGCTGAAGGTCGAGCGCCCCGACGCGCGCCTGCTCGCGGGCAGCACCGACATCGGCTTGTGGGTCACGAAGCAGATGCGCCGGCTCGACGACCTGATCTACATCGGCCAGATCGCCGAACTGCAGCGCCTCGTGGAACGCGGCGACTGGATCGAGATCGGCGCGGGCGTGACGGTCGAGAAGGCGTATGCGGCGCTGGCCGGCACGTACCCGGAACTGACCGAGATGTGGAAGCGCTTCGCGTCGCTGCCGATCCGCAACGCGGGCACGATCGGCGGCAACGTCGCGAACGGCTCGCCGATCGGCGATTCGATGCCGGGCCTGATCGCGCTCGGCGCACGCGTCGTGCTGCGCGGCGGCGACACGGTGCGCGAGCTGCCGCTCGAGGCGCTGTACACGGGCTACCAGCAGAAGGACATGGCGCCGCACGAATTCGTCGTCGGCCTGAAGGTGCCGACCCGCACCGGCGCGCGCGAGAAGCTGCAGTTCCGCACCTACAAGCTGTCGAAGCGGTTCGACTCGGACATCTCGGCCGTGTGCGCGGCGTTCGCGTTTATCGCGGACGGCGACACGATCCGCGAGCCGCGCATCGCGTTCGGCGGGATGGCCGCGACGCCGAAGCGTGGAGCCAACACGGAAGCCGTGCTCGACGGCGCGCAGTGGCACGAAGCCACCGCGCAGGCCGCGATGCAGGCGCTCGAGCGCGACTACCAGCCGCTGTCCGACATGCGCGCGACGAGCACGTACCGCCTCGATACCGCGAAGAACCTGATGTACCGATTCTGGCTGGAGACGCGCCCGCATGACCCGCTGCCGCCGCAAGCCCTGAATGTGCGTGAAGTGGCCGCCGAAGCCGGCGCCGGCGCGGCGCGCGTCTGAAGACGGAGAACACCGAAAATGAACCAGCAAGCAGAACCGTTCCTGAGCACCCTCGACCCGCAAGCCGATGCGGCGCAGGTCCACGTGTCGCGCGCGCACGAATCCGCGCACCTGCACGTCAGCGGGCGTGCCACCTACACCGATGACATTCCGGTCGTCGCGGGCACGCTGCACGCGGCGCTCGGCCTGTCGGCGAAGCCACACGCGAAGATCGTGTCGATGAACTTCGACGCGGTGCGCGCGACGCCGGGCGTGGTCGCCGTGTTCACGGCCGACGACATCCCGGGTGTCAACGATTGCGGCCCGATCATCCACGACGACCCGGTGCTCGCGAAGGGCATCGTGCAGTTCGTCGGCCAGCCGATGTTCATCGTCGTCGCGACGTCGCATGAAACCGCGCGGCTCGCCGCGCGCCGCGCGCAGGTCGACTACGAGGAACTGCCGGCGATCCTGACCGCGCAGGAAGCGCGCGCAGCCGAAACCTACGTGATCCCGCCGCTGAAGCTCGCACGCGGCGACGCGGCCGCACGGCTCGCCGTCGCGCCGCACCGCGAGTCGGGCGAGATGCTGCTCGGTGGCCAGGAGCAGTTCTACCTGGAAGGCCAGATCGCGTACGCGGTGCCGAAGGACGACGACGGGATGCACGTGTACTGCTCGACGCAGCACCCGAGCGAAATGCAGCACCTCGTCGCGCACGTGCTCGGCGTCGCGTCGCACAACGTGCTCGTCGAATGCCGCCGGATGGGCGGCGGGTTCGGCGGCAAGGAATCGCAGTCGGGCCTGTTCGCGTGCTGCGCGGCGCTCGCCGCGTGGAAGCTGCTGTGCCCGGTGAAGCTGCGCCCGGACCGCGACGACGACATGATGATCACCGGCAAGCGGCACGATTTCCATTACCGCTTCGACGTCGGCTACGACGACGACGGCCGCATCGACGGCGTGGCGCTCGACATGACGTCGCGCTGCGGTTTCTCGGCCGACCTGTCGGGCCCGGTGATGACGCGCGCGGTGTGCCACTTCGACAACGCGTACTGGCTCGGCGACGTCGACATCGCCGGCTACTGCGGCAAGACCAACACGCAGTCGAACACCGCGTTCCGCGGCTTCGGCGGCCCGCAGGGCGCGTTCGCGATCGAGTACATCCTCGACGACGTCGCGCGTTCGCTCGACCGCGATCCGCTCGATGTCCGCTATGCGAACCTGTACGGCAAGACCGAACGCAACGTGACGCCGTACGGGCAGACCGTCGAGGACAACGTGCTGCAGGAACTGCTTGGCGAACTCGAGGCGACGAGCGACTACCGCGCCCGGCGCGCGGGCGTGCGCGAATTCAACGCGCGCAACACGGTGCTGAAGAAGGGCATCGCGATCACGCCGGTGAAGTTCGGCATTGCATTCAACGTCACGCACTTCAACCAGGCCGGCGCGCTGGTGCACATCTATACCGACGGCTCGGTGCTCGTGAACCACGGCGGCACCGAGATGGGGCAGGGGCTCAACACGAAGGTCGCGCAGGTCGTCGCGCATGAGCTCGGCATCCGCTTCGGCCGGATCCGCGTGACGGCGACCGACACGAGCAAGGTCGCGAACACGTCCGCGACGGCGGCGTCGACGGGTTCGGACCTGAACGGCAAGGCCGCGCAGGATGCGGCGCGCCAGCTGCGCGAGCGGCTCGCGGTGTTCGCGGCGAAGCAGTTCGGCGACGGCAAGGTCGATGCGGCGGACGTGAAGTTCGGCAACGACTTCGTGTCGGTCGGCGGCCACAACGTGCCGTTCGGCGAAGTGATCGCGAAGGCATACCTCGCGCGCGTGCAGCTGTGGTCCGACGGTTTCTACGCGACGCCGAAGCTGTACTGGGATCAGTCGAAGCTGCAGGGCCGGCCGTTCTACTACTACTCGTACGGCGCGGCCGTGTCGGAAGTCGTGATCGACACGCTGACGGGCGAGATGCGCACGCTGCGCGTCGATGCGCTGCACGACGTGGGCGCGTCGCTGAACCCGGCACTCGACGTCGGCCAGGTCGAAGGCGCGTTCATCCAGGGGATGGGCTGGCTGACGACCGAGGAGCTGTGGTGGAACAAGGGCGGCAAGCTGATGACGCACGCGCCGTCGACGTACAAGATCCCGACGGTGAACGACACGCCGCCCGAGTTCAACGTGCTGCTGTTCAAGAACCGCAACGTCGAGGACAGCATCCACCGTTCGAAGGCCGTTGGCGAGCCGCCGCTGCTGCTGCCGTTCTCGGTGTTCTTCGCGGTGCGCGACGCGGTGGCCGCGGTCGGCGACTACCAGGTGAACCCGCCGCTCGACGCGCCGGCCACCGGCGAGTCGATCCTGCGTGCGATCAGTGCGGTGCGTGCTGCGCGCGCAACGGCAGGCTGAGATGAAACGACCCTCCCATCTCCCGATGGCTTGTTCCGGTGCGTGTGGGGCGGCCCGGCGGAGACTGACATGAACGGCCCCGCACGCTCGCTTCGCACCGTGCCGATCCCCGCGCTCGCGCAGGGCACCGGCCAGCGCAATCGCGCGACCGGTACGCCCGCGCCGATGCACATCGTGCTGTTCGGCGCGGGGCACGTCGGTCACGCGCTCGTCACGCTGCTCGGCGCGTTGCCGTGTGTCGTGCAGTGGGTCGATACGCGCGACGAGCTGTTCCCGGACGAATGTCCGCCGAACGTGCAGCCGGAGCCGACCGACACGCCGGAGGCCGTCGTCGACGCGGCGCCGCCCGGTGCGTACTTCCTCGTGATGACGCACAACCACGCGCTCGACTTCTCGCTCGCCGCGCAGATCATGCGGCGGCGCGATTACGCGTACTTCGGGATGATCGGCTCGCGCACCAAGCGCGTGAAGTTCGAGCGCCGGCTCGCGGCGCGCGGCGTCGATCCGGCGCGGCTCGTGGAGATGGTGTGCCCGATCGGTGTCGCGGGCATCGTCGACAAGGCGCCGGGCGCGATCGCGGTGGCCGTGTGCGCGGAGCTGCTGCAGGCGCGCTCGGGCATGCCGGTGGCCGATGCGAAGGCGGTAGCGGCCGGGCGCGCACGCGACGAGGTGTCCTGCTCGCGGTAACACCGCGCGGCCGGCGCACGGCCGCGCGTTTTTGCATACACTGCACGGCAACGCGCGGCATCGGGCTGCGCCTTTCCGTGCACGCACCATGTCCGATCACCCGATCTATCTCGACACGCTCGATGCGAGCCTCGTCGCCATCGAGCGCTGGCTGTCCGGCCTCGATACCGCGCCCGCGGCACTCGACGCGCTGCTCACCGCGTTTTCCCCCGACTTCACGATGATCCTGACCGATGGTCGCGTCGTCGACCATGACGGCACGCGCGCGCTGTTCGCGAAGCTCGCCGGCGCGAAGCCGGGGCTGCGCATCACGCTGTCGGAGACCCGCGTGCTCGCGGCCGACGCATCGCATGCGGTGATCACCTATCTCGAAGCGCAGCACGCGGCATCGGGCGAGCTGCCCGCGCGCCGCGCGACGGCCGTGTTCGAACGCGACGCGGCGGGCGTCGTGCGCTGGACCCATCTGCAGGAAACCTTCTGCACGGCCTGAGCGGCCGCGTTGCGTGTCAGCGCTTGCGGCTGCGGGCGACCGTCAGCTCGTCGGACACGCTCTGCATCAGCGAGCACAGCCACGCGATGTCGGTCGGCCGGTCGGGCTGTGGGTGCGTGAGCAGGTAGCTCTTGATGCGTGGAAACGGCACGGGCGGCGTGACGACGACGAGCGGCAACAACTGCGCATAGTGCGTCGCGAAGCGGCGCGTCGTCGTGAAGATCAGGTCCGACTGCAGCAGCACCTGCGGCACGATCCCGAAGTACGGCAGCGTCGTCACGATGCGACGCGTGAGGCGCGCGCGTGCCAGGCCGATCTCGATCGCGTTGCGCTTGTCGCCGGTGTACGGCGTGGGTGCGACGTGCGCGGCCGATGCATACGCTTCGCGCGTGAGCGGCACGCGCGCGAGCGGATGCGCGTCGCGCATCAGGCACACGATCGTGTCGGAGAACAAATCCTGGCGCGCGAACTGCGGGTCGGGCTTCGGCCAGTTGCCGATCACGAGATCGAGTGCGCCCGATTCGAGCGCGCCCGCGTGGTCGAGCGCGGGATTCAGCGAATCGATTTCCAGGTGTGCATGCGGCGCCGCGTCGCGAAAGCGCTCGATCAGCGTCGGCATGAAGAAATCGTTCAGGTAGTCGGGCGCCGCGACGCGGAACGTGCGCCGCGCGGACGACGGATCGAAGTCGCCGTGCGGCGTCGCGATGAAATCGACCTCGCGCAGCGCGCGCTGCGCGGCCTCGAGCAGCGACGCACCGTATTCGGTCGGCACCATGCCGGATTTGCCGCGCACGAGAATCGGGTCGTTCAGCGTCTCGCGCAGCTTGCGCAGCGCGGTGCTGATCGCGGGCTGGGTCTGGTTCAGCCGCAGCGCGGCCTGCGTGACGCTGCGCTCGAGCAGCAGCGTGCGCAACACGCGCACGAGCCAGATATCGAGCGAGGCGGTACGGTCGTCGTCTTCCATCGGTTGGGGGGTGTTCGGGTGACGCGTAACCTTACCGCAGCCGCGCGTTGCCGTGCGTGATACCGGCCATCACGCACGGCCCTTCGGCAGCGCGCTGATCCGCTTGACCTCGCGCGATTCGAGCCAGTTCGGCGTGCGCGCGCAGTACAGCACCATCGGCAGCGCGTCCTCGCCCCAGAACAGCTGCTGGTTCATCCAGAACGTCGGGACGCCGAACACGCCGAGCGCGATCGCGTCGGCGTTGTTGCGGGCCAGTTGCGCGGTGGTTTCCTCGAATTCGATCAGCTCGTCGCCGTGGCCGACGCCGACGCGCTCGCACAGCGCGGCGAAGCCTTCCGGCGTCGACGGATCGTTGCCGTCGCGCCAGATGAAGCGGAACATCTCCAGCACCGTCGCAATATCGGCGCGCAGCGCGATCGCCAGGCGCAGCACCTTGTCGGAGTCGAACGGGTGCGCCGGCGGCATCTTGAAGCGGATGCCGAGCTGTTCCGCGCGAAACAGCGCATGACGGTACGTGAACACGCGCTTGGCCGGCACGTCGGCGCTCGGACGCTGCCCCCAGTGGCGTTGCAGGTCGAGCAGCGAGACGGCGACGGGTTCGAACGGCACGTCCGGCCATTTGTCGTGCTGTTCGAGCAGCAGATACGAGAACGGCGACACGAAGTCGAAGAACCAGGCAGGCTGGGCGGTATCGAGGCCGGTTGTCATGTCGTTCTCCAGAGGGTGGGGCGTGCGGCGCCTGGCGGCGGCCTCCATGTTACGCGGCGGCACGCGCGTGCAGCAATGATCGCGGATCGTCCGCTTACGCGGAACCGGGAGTCGCCCGAGGGGGCGTGCCGGCCGGCGGCGCGGCCTCGGCGCGCGCCTTCGGCGGGCCGCCGGCGCCGGGCGAGCCCGCCGGCGTGTCCTGGTCGTGCGCGGTGAGCCGTTCGCGCACGAAGCCGATGTGCTCGCGCAGCACGTAGAACTGCCCGGCGTAGGCCAGCGGCATCTTCATCCGGTTCACGGCTTCCTCGATGTCGTCCAGCTCGTCGAGCAACTGCACGCGCTCCTCGGCCGTGTGCTCGCCGAGCGCGCTGCGCTCGAGCGCGATCAGCGCGCCGTACCAGCGGTAGATGCGCGAGCGCACGCGCCACCCATACAGCGACGGCACGAGCCGCAGCCCGGGGATCAGCACGACGATCAGCGGCACGATCACGACCAGCAGCCGGTCGACCAGGCTCGCGACCCAGAACGGCAGCCGCCGGTACAGAAAGGTCTTGCCCGACTTGTAGTAGCGCGCGGCGTCGTCGGACAGCTGGAACCCGCGCGTGACGGGCGACGGGAATTCGCCGGCGTGCTGCAGGATCGTCGCGTGGCCGTGCACCTCGCGCGCGGCCTCGATCAGCAGGTCGGACAGCGCGGGGTGCAGCGAGTCGCGTGCGACGAGTTCGATGGTCGGCGCGACCGTGTGGATGTCGGCGGGCGGCAGGTTGTGGCCGAGATCGTAGACGCCCATCGGCAGCGTGATCGCGGTCAGGTACGGAAAGCGCCGCGCGTACGCCTCGGCCTGCGTGAACGAATACACGTGCACGCCCGGCGCGCGGAACAGTTTCGCCATCACCGGGATCTGCGTCGAGTCGCCGGACAGGAATGCCGCGTCGATCTTGCCGTCGAGCAGCGCGGTGGCCGCGTCCTCGCCGGCGGTCGGCAGCAGCTCGGTCGAGCCGCCCGGCACGATGCCGTTCATTTTCAGCAGCGCCAGGCTCAGCTCGCGCGCGCCGCTGCCTTCCGCGCCGAGCGCGAGCCGCTTGCCGTTGAAGTCGGACAGGCGCGCGACGACCGGGCCGCGGTACATGATCGCGAGCGGCACGTAACCGATGCTGCCGAGCGACACGAGGTGCTCGTCGCGCTCCTTCGGGCCGATGCCGCTCTGCACGAAACCGACGTCGACCGGCGCATTCGGGTTCGACAGCCGCGCGAGGTTCTGCGCGGACCCTTCAGACGATTGGACGTCGAGCGTGACGCCGTTCTTCGCGAGGATCGTCTTGTACTTCTGCGCGGCATTCCAGTACGTGCTGCCGGGCGGGCCGGACGAGATCACGAGCGTGGACGGCGGCGCAGGCTGGATCAGCTTGACCGCGAGCCAGATGGCCGCGGCGGCGAGCAGCACGGTCGGGCCGATCGACAGCGCGAGGTCGCGCCACGACACCGCGACGAAGCGGGCGAGGATGCGGCGAGGCGGGCGAGGGCGGGCAGGCTTCATGGGATCGGCGGATGACGCTGGCGTGACGCATCGATGACGGTCGGACGGTTGTCACGAGCGATGCGGATTCTCGCGGCGATGGTACCCGGTTTCACCGGGCGTGCGCGAGTCGGGCGGCCCGGCGCGGCGTGGCGGCGACAGCGGCGGGCCGCCCCGCGTCAAAAGCTTTGCGCTTCGGCGGGCGCTGGATTACATTGTGCGACGCAGCCGCGCCCGAATCGCGCGCGACCCGGCACGCAATGAGACCGGGCGCGTCCGGCCGGCGGCTGTCCGGCCCGGCCGGCCCGCTATCAGCGTGCGCCGGCCGCCGGCCCGTGTCGCCTCTCTCGTATCGCCGTGGAAAACACCGGCTGTCCCGCCCGTTCGCGCGCGGGCCGGCTGTTTTTGGGGGTATCCGGCCGTACTGTGCACGGCCGTTCCGGAGTGATAAGGAGATAGCATGAAGTCGATCGTGTTGAGAGCGTTGGGCGTCGCCGCCGTGGCGGCCTGTCTGTCGGGCAGCGTGTATGCGCAGTCGAGCGACGCAGCGGCAACGGAAGCGCCCGCGGCCGCGACCAGCGCGCCGAAGGCCGCCGCGAAAACCGCGAAGAAGGCGAACCGCAAGCTCGGCTACGCGGTGCGCAAGGCGATTTCGAAGGAATCGGGCGAGAACGTGTCGAACCTCGTCGTGCGCTCGAAGGGCGGCGCGATCACGCTGGAAGGCACGATGCCGGCCCAGGACCAGATCGACAAGGCTGAAGCCGCGGCGAAGGGCGTGAAGGGCGTGACGTCGGTCACGAACAAGCTGACGGTTCAGCAGCAGTGATGCCGGGCGGCGGCGCGCGAGCGCCGCGTGCGCCCGTTTCCAGGCGGGCCCCGGCATGCCGGGGCCCGTTTGCGCTTCAGAGGCCGCAAGCCGCGCGCGACGCGGCGGCGGACCGATAACGAAATCGAGAGGGCGGCGATGACGAGGCTCGGATGGGGCAGGCGGATGGTTTTCGGCGCGGCGCTGGCCGCGGTCGCGATGCTCGGCGCCTGCAACGGCGACGATTCGGCCGAGCGCAACCGGTTGCCCGGCTTCGTGTCCGGCAGCGTGCGCACCACGGCCTATGACGGCGCGAGCGACGACCTGCTGACGGCCGGCCTCGGCAAGACGGGGCTCGGCACGGCGACCGCCCCCGGTTTCGCGGATGCCGCCCGGCCGACGAGCGCCGAATTGCGCCGCCTCGCCATCTGGTCGAATTACCGCGCGCTCGTCGACATGAGCGCGAACGGCGGCTACGGCCGCTTCTGGGGGCCGAACGTCGACCTCGACGGCAACGATACGCTCGGCGAAGGCAAGATCCCCGGTACCGAATATCTCGCGTACTCCGACGACGGCAGCGGCACCAGGAACGTGACGCTGCTCGTGCAGGTGCCCGCCAGCTTCAATCCCGCGCAGCCGTGCATCGTCACCGCGACGTCGTCGGGTTCGCGCGGCGTGTACGGCGCGATTTCCGCGGCAGGCGAATGGGCGCTCAAGCGCGGCTGCGCGGTGGCCTACAACGACAAGGGCGGCGGCAACGGTGCGCACGAACTCATGTCGGATACCGTCACGCTGATCGACGGCACGCTCGCCAATGCCGTGCTGGCCGGCACCGCCAGCCTGTTCACCGCGAACGTGACGAGCGGCGATCTCGCCGCGTTCAACAACCGCTTTCCGAATCGCTACGCATTCAAGCATGCGCACTCGCAGCAGAATCCCGAGCAGGACTGGGGGCGAGTGACGCTGCAGTCGGTCGAGTTCGCGTACTGGGCGCTCAACGAGCGGTTCGGGCCGCTGGTCGACGGCTCGCATCACGGCGTGCGCTATCGTCCCGGCGACATCACGACGATTGCCGCGTCGGTCAGCAACGGCGGCGGCGCGTCGCTCGCGGCGGCCGAGCAGGACAGCCGCGGCTGGATCACCGCGGTCGTGGTCGGCGAGCCGCAGATCAACGTGCGGATGTCGCCGAATGCAGTCGTGCGCACGGGCGGCCAGCCGGTGCCGTCGTTCGGCCGCCCGCTGGCCGACTACGCGACGCTTGCGAACCTGCTGCAGCCGTGCGCGGCCGCGTCGGCGTCGCTCGCCGCCGCGCCGTACCTGAGCGCGCTGCCGGCCGCGACCACGCAGTCGATCCGCACGCAGCGCTGCGCGACGCTCGCGGCGGCCGGGCTCGTGGCGGGCGCCGACACGCAGAGCCAGGCCGCCGACGCGCTCGCGCAGCTCCATGCGGCCGGCTATCTGGCCGATTCCGACCTGCTGCAGGCGCCGATGTGGGATTCGCAGGCGATTCCGGCGATCGCGGTCACGTATGCGAACGCGTACACGCGCTCGCGCGTCACCGACAACCTGTGCAACTTCAGCTTTGCGACGACCAATCCGGCAACGGGCGCGGTCGCGGCGCCGGCCACGTCGCCGATGCCGGCCGTGTTCGGCGTCGGCAACGGCGTGCCGCCGACGGCCGGTATCGACCTCGTGTTCAACAACGGCGCAGGCGTCGATCACCGGCTCGCGACGCCCGATGCGAGCTTCGCGGGCGCGCTGTGCCTGCGCCAGCTGTGGACGAACGGGATGCTCGGGATGCCCGCGAATGTCGATGCGGTACGCGTGAACGCGAACCTGCAGGGCAAGCCGGCGATCATCGTGCAGGGCCGCAGCGACGCGCTGGTGCCGGTGAACCACGCGTCGCGCGCGTATGTCGCGCAGAACGGCATCAGCGAAGCCGGGCGCAGCCAGCTCGTGTTCTACGAGGTGACGAACGGCCAGCACTTCGACGCGTTCCTGCCGGTTGCGGGCTTCGACACGCGCTTCGTGCCGGTCCACTACTACAACCTGCAGGCGCTGAACCTGATGTGGAAGCACCTGAAGAACGGCGCGCCGCTGCCGCCTTCGCAGGTGATCCGCACGGTGCCGCGCGGCGGCACGCCGGGCGCCGCGCCGGCGCTGACGAGCGCGAACCTGCCGCCGATCTCGGCCGCACCGGGCGCGAACGCGATCACGACGGGCGCCGGCGCGATCGACGTGCCGCTCTGACGGCGCCCGCTGCGCCGTTCCAACGAAGCCGGACAGTCGTCCGGCTTTTTTCTTTTTGCGCCATGGAATCGGTCCCGTACGGCCTTTTATCCGAATGGCGAGCGCCGTAACAAATTATTACTTTACGGCGGTAAATCCGGAACCTAATATGCGCCGGTATTTTCACTTAATTTAATAAATTCCAGATACGAGATATTCCTTTCCGTTTGGTTAATCGATCCTTTCGATTTTATTAAATCGGCTCGAGCTGCGATTGGTCGCCGTTTCGCGATTAATCGGCATCTCGTCGAGGGGGATTGTTCGTCTGTTCGAAGCGGAGTCGCCTTGCCGGGCGGGCTTTGCGGGGCGTGTTTTTGCCGTCGATCTTGTGCGCATGAAAATGCACGAAATGAATTCGTATTGCTGCGAATTGTTGAATTGTCGTTTGCAATGGAATTGATCCCATTGTGCGGTTGCAAAAAAATATGGGTGGGGTAAATCATGCCGGTCGGTATTCATCGACCCGGTAAAAAACTCGGAGTGCGTCGCATAACGAATGCATTCCCGGTGCGGAGCGTCGGCGCAAATGATCCTTTGCGGCCGGCGGTATTTATCGTTCTGTTCGAGAGGCAATAATGACGACACGGAAGTCCTTGAAAGACGGTTTCGCGCTATTCGGAACGACTTTGAGCATGCCGCTCGCCGCTGCCGCGGCCGCGGCGCTGCTCGTCACGGGGTGCGGCGGCGACGACGGGTCGAGCCCGGCTGCTTCGGCCGCCGCCGCGGCCGCGACATCCAGCGGCAGCACGCAGGCCAACACCAACGCAACGGCCGCCGCCGCGGCCGACCAGCCGTACGTCGACACCGACGTGTACGGCACCGGGCCGAACGACGCGGTCACGGATTCGACCGAAGGCGCGGCGGTCGTACACCGCCAGGTCACGATCGGCGGCAAGACGATCAAGTACACGGCCACCACGGGCCACCTGACGACGATCGACCCGGTCACGTCGGCACCGAACGCGAAAATGTTCTACGTCGCGTACACGCAGGACAACCCGGACCCGTCGAAGCCGCGCCCGGTCACGTTCTTCTACAACGGCGGCCCCGGCTCGTCGTCGGTCTACCTGCTGCTCGGCTCGTACGGGCCGAAGCGCCTGCAGTCGTCGTTCCCGAATTTCACGCCGCCCGCGCCGTACAAGCTGCTCGACAACCCGGACAGCCTGCTCGACCGCACCGATATCGTGTTCATCAACCCGGTCGGCACCGGTTACTCGACGGCGATCGCCCCGGCGAAGAACAAGGACTTCTGGGGCACCGACCAGGACGCGCACTCGATCGATCGCTTCATCCAGCGCTACCTGACCAAGTACTCGCGCTGGAATTCGCCGAAGTTCCTGTACGGCGAGTCGTACGGCACCGCGCGCAGCGCGGTCGTGTCGTGGGTGCTGCATGAGGACGGCATCGACCTGAACGGGATCACGCTGCAGTCGTCGATCCTCGACTACGCGAACGCGCTGTCCGCGCCGGGCACGTTCCCGACGCTCGCGGCCGACGCGTTCTACTGGAAGAAGACGACGCTCAACCCGACGCCGACCAATCTCGACGCGTACATGGTCCAGGCCCGCAACTATGCGGACAACACGCTCGCACCGCTTGCGCAGAAGCCGAACCCGCAGGACGGCGGCTTCGTGAACGTGCGGTTGAACCTGAACCTGCAGACCGCGCAGCAGATGGGCTCGTACATCGGCACGGATCCGACGTCGCTGATCCAGACGTTCGGCAACCCGGCCGCGCTCGGCAACGTGCCTTCGTCGGACGACAACCCGCCGTACACGTTCTTCCTGACGCTGGTTCCGGGCACGCAGATCGGCCAGTACGACGGTCGCGCGAACTTCACGGGCAAGGGCATCGCGCCGTACATCCTGCCGAATTCGGGCAGCAACGATCCGTCGATCACGAACGTCGGCGGCGCGTACACGGTGCTGTGGAACAGCTACATCAACACCGACCTCAAGTACACGTCGACGTCGTCGTTCGTGGACCTGAACGACCAGGTCTTCAACAACTGGGACTTCAGCCACACGGACCCGACCGGCGCGAACAAGGGCGGCGGCAATACGCTGTACACGGCCGGCGACCTGGCATCGACGATGAGCGTGAACCCGGACCTGAAGGTGTTGTCGGCGAACGGCTATTTCGACGCCGTCACGCCGTTCCACCAGACGGAGCTGACGCTCGCGCAGATGCCGCTCGATCCGACGATCAAGGCGCAGAACCTGACGATCAAGAACTACCCGTCGGGCCACATGATTTACCTGAACGACGCGTCGCGGACCGCGCTGAAGGGCGATCTCGCCAACTTCTACGACGGCATCCTCGCCAACCGTACCGCACTGCAGCGCGTGTTGAAGCTGCAGGCGCGCACGCAGCAGCTCAAGCAGCAGAAGCTGCAGCAGCAGGGGCAGTAAGCGGCGCGGGCGGCTCGCGCCGCCCCGGATGGACGACAGCCCGATCGGCGCAGGCCGGTCGGGCTGTTTTTTTGCGGTGGGGGACGCCGGCGCATCGCGTGCCGGCCGGTCGTGCATCGCGTCGCGCGTGCGGCTCGCGATGCTGTCATCTTCCACGCTGCCCGTGAGTCGTCGACTGACGGGGCATTGTCTTGTTCGCGTGAGATTCGCGGCGGCTTGATCCTCGAAAAGGGGGATACGTGGCCCTGTATTGAGGATTTGCCAGGAAATCCCCATCGACAAATCGGGCCGATCGCTTTCCTCTGGGGCGGGAAGATGCCGATGCCTGCCGTAACGGGCGGCAGCCGCGCCCGCTTACGCGAGCACGAGCCTTACGCCGACCGCGACGAGCGTCGCGGCGAGCAGGTTGCGCAGCAGCCGTTCGGGCGCGCGCGCCGACAGCAGGCTGCCGATCACGATGCCCGGCAGCGAGCCGAGCAGCAGCGACAGCAGCATCGACCAGTCGACCGAGCCGAGCAGCCAGTGGCCCATGCCGGCGACCAGCGTGAGCGGTACCGCGTGCGCGATGTCGGAACCGACGATGCGGGTCGTCGCGAGCATCGGATACAGCAGCAAGAGCACGGTGACGCCGATCGCGCCGGCGCCGACCGACGTCATCGACACGAGCACGCCGAGCACGGCGCCCGTCAGCACGGTCGACCACAGCGTGCGCGCGGGGCTCGGCGCGAGCGGGTTGCGCGCGGCGAAGGCGGTGAGCTGCGGCCGGAAGATCAGCGCGAGCGACGTGAGCAGCAGCGCGACGCCGAGCACGAGCTGGATCATCCGCGCGGTGCCCGGTGCATTCATCCCGTGCGTGTGCAGCCACCATAGCGTGATGGCCGCGGCCGGGACGCTGCCCACCGCGAGCCGGCCCGTGATGCGCCAGTCGATCGACCCCTTCAGGCCGTGGACGAGCGTGCCGGTGGCCTTGGTCGCGGCCGCGTACAACAGGTCGGTGCCGACCGCCGTCGCAGGGTGGACGCCGAACAGCAGCACGAGGATCGGCGTCATCAACGAACCGCCGCCAACGCCCGTCAGGCCGACGAGAATGCCGACGAACAGGCCGGACAGGGAGTACAGCAGATCGATATGGGGAAGCGACATCGGAACCAGGCGGTTATGCGGCGTTCTGCGGCGGCGCGTGGTTGCGGCGCGCGCGTCAAAGTCCGCCATTGTCGCAAAAGTGGCCGGTCAATGTACGGCTGCGTTAAAAATAGGCGGGGAAGGCCCGTGCGGCGGGCGTCAGGGCGAGGGTGAAACGGGCGTTTGAGTGGCGGGGGCGGCCGATGGATGGTCATCGGGCCAAGGTGAGCGACGAATCCGCCGCGCCTTGGCCCGGCATCTGTAAAAAAGGGCGCGACAGTGCGCGCCCCGGTTCGATGGTGGCCGCCGCCGCTCAGTGCATCGCGGGGCCGACGCCTTCGACGGTTTCCTGCCGCCGGATGCGCAGCGCAAGGCCGATCAGCGCGGCTACGGCGGCGAACACCGCGCCGAACGCGAAAGCCGCGTGGTAGCCGCCGTTCAGCGCGACGAACGGCGCGGCCTGCGCGGCCGCGAGCGCATCGGTGCGGGCGGCCGCGAGGCTCGCGAGCACCGCGAGGCCGAGTGCGCCGCCCATCATGAACGCGGTGTTGACGATCCCCGACGCCAGCCCCGATTCGGCCGGGTCGACGTCGCTCATCGCGGCGAGCAGCAGCGGGTTGAACGCGACGCCCGCGCCGATGCCGAGCAGCGTCATGCCGGGCAGCACGTGCCACACGAAGCCGCCGTCGACCGGCGCGCGCGAGAACAGCGCGAGGCCGCAGGCCGCAGTCAGCAGGCCGGCCGCGATCGGGCCGCGGATTCCGAAGCGCATCACGATCCGCGCCGACAGCCCGAGCGAGAACGCGGCCATGATCAGGTTCGCCGGCAGGAACGCGAGCCCGACCTGCAGCGGCCCGTATTGCAGCACGCGCTGCATGTACAGCGCCGACAGGAAGAACCACGCGAACATCGCAGCCGCCCACAGCACGGCGATCACGTTCGCGAGCGCGACGTTGCGCGCGGCGAACAGCGAGAGCGGCATCAGCGGATGCGCGGTGCGCGCCTCGATCGCGATGAACAGCGCGAGCAACACGGCAGCCGTGCCGATCAGCGCGACGGTCCGCGTCGACAGCCACCCGGCCTCGTTGCCGCCGACGATCCCGTAGACGGCCAGCATCAGCGCAGCGGTCACGGTGATCGCGCCCGCGACGTCGAGCCGCGCGGTGCCGGCCGGCGCGCGCATGCGCGGCAGCAGCGCGGCGCTCATCGCATAGACGGCGATGCCGATCGGCAGGTTGACGAGGAAGATCCAGTGCCACGACAGCGAACTCGTCAGCAGCCCGCCGAGCAGCACGCCAATGCTGCCGCCGCCCGCGCACACGAAGCCGTACACGCCCATCGCGCGTGCGCGCTCGCCGGGTTCCGTGAAGAGGTTCATGATCAGCGACAGCGACACGGCCGACACCACCGCGCCGCCGAGCCCCTGCACCGCGCGCGCGGCGATCAGCATCGTCTGCGATTGCGCGAGGCCGCACGCGAGCGACGCGAGCGTGAACACGACGAGGCCGGCGAGAAACATGCGTCGCTGGCCGTACAGGTCGCCGAGCCGGCCGCCGAGCAGCAGGCAGCCGCCGAACGTCAGCAGGTATGCGTTGACGACCCACACGAGGGCCGTTTCGGTGAAATGGAGGTCGGTGCTGATCGACGGCAGTGCAACGTTCACGATCGTGCTGTCGAGCACGATCATCAGCACGCCGAGACAGAGAACGATCAGCGCGTACCAGCGCTTCTCGCCGTGGATCCCGTGGGTCATGGGCCTGCAGCCTTCTGATAGTTATCTGAAAGGATGCATTCTAGACCTCGCCGGCGCGGGCTTCCTGCCGGTTTGTGGCAGGAGTATCGCGTAGTCGCGCGCACCCGCGGACGGGCGCGCCGGAAGCATGGAAGGGCGTTACGAGCGCGCCGGCAGCTCGCAGCCGTCGGGGCCGCAGGCGGCGGCGTCGGCGCCGTCGAGCTCGACGATGCCGTCGCGCCATGCCTGGTCGAGCGCCTGCGCGAATGCGTCGGCCGGCTGCGCGCCCGACACCGCGTAGCGGCCGCCGAACACGAACAGCGGCACGCCGCGCCCGCCGATCTGCGCGGCGCGTGCGATGTCGGCCTCGACTTCGTCGCGGTACAGGTCGCTGCGCAGCACGTCTTCGACGGCCGAGCGCTCGAGCCCCGCTTCAACCGCGAATTCGGCCAGTTCCGCGTGATCGAACAGCGACCCGTGTTCGCAGAAATACGCGCGGTACAGCCGCTCGGTCAGCGCGTGCGCGCGGCCCGTCGCTTCCGCGAGCTTCACGAGCCGGTGGCCGTCGAGCGTGTCGCCGACGAGCGTGCCGGGCAGGTCGTAGCGCAGCCCGACGCTCGCGGCCGCATCGGTTACTTGATGCAGCATCTGGTCGACCTGCGCGGGCGACATCCGGTATTTGCTGGCGAGCATCACCTCGACTGGCTCGACAGGCTGGCCGGGCATCAGCCGGTACGCGCGCAGCGCGACGTCGACGCGGTCGGCGTGCGCGAATGCGGCCAGCGCCTCGTCGAAGCGGCGCTTGCCGATCCAGCACCACGGGCAGATCAGGTCGGACCAGATTTCGACGGTCAGGGTCGGGCGGGCAATCGGGGCGGGAGCGGTCGTCATGGGCGGTCCAGGGTGGCAAAAAAAGTGTAACCGGGACTATATCATTTCATGCATCGACGCTTCGTCGCGGCCGCGCCCGTGCGGCGGGGGCCGGCCCGACGTATCACGAAGCATAGACACGGAAACCGCATCGCGGTAGCGATGACCGGCGCCGTTGCCGCGGCCGGCCGCCTACGCGTCGCCCTGCGTTTCCTTCAGGTGCTTGAGGTGCTTGTAGACCGTCGCGCGCCCCATGCCGAGCACGTTCGCGACGTAGTTCGCCGCGCTCTTGCCGCGGAACGCGCCTTCCGCGTACAGCGCCTCGACGAGCTCGCGCCGGTGTTCGCGCGTGAGCCCGTTCAGCCCGACCTGCCGCTCGCGCAGCCAGCCGTGCAGGAACGTGTTGATGCGCTCCTGCCAGTCGTCGCGGAACAGCTCGTCGGGCTGGGCGACGACACCCGCGCCCTTGATGAACAGGTCGAGCGTCGTACGCACCTCGTCGAACACCGCGATGTTGAAGTTGATGCACATCATCCCGGCCGGGTGGCCTTCGTCGTCGAACAGCACGTTGCTGACGCAGCGCATCCGCCGTCCGTCCCAGTTCAGCTTCTCGTACGGGCCGATCACGCGCTCGCGCGCGGAATGATCGATTTCCTCGAGCGCGGAATCGTCGCCGACCTCGCGCTTCGACAGGTTGTTCGCGAGATACAGCACGGTCTGGTCGTGCAGGTCGTGGATCACGACTTCCGCGTACGGGAAGAACAGCGCCGCGATACCGTCGGCGATCGGCGCATAGCGGGTGAGCAGCAGGTCTTTGACGGGGGATTTCTTCTTGCGCATCGGTGTCGCCATCTCGGGTGGGCGGGGGCCGGGCAGCGAGTCGGGCCGGCGTGCCGACGCACCGGTGGCCGGCATGCCCGTGCGCCCGCGCGCGGCCGCCGCGGCGGTTGCGCCATTGTATCGGCCCCGCGTGCGCGTGCCGCTCATGCGCGCGTCAGGTGCGTGTACAGCGCGTGCGCAATCGCGATGTCCTCCAGCCCGAGGCCGATCGAGCGGAAAAAAGCATGACGCGTGCGCGACGGCGCCGCGCAGGTGCCGGCGACGAGCGCGGGCAGGTCGCCGACGATCCGCCCGGCCTCCCAGCCGTGCTCGGCCGCCGCGATCTGCATTTCGCCGGCGCTTGCGGGGGTAGTCTGCCGGTAGTCGCAGTACACGTCCATGTCGGGCAGCCAGGCGGGCGGGATTTCGTGCGCGCGTGCGACGTTCGTGCTGATCGACGTGACGAGCGCCGGGCGCGTGAGCATCCCGTCGCCGAGCACGGGCGTGCCCGACGACGTGCACAGCATCACGACGTCCGCGTCGCGCACGCAGGCTTCGACGCTCGTTGCCGCACGGGCGCGCGGGTCGAGTCCGGCGAGCTTCGCCTGCTGTGCCGCATCGTCGGCGAGTGCGGGCGAGTACACGCGAATCGTCTCCCAGTCGCGCAGCGCCGCCGTGTGCCGCAGGTGCGCAAGACCGACCGCGCCCGCGCCGACGATCGCCAGATGGCGCGCGTCGCGCGGCGCGAGGCAGTCGACCGCGAGCGCCGTCGTGCCGGCCGTGCGCTCGACCGTCAGCAGCCCCGCGTCGCACCACATCAGCGGCTGGCCGGTCTGCATCGACATCAGCGCGGTCCAGGCGGTGACGATCGGCTTGCCGCCCGTCACGACGTACGGCGACAGCTTCGCGCCGAACACCTGCGCATCGGCGAGCGCGCCGAGATACGTGATGAAGTCGCCGGCCTGGCCGGGAAACAGCGTGAGCGTCTGCGGCGGCTGCACCGCGCGCGCCGCGGCGAGCGACGCGAACATGCGGCGCAGCGTGCCGAGCACGTCGAGCGACGGCAGGGCCGCGCGCACCGCGGCTTCGTCGACGGTCAGCGGCAGGGTCGGGGCGGTTTGCGTCATGGAGACATCTCCGGTCGGGGCCGGACAGAACTGTCTCGAAAGACGGCGTCCGGCGATATTCGTGATGGACGAAAAGTCTAATATAGACAAACTAAGTCTGGGTGATTTTTCTTTTCGAGACTGGCTGCCGTCGTGTTCTCAGGAAAAAACACCGGTAAATCAACGGTGTTTCTCGTGATCGGCAAAATTGCGATGCCGTTCGACGAGGCACTATCCATGTATCCCCTATAGTCTATAGTAGACTTTGAGTCTATATTTCGCCTGCGGGACACGGCACGTCGCCCGGCGCCGGCCGCCTGCATCGAATCCCGATCCGGCGCCTGTCCGACGGCGTCTTGCGACCGATCTTCCTCGCCTCAATCCGGAACAGAAGGACCGTCATGAACTGGAAGCTTTCCCTTTGCGCCGCTGCGGCGCTCGCGTGCGCGGCCGTTACGGCCCATGCGGAACAGACCACGCTGCGCTTCGGCATCGAAGCCGCCTATCCGCCGTTCGAGAGCAAGACGCCGGCCGGCCAGCTGCAGGGTTTCGACGTCGACATCGGCAATGCGGTGTGCGCGAAGCTGAACATGAAATGCGTGTGGGTCGAGAATGCGTTCGACGGGCTGATCCCGGCACTGCAGGCGCGCAAGTTCGACGCGATCAATTCGGCGATGAACATCACCGCGAAGCGCAAGCAGAGCATCGACTTCACGCCGGCGATCTACGTGGTGCCGATCGTGATGGTCGCGAAACACGGCTCGCCGCTGCGGCCCGACGTCGCGAGCCTGCGCGGCAAGCATGTCGGCGTGCTGCAGGGTTCGTCGCAGGAGGATTTCCTGAAGGCGCACTGGGCCAACGCGGGCGTGGCCGTCGTGTCGTACCAGGATCAGGACCAGATCTATGCCGACCTCGTCGCGGGGCGGCTCGACGCGGCCGTGCAGGAAGCGCAGACCGCGCAGGAAGGGTTCCTCGACAAGCCGGCCGGCCGCGACTACCAGATCGTCGGCGATGCGCTGAAGGATCCGGCGACGCTCGGCGAAGGCACGGGCTTCGGGATGCGCAAGAACGACAAGGCGCTGCAGGCGAAGATCGTCGGCGCGCTCGACGCACTGAAGAAGGACGGCACGCTGAGCGCGCTGTCGCAGAAGTACTTCAAGCGCGACATCATCGCGAAGTAAGCACTGCCGCGCGCGGGCCTTGATGCCGGCGCGCGGCGCATCGAATCTCGACGCAGGACGGGGAACCATGGATTTCGACGTCATCGTTCTGGGGGCCGGCATCGTCGGCGTGTCGTCGGCGCTGCACCTGCAGGATCGCGGGCTGCGCGTCGCGCTCGTCGACCAGCGCGCGCCCGGCGAGGAAACGAGCCACGGCAATGCCGGGCTGATCGAGCGCTCGTCGGTCGTGCCGTACGCGTTTCCGCGCCGGCTCGGCACGCTGCTGCGCTATGCGCGCAACCGCTCGGTCGATCTGTACTGGGACTACCGCGCGCTGCCCGCGTATGCGGGCTGGCTCGCGCGGTTCTGGCGCGAATCGTCGCCGCAGCGGCTCGCGGCCGCCGCACGCGACCTGCTGCCGCTCGTCGCGGCGAGCGTCGTCGAGCACGACGCGCTGCTCGCGCGTACCGACGCACAGCCGCTGGTGCACGACGGCGGGTGGATCGAGGCGTTTCGTTCGCCCGCGCTGTTCGACGCGGAAGCGCGCACGCAGCAGCGTGTGGCGGACGCGCACGGGCTGCGGATGGCCGTGCTCGATGCGCGCGCGCTGCGCGATCGCGAGCCCGGCATCAGCGACGCATTCTGCGGCGCCTTCCACTGGCAGGACCCGAAGACCGTGTCGAGCCCCGGCGGGCTGACCAAGGCCTACGCGCGGTTGTTCGAGCGCGACGGCGGCACGTTCGCGCTCGGCGATGCAAAGACGCTCGTGCAGGTGGACGGCGGCTGGCAGGTCGGGTCCGAACACGGGCCGATTTCGGCACGTTCGGCCGTGGTCGCGCTCGGGCCGTGGTCCGATCACGTGTTCGCGCCGCTCGGCTACCGCATTCCGCTGCGCGCGAAGCGCGGCTACCACATGCATTACCGGCCGACGCGCACGCCGCTGACCGTGCCCGTGTGCGATACCGAGGAGGGCTTCGTCGTCGCGCCGATGGAAGGCGGCCGCCTGCGGCTCACGACGGGCGTCGAGATCGCACTGCGCGGTGCGCCGCCGACCGGCGTGCAGCTTGCGCGCGCCGAACCGCTGGCGCGCGACGCGTTCGGCATCGGTGAGCGGCTCGATCCCGAGCCGTGGCTCGGGATGCGGCCGTGCACGCCGGACATGCGTCCGGTGATCGGGCCCGCGCCGCGCCATCGCCATCTGTGGTTCGCGTTCGGTCATTGCCACCACGGGCTCACGCTCGGCCCCGCGACCGGGCGCCTGCTCGCCGAAATGATGACGGGCGCGCCGACCTATATCGATCCCCATCCGTATCGGCCCGCGCGCTTCGGCTGACCGGCGGCGCGGCGGCGACTGCCGTCGTCGCGCGTCGCGTCATGCGCGCCGATCGCGAGGCGGCATTCACAGTATTTCATTCAGCTATCCGGGTAATCGAAAATCACGCGACGCGGAAATGATCTGCGTAATCGACAAGAAAGATAATCGCGGAATAAAGAAAATCAGAAAATCCGCGATTTATCAATGCATTTTCATATTGCTGAAATGCGTAATGGGAAGCCGGCCGTGACCGTATAGGGCACCATCGCGACCGGGTGTTCCGGCGTTACGCGGAATGTACCGGAACACGTTACTACGGGGCTCGCAAACGTTACGTTACATCCGTGCTTCGCCGGCCTTTTTCATCTGACAATTGATGCCGGTCAACCCTTCGTGACCCGCGAATTTCGTCTGAAATCGATTAAAAAAGCGTTATTGACCGCCAATGCGCAGACGAATCAATCCGCTTTTTTGAATTGGCACGCTTCGTGCAAACCGTCCCCATGCTTTGTCAACGTAGTGCCAACCGAGATGGGGAAAATAACGATGGGACACAATCTTAAATTGACGGGTGTGGCGCTGTCGGTCGCGACGGTGTTCGGGGTACTGGCTTCGGGTTCCGCGGTCGCGGGCGTCCTCGATTCGCTGCCGATCCCGCAAGTGATCGTCAACCCGCCGACGAACGGCGTGTCAGTCGGGCTGGTCGCCACGGGCACGTCGCCGCTGGGTTCGGTCACCGTGGCGGCGGGCGGGTCGGGTGCGATCCAGACCTCGCTCGGCGATCCGGGACAAGTGCTGTCGGGTGCCGTGGGGGCGGTAACGGGCGCACTTGGTGGTGGCGGCGGCACGGTGCAGCCGCTCGCGCCGGTCCAGGGTGTGTTGAACCAGGTGACAGGTGCACTGAGTGGCGGCAACCCGGCAGGCGCGCTGACCGGTGCGCTGAATACGGCGACGGGGGCGCTGAGCAATGCCGTTGGCACCGTAACGGGCGCATTGGGTAATGTCGGCGGTGGGTCGAACCCGCTGGCGCCGGTGCAGGGTGTGGTGAATCAGGTGACGGGGGCGCTTGGCGGCGGCAATCCGGCTGGTGCGCTGACGGGCGCGCTGAACACGGCGACCGGTGCGCTGAGTAACGCGCTCGGCACTGCAACGGGCGCCCTGGGCGGTATCGGTGGCGGCTCGAATCCGCTGGCACCGGTGCAAGGTGTCGTGAATCAAGTGACGGGGGCGCTGGGTGGCGGCAACCCGGCCGGTGCACTGACCGGCGCACTCGGCACGGTCACGGGTGCACTGGGCGGTATCGGTGGCGGCTCGAACCCGCTGGCACCGGTGCAAGGCGTCGTGAATCAAGTGACGGGTGCGCTGGGCGGCGGCAACCCTGCAGGCGCACTGACCGGCGCACTCGGCACGGTGACGGGTGCATTGGGCGGTATCGGCGGGGGCTCGAACCCGCTGGCACCGGTGCAAGGTGTCTTGAATCAAGTGACGGGCGCGCTGGGTGGCGGCAACCCGGCAGGCGCACTGACCGGCGCACTCGGCACGGTGACGGGCGCCCTGGGCGGCATCGGTGGGGGCTCGAATCCGCTGGCTCCGGTGCAGGGCGTCGTGAACGGGCTCACGGGCTCGATCGGCGGCGGCGATCCGGCGGGCGCACTGACGGGTGTCGTCAACACGGTGACGGGCGCGCTGGGCAATCTCGGCAGCGGCTCGAACCCGTTGGCGCCGGTACAAGGTGTCGTGAACGGTGTCGCGGGCGCGCTCGGTAGCGGCAATCCGGCTGGTGCATTGACTGGCGCACTCGGCACGGTGACGGGCGCCCTGGGCGGCATCGGTGGCGGCTCGAATCCGCTGGCTCCGGTGCAAGGCGTCGTGAATCAAGTAACGGGCGCGCTCGGCGGCGGCAACCCGGCAGGCGCACTGACCGGCGCACTCGGCACGGTCACGGGTGCCCTGGGCGGCATCGGTGGCGGCTCGAATCCGCTGGCACCGGTGCAAGGTGTCGTTAATCAAGTGACGGGCGCGCTGGGCGGCGGCAACCCTGCAGGCGCACTGACTGGCGCACTCGGCACGGTCACGGGTGCACTGGGCGGTATCGGTGGCGGCTCGAACCCGCTGGCACCGGTGCAAGGTGTCGTGAACCAGGTGACGGGCGCGCTCGGTGGCGGCAACCCGGCCGGCGCGCTGAGCAACACGGTCAACACGATCACCGGCTCGCTCGGCAACCTCGGCGGCGCAGGAAGCCCGCTGGCACCGGTGCAAGGCGTCGTTACGCAACTCGCAGGCACGCTCGGCAACGACAATCCGGCCGGCGCGCTGACGAACGCGCTGAACTCGGTGACGGGTGCGCTCAGCGGCGCAAATTCCCTGGCGCCGGTCCAAGGCGTCGTGAACCAGGTCGTCGGCACGCTGTCGGGTGCAGGCGGCGGCAGCCCGATCGCGCCGATCACGAACCTCGTCAACGGCCTGCAGAACGCGCTACCGGGCGGCAATCCGGCCGGTGCGCTGACCGGCGCACTCGGTTCGGTAACGGGCGCTCTCGGCAACCTCGGCGGCTCGAACCCGCTGGCGCCGGTGCAAGGTGTCGTCAACCAGGTCGTCGGCACGCTCGGCGGCAGCAACCCGGCCGGTGCGCTGAGCAACGCGGTCAGCTCGGTGACGGGTGCCCTCGGCAACCTCGGCGGCACGAACCCGCTGGCGCCGGTGCAGGGTGTCGTCAACCAGGTCGTCGGCACGCTCGGCAGCGGCAATCCGGCCGGTGCACTGACGGGCGCGCTGAACTCGGTGACGGGCGCCCTCGGCAACCTCGGCGGCTCGAACCCGCTGGCGCCGGTGCAAGGCGTCGTGAACCAGGTCGTCGGCGCGCTGTCGGGTGCGGCGGGCAACAGCCCGATCGCGCCGATCACGAACCTCGTGAACGGCCTGACGGGCGGCGGCAACCCGGCCGGCGCACTGACCGGCGCACTCGGTTCGGTGACGGGCGCACTCGCGAGCGGTCCGGCAGCCCTTGGCCAGGTGGCCGGTGCGCTGTCGGGCGCGGCCGGTTCGACGGCAGCGGCAGGCGGCAGCCTGCTCGGCTCGGGCACGAACGCGGCCGGCGGCACGGCCGGTGCAGTCGGCTCGCTGCTGACGACGGGTGCCAACTCGACGACGACGGTCGTCAATGCGGTCGGCACGTCGGTGGGTACGGCGCTTGGCTCCGCGCCGGGCCTGTCGGTGACGCCGCATTCCGGCAACAGCTCGCCGAACAACCCGCTCGCACCGGTGACGTCGCTGCTCCAGTCGCTGACTGGCGCGCTGCCGAAGTAACGGGCCGGACCCGCACGGCGGCGCCGCTCCGGCCGCCGTGCGCAACGGTCGCGCAATACGGGTCGCACCACGCGGCATGACAGCGATGTCATGCCGCGTTGTCTTTTGGGGTTTCCCGCTGTCTTTCGTCGCATGAACGATCGCCGCCGTTCGTTGCGGCGCAGCATGGAATAACCGGTTCCAGCCGTCCGTTTACATACCGAGTTCCGGCACGACCGGCCGGCGGGATAATGGTCGCAACGAAACCGATCGTCCCGTCCGGCGGCGCCGTGCCGCAAGGCCCTGCCAAGGAGAACGGGAATGAAACGGATGCTCTTTGCTGCCGCGCTGACCGCGGCGATCGTGCGGCCGGCGGCCGCGGAACCGCCTCAGGTCGGCGACGGGAAACTGGTCGACGAGGCGCACATGACGCTGTACGTGTTCGATCGCGATGCGCCCGGCAAGAGCGTGTGCGACAGCGCGTGCGCGGCCAACTGGCCGCCCGCGATCGCGGATGCGTACGACAAGGCATCGGGTGCGCTGAGCCTCGTCGCGCGCGACGACGGCAAGAAACAATGGGCGTACCGCGGCCGCCCGCTGTACCGCTGGAAGATGGACCGCAAGGCCGGCGACGCGGGCGGCGACGGGATCGGCGGCATGTGGCACGTCGCGCGCCCGTGACCGTGCGGCGACGCTGACGCGCAAGGCTTCCTGATGAGCTACGAATCGGATCTGCTGGTGTGGCTGCCGCATCTCGCGCGCTATGCGCGTGCGCTGACGGGCGACCGCGCGTGGGCGGACGATCTCGTACAGGACACGCTCGAGCGTGCGCTGAACCGGCCGCCGCGCGATGGCGGCAACCTGCGCGCGTGGCTGCTGACGCTGTTGCGGCACCGTTTCATCGACCAGTTGCGCGCGCGGCACGAAATCGCGGTCGACGACGCGACCGCACCGTGGCAGACGATGGCCGCGCCGGCTGGCGAGATCGGCGGGCTGGTGCTGCGCGACGTGCAGCGCGCGCTGTACCGGCTGCCGGTCGAACAGCGCGAGGTGCTGCTGCTGGTCGCGCTTGAAGAGTTGAGCTATCGCGATGCCGCGCAGGTGCTCGGCGTACCGGTGGGTACCGTGATGTCGCGGCTCGCGCGGGCGCGCGCGCAGATGCGCGCACTGCTGTCGGACGAGCCGTCGCCGCACGGCACGGCCGCATTACGGGTGATCGGGAAAACATGATGGACGATCCGCACAAGCTTTCGAACGAGCGGGACGACGATGCGTCGGCGCAACTGCTGTCCGCGTTGCTGGACGGCGAGCTGTCCGGGGATGAGCAGCGCGAGATGCTCGAGCGTCTGCAGTCCGATCCGGAGGAAGTCGAACGATTCGCGCATTACCGCGCGCAGCGCGACGCACTGAAAGCGTTGTTCCCGCTGCCGGGTGCGGCGCCCGCGCTGTTCGTACAGCGTCGCGCGCCGCGCCGCCGTGCATTCTCGTACGCGTTCGCGGGGCTGGCGGCCGGGCTGCTGATCGGCGTGGCGCTGCATGCGGGATGGCTGGCATTCGGCCGCGACCCGGCGTTCGCCGCGCGTGCCGATGTCGCGTATGCCGTGTACGCAGCCGATCGCGACCATCCGGTCGAGGTCGGCGCGGGCGATCCCGTGCACCTAGCCGCGTGGTTGTCGGCGCGTGTCGGGCGTCCCGTGCGCGCCCCGTCGCTCGACGAATACGGTTACGTGCTGCTGGGTGGCCGGTTGCTCCCCGGCGACGGCGGGCCGGCCGCGCAGTTCATGTACCAGCGCGCGGACGGCGCCCGTGTGACGCTGTACATGACCGCCTACGATGCGCGGCATCTCGCCCCGCAGTCGATGTCGGCCGACGGCCGCTACACGTATTTCTGGTCGGATCGCGGCATGGGCTATGCGTTGTCCGGCCGCGGCGACGAACGGCGCCTGCGCGAACTCGCGATCGAGGCGTGCGGCGCGCTCGGCGGCTCGACCGACGCGTGGAAGGGCTGACGCGCGACACCGGCAGGGAGCAGGCGATGAAGACGATGACGACGAAGGTGCTCGTGCTGGCAGTGCTTGCTGCAGGTGCGACCCTCGCGCGGGCGGACGGCGAGGCGCCGGTGCGCGTGCCGGTCGACGCCGACGGCGTGCAGCGGGTCGCCATCGTCGGCGGCAGTTATTTCTTCCGGCCGAACCATGTGATCGTCCGTGCGCACGTACCGGTTGAGCTGACCGTGTCGGCCGAGCCCGGCGTCGTGCCGCACAGCTTCGAGATCGATGCGCCGTCGCAGGCCGGCATCGCGGTGCATACCGAGCTCGGCACGACGCCGAAGACGTTCCGTTTCACGCCGGCGCAGACGGGCCGGTTCGCCTACTATTGCACGCATCGGCTGCTGTTTTTCAGGAGCCATCGCGAGCGCGGGATGGAAGGCGTGCTCGATGTCGAGGCGGCGCCGTGATCGCCGCGTTGCTGGCCGCGAGCCTGATAGGAGCGAGCATGACAGCCGACCCCGTGACCGTCGCCCAGGCGCATTTCGATCATGTCCACTCGTACCGCGCGACGATCCGCTCGTCGGCGCGCAGCGGCGAACACACCGAATTCCGCTACGCCTACCTGAAACCGGGCTTCGTCCGGATGGATTTCGTGTCGCCGCATCACGGCGCGGTGCTCGCGTACGACCCCGGCGACGGCAAGGTGCGGCTGCGCCCGTTCGGCGCGCATGCGCCGCCCGCGCTGACGCTGTCGCCGTCCAATCCGCTCGTGCGCGACCGCAGCGGCCACCGGGTCGACCGGTCGGACGTCGGTGAACTGCTGCGCAACGTTCATGCGCTGCAGCAGGGTGGCGCGACGGTGACCGAGGGCGAGGAGGCCGTCGGCGGCCGGACCGCACTGCGCGTATCGGTCACCGGCGCGCCGGCGCACATGGTCGACGGCGTACATCGTTACCGGCTGTGGCTGGACGCCGAGGACGGCTTTCCGTTGAAGGTCGTCAGCTTCGCCGACGATGACGACGTGCCGCTCGAAACCGTGACGCTCGACGACGTGGAAATCGACGTCGCGTTTCCCGAGCGTTTCTTCACACCCTGACCGATGCACGAATCTGTTTTCCCGACGGACATGCCGGAGGCTGCATGGCGGAATACCGGTTCTCGACGATCTGGCGCGTGGATGCCCCGCTCGCGGCGGTCTGGGAGGCGATCTACCAGGTCGACCGCTGGCCCGACTGGTGGAAGGGCGCGGAGCGCACCGTCGAGATCGAGCACGGCGACGCGCGTGGCGTCGGTGCGCTGCACCGGTATACGTGGAAGGGTGCATTGCCGTACCGGCTGACCTTCGACATGCGCGTGCGGCGCGTCGAGCGGCTGCATGCGCTCGAAGGCCGCGCGAGCGGCGCGATCGAAGGTGATGGACGCTGGTCGTTCGCCGGCGACGGCGCGCGCACCGTCGTGCGCTACGACTGGCACATCCGCACGCGGGTGCGCTGGATGAACTGGCTCGAGCCGCTCGCGCGCCCGTTGTTCCGCTGGAATCACGACGTCGTGATGCGCGAAGGCGCGAAGGGGCTCGCGCGGTTGCTGGATGTGGCCGTCGAGACGGATGGCCGGACCTTCCGGCCGCTGTCGGACGCGGATTGCGCCGATGCGTAGCGACGTGTAGCGATGCGTGGAGACGCGTCGCTCAGCGCGCGTACGCCATCACCGCACCGTCCACCACCAGCGCGACGCGTTCGCCGAGCGCCGGGCACCGGTGTCCCGGCACGCGGATACGCACGAGCACGTCGCGATCGGCATCGAGACGCGCGAGCACGTCGGCATCCTGGCCCGCGAACTGTGCGGCTTCGACGCGCGCCGTATGACCGCGCGCCGCATCGACCTGCGTGACCGGCACGATGCCGATCTGCTCGGGACGCAGCATCGCGTCGGCCGGCCCGTCAGGCAGCGGCGCGACGAGCGGCAGCTCGCCGAGCGCACAGGCGATGCGTGCATCGCGCACGTGACCCGCAAGCAGTACGGCCTGCCCGACGAACGACGCGACGTCGCGCGTGACGGGCTGCCGGTACAGCATCTGCGGCGCGGCCGTCTGCACGAGCCTGCCTTGCCACATCACCGCCACTTCGTCGCCGAGCGTCATCGCCTCGGGCTGGTCGTGCGTGACGAGCACCGACGTCGCGCCGGCCGCGGCGAGCGCGTCGGCGACCGCGCTGCGCGTTTCGTGACGCAGCGACGTGTCGAGCGCGGAGAACGGTTCGTCGAGGATCACGAGCGAGGGTTCGGGTGCGAGCGCCCGCGCGAGTGCCACGCGCTGCTGCTGGCCGCCGGACAACTGCTGCGGCGCACGGCTCGCGTACGACGCGGGCAACCCGACCATCTCGAGCAGTTCGTCGACACGGTGATGGCGCCGCCGCGCCGCGCGCGGCAGCCCGAACGCGATGTTGTCGGCCACCGACAGGTGCGGAAACAGCGCGCCCTCCTGCGGCACGTAGCCGATCCGGCGCCGTTCGGGCGGCAGGTGCACGTCGGGTGCGGCCACGCGGCGCCCGTCGATCTCGACGGTGCCGCGCTCGGCGCGCTCGAAGCCGCACAGCACGCGCAGCAGCGTCGTCTTGCCGCTGCCGGACGGGCCGAGCAGCGCGAGGCGCGAGCCGCGCCGCACCGTGAGGTCGATGTCGTGCAGGACGGTATGCGATCCGAACGATTTGGACAGGCCGTGGATGCGTAGTTCGCTCATGGGCGGTTCCGGGAAAAAGGGCGGCGCTCAGTCGCGCACCGACGCGCGGCCGAGCAGCAGGAACAGCAGTCCCGACGCGCCGAGCGACAGCGCGACGAGCAGCGCGGCATAGGGTGCGGCGGCGGCGAACGCGAGCGTCGCCGTATCGCTCCACACCTGCGTCGCGAGCGTGCGCGTGCCGATCGGCGACAGCAGCAGCGTCGCGTTGAGTTCCGTCACGACCGAGATGAACACCATCGTCGCGGCCGCGCCGAGGCCGGGCGCCGCAAGCGGCAGCACCACGCGCGTGAGTGTCGCGCGCCAGCCGAGGCCGAGCGAGCGTGCGGTTTCCTCGAGCCGGACCTGCACGTGCGACAGCGCCGCGCGTACGCTGACGACCGCGAGCGGCAGGAACAGGATCGCGTACGCGGCGACGAGCGCCGGCGCGCTCTGATAGAGCGGCTGCAGCAGCCGCACCGTGATCGATACGATCGCAAGCGCGACGACGATGCCCGGCACGCCCTGCACGGTCATCGCGGTGCGTTCGAGGAAGGTCGCGACGCGGCCCGGATGACGGACCAGCAGGAACGCGAGCGGCAGCGCGAGCAGCGTCGTGACGGCCGCCGCCGCGAGGCCGTAGCCGCTTGAAGCGAGTGCGGTCTGCCACAGCAGTTGGGGCGACACGTCGGCCGGCGTGACGGCGGCGGCACCTTGCTGCGTGAGCCAATAGCCGATCATCGCGAGCGGCACGCCAAGCGTCGCGGCCGCGAGCGCGGCGAACGCGACGGCGACGAGGCCGCGCAGAGAGCCGAGCGGATAACGCATCGCGACGCGGCGCGCGGCGCGGTGCGTATGGCCGTAGCGCGCATGGCCGCGCGCGCGCGCTTCGATCGCGAGGCACAGCAGACACAGCGCGATCAGCACGCAGCCAAGCAGCGACGCGCCACCGCCGTCGAACGCGGTGCGGTATTCCGCATAGATCTCGGTCGTGAACGTGCGAAAGCGCAGCAACTGGAACGCGCCGAATTCGGACAGCACGCCGAGTGCGACGAGCAGCATCCCGCCGCACAGCGCGGGGCGCAACTGCGGCAGCACGACACGAAAGAACGTATGCCACGGCGAGCAGCCGAGCGTGCGCGCGCTTTCTTCGAGTGCGGGGTCGAGCTCGCGCAACGCGGCGGCTACCGGCAGGTAGACGAGCGGGAAGTACGCGGACGTCAGCACGATCAGCGCGCCGAGGAAATCCTGCAGATCGAGGCTCAGCGACACCCACGCATAGCTCGTGATGAACGGCGGCACCGCGAGCGGGGCGGCGGCGAGCGCGGTCCACAGCGGCCGCGCGGGCAGGTCGGTGCGCTCGATGAACCACGCGACCGCGGTGCCGAGCAGTGTGCACGCGAGCGTCGCGGCGAGCGTGATCGACAGCGTGTTGACGAGCAGTTCGCCGACGAGCGGACGCCACAGTAGCTCGATCGCATCGTCGACGCCGAAGGTGGCCGCGCGGTACAGCGTGAAGGCGAGCGGCAGCAGGATCGCGAGCGGCCCGCACGCGGCCGCCGCGACGAGCGCGCGCGACGGGCGCCGCCGCGTCGCGGTGCGCTCGCCGTCGCGCGCGGTGCGCGCCGCGCGGGACACGGCGTCGCTCACGGTCAGAGCAGGCCGGCCTGGCGCAGCAGCTTGCCGGCCTGGCTGTCGTCGCCGAGCTGTTCGAACGTCAGCGCAGGCGGGCTCAGTTCGTTGAACGGCTTCAGGATCGGATCAGGCGCGACGCCCGGGTGCAGCGGATACTCGAAGCTGATGTGGCCGTTCGCCATCAGCTTCTGCGCTCGCTCGCTGACGAGATACGCAACGAACTTCTGCGCGTCGGCCTGGTGCTTCGACGCCTTCATCACCGCGGCGCCCGACACGTTCACGGCTGCGCCGACGTCATGGTTGCCGAAGTGATGGATCGCGCTCTTCGTCGACTTGTCGCCGAGCTCCGCGTGCAGGCGGTCCCAGTAGTAGTTGTTGATGATGCCGGTCAGCACGCCGCCGCGGTTGACGGCCGCGGTCACGCCTTCGTCGTCGTCGAAGATCTGCGCGTTGGCCTTCAGGCCCTTCAGCCATTGCAGCGTCGCGGCCTCGCCGTGCAGCGCGAGCACCGCGCTCACGAGCGGCAGGAAGTCCGCATCGCTCGGCGCGACGCCGACCTTGCCTTTCCATTCCGGCTTCGCGAGATCGAGCAGCGACGCGGGCAGTTGCTGCGGCTGGAGCTTCGCGGTGTTGTAGACGAGCACGTTCTCGCGCGCGAGCACGCCGACCCAGTTGCCGTCGGCCGGGTTGAAGCGCGCGGGCACCGCCTGCAGTGCGGCGCCGTCGGTCTTCGCGAGCAGGCCCTTGCGGTCGAGCAGCACGAGCTCCGGAGAGTTCTCGGTGAAGTACACGTCGGCCGGCGTGCGGTCGCCTTCCGCGACGATCTGCGCGGCGAGCGCGGGGCCTTCGCCCGAGCGCACCTTCACGGTGATGCCGCTCTGTGCTTCGAAGTCTTTGACGAGCTGGTTGACGACCTGCTCGTGCTGCGCGTTGTACAGCGTGAGCGTCGCGGCATGCGCGTGCGAGACGTGCAGCGCGCCGGTCAGCATGAGCGCGGCGGCAGCCGCGGAGATCAGGTGCCGCAGCGGGCGGCTAACGGGTGAAGTGTTCATGTCGTCGTCGTGAGTTTCATCCGGACGGGCCGGGGAAAAGGGGGGCGTTGCGTGTCGTTACGTCGTCGTGCCGTTACGCTTCGAACAGCGCAGCGCCGATGTACGAACCGGGTTGCGCGCCCGGCGGACACGCGAAGATCGCGCTGCCGACGTGCGTGGTGAACTGGTTCATGATGTCCAGCTTCGCGAGCTTCTCGTTGATAGGAATGAAGCCACGGCGCGGGTCGCGCTGGTGCGCGACGAACATCAGCCCCGCGTCGTACTCGGTCTGCTGGCGCCACGGCGGCCAGCGCTCGATGTAGAAGTTCGCGCTGTCGTTGTACGAGTACGCGCGTCGCAGGATCTGCGCGCCGTTGTTCACCTGCGGCGAGGCGAGACGCGCATGCGCGTTGTCGGGGATCACCGAATTGCCGTCCTTGTCGACCGCGTCGAGGTCGAGCGCCTCGAACTCCTGCTTGCCGCCGATCGGCGCGCCGCTGTACTTCTTGCGGCCGAACACCTGCTCCTGGAAACCGAGCTCGGTGTTGTCCCAGTGTTCGAGCGTGATGCGGATGCGGCGCACGACCGTGTAGGTGCCGCCGTTCATCCATGCCGGGCCTTCGTTGCCGGCCCACACGAATTCGTTCATCGCGGCCGGATCGTCGCGCGACGGGTTCATCGTGCCGTCCTTGAAGCCCATCAGGTTGCGCGGCGTCTCGCCCGGCTTGCCGGACGTGAAGCCGGCCTGGCCCCAGCGCATCTGCACGGCGTTGCCGCCGAGGCGCACGAGCTGACGCACCGCGTGGAACGCAACCTGTGCGTCGTTCGCGCACGCCTGGATGAACAGGTCGCCGCCGGTCTTCTCCGGAATCAGCTGGTCGCCGTTGAAGCGCGGCAGGTCGACGAGTGCGGCGGGGCGCTGCTTCGCGAGGCCGTAGCGGTCCTTGCCCGCAACCGCGAACAGGCCGGGCCCGAAGCCGAACGTGATCGTCAGCCGCGACGCACCGATGCCGAGCGCGTCGCCCGAGTCGGCCGGCGCGATGTCGTCACCGCCGGTCGCCGGCAATGGCTGCGCGGTGTCGCCGCGCGTGAGGCGCGCGGCCGCGTCGGTCCAGGTCTTCAGCAGCGCGATCACGTCCGCGCGTTTGGTCGTGGCGAGGTCGAGCGCCGCGAAATACGCGTTGCGCTGCTGCGGCGTCGTGATGCCGCCCTGGTGCTTGCCGTAGAACGGCTCGATGTCGTCGTCGTGTGCGTGCGCGCCGGGTGCGGCCGCGGGCGCCGCATCGGCCGCGCGGGCGGCCGGCATCGTGCCCGCTGCGAGGCCCGCGGCCACCGCGGCGCCGCCGGCCTTCAGAAAGCCGCGGCGCGCGGGGCGCGACGGCGGGTTCAGATCGTCTGCCATGGTCGGCTCCGTTACTTCGCGAGCATCAGCGTGTTGACGTCGTCCTGGACGTAATAGAAGCCGTCGCCGGCCGGCGTCATCGCGATCCCGAACAGGTCGCCGTTGCCGGGCGGCGATTGCGCCTTGTCGGTGTCGATCCAGCGCGCATAGAGCTGCTTGCCGGCGACCGGATCGATCTCGACGACCTGGCCGTTCAGTGCGTTGGTCGCGAGCAGATGGCCGTTCGGCGCGGTCGCGAGCGCGAGCGGGCGGCGCAGGAAGCCGTCGGCCGTGACCTGGCGGCCGACGCCCGCGCTCGTGTCGCGCGTGAGCGGATCGTCGATCTCGACGACGCGGTTGCCGATCGCATCCGATACGTACAGCTTCTTCTGGTCGCCCGACAGCGCGAGGCCGGTCGGGCCGACCAGGAACACGCCCTTGTCGGCCTGCGCGCCGAGGCCGCTCGCGACGACCGTTTCCTGCTTGATGACGGGCGGCTTGCCGGCCGGCACGTCGAGGTCGAGACGCAGCACGGTCGCCTGCTTGTAGACGGGCGGATTGCCGTCCGCGCCGCCGACACCGAAGCCGGCCATGCTGACGAACAGCGTCGCGCTGTCGCCGCGGTCGACTACGGCCATGTTGCCCCACGGGTCGTTGATGTTCGCGCTCGACCACGTCGATGCGATCTTGCCTTGCGGATCGAGCACGATCAGGCAGCCGGCGCCCTTGGTCGACGTCGTGCCGTCGTTGCTCGGCGTGCTGCCGACGATCACCCAGCCCGACTTGAGCATCGTCATCGCGGTCGACAGGCCGACACCGCCCGGGCACGCCTTCAGGTCGCGCGGGATCGTCGCGAACAGGCTCATCTGCTTGGTCGACGGCCGGTAGTTGACGATCGTGCTGCCGGTGCCCTGCAGGTTCGCCGCGTTGTTGAAATTGTCGACGAGCACGTCGCCTGCCTGGATCGCGCCGGCCGACACCGGCGCGACCGCGATCGCGTACGGGTTCTGGTCGCCGTTGTCGGGCACCGTGTTGACGAGCAGCGTATGGCGATGCAGCGTCTCGAGGAAGCCTTGCGGCTCGGCGAACGCGCCGGCGGCGGCCGTCAGCGCGGCGGCGGCCAGCGCGCCCGTCGCGAGGCGGCGAAGCGGGGCGGATTGAATCATCGGGATCTCCTGGGGAGCGCGCCGCGCCGGCGGCGCGCGAAAACGGGTGGCGTGGGCGGGTAGCGTGTACGCGGTGCTCAGAACGTGATCGTCGTGCGCGCGCCGAGCACGAACGTGTTGCGTAGCGGCTGGGTTGCGTCGCTCGGGTTCTGGCCCGCGCCGGCGTTGAACGTGTACTGCGCATCGGCCGCGATGACCCACCACGGGTTGATCTGGTACTGGTAGGTCGCCTCGACGGTCGTCTCGCGGGTGCGTACGCCGTACGGGCCGGCCGCGAACGTCCGCGCGGCCTGGTCGAGGTCGGTCACGTGGCTGCCGACCTGGATGTACGTGACGGCGAGGCCGACGCTGTCGTTGTCGCGGCCTTCGAACGGCGCCTTCAGCACGATGCCCGCGTTGGCCGCGAAGCTCACGAGGTTGCGGTCGCCCGGCGCGCCCATCACGCGTGCGAACACGCCGAGGCTCCTCGGGCCGGTCGGGTCGGGGCGCCAGATCATCTGGTCGGCCACCGCGTAGAAGCTGTAGTCGCCGTGATGCTGCTGCGCGTTGCCGTTCGACGCCGGATCGGCGAGCGACAGCCCGTCGGTGCCGGTGCTCTGGTCCGCGAAGCGGCCGTTGTGATACCAGACGCCGATCTTGTAGGTGCCCGGCAGCCCGTTCGAGTGCCCGGTATCCATTTCGCCGTCGGACGGCTGGTTCAGTGCGTATTGCAGCTCCCCGATATAGAGCGTGCCGTTGTGCAGGTTGAAGTTCGTGCCGCTCAGGTTGCTCGGGTTGTTGCCGAGCGGATCGCCGTCGAACACGCCCGCGAGCGCGGTGAGCTTCGGCGTGATCTGCGCGCGCACGCGCACGCCGAGGCCGGCGAGCGGATAGGCGGGGCCGCCGTTCGGCAGATCGTACGACGGCAGCGCGGGCCAGCCGAACATCGTGTTGACGAACGTGTTCGCATACGTGCTGACCATGAATTCCTGATCCAGGCTCTGCTGGCCGATCTTCACGTCGACGCGCTTGTCGAGGAACGACTGCTGGTACCAGAGCTCCCACAGGCGCGTCGTGTCCTGCGCCTCGATGCCGCTCGCGGTGTTGAGCGTGCCGAGGTTGCGCGCGCTCAGGTTGGTGCCGTGGATCTGCAGCGCGCTGACGTTGAACGTGCCGCCGGCCAAGCCGATCGCCTTCTGCGTGTCGACCGTCAACGTGGCCGTCGTCAGTCCGTCGTAGGCGCCGCCGCGGTTCAGGCCGCCGCGCAGGTTCGCGAGGTATTCGCTGGTTTCGGTGATCTGCAGCGTCGCACCGTACTTGCCGAGCCACGGGCGGATGCCGCCCATGTCGCCGAGCAGGCTCTGGCGCGTCCAGATGCCGGTCCACATGTCGGTCGGCTTCGCCTGGATCGTGAGGTCGGCCTCGGGCGCTTCGGGCTGCGCGTCGACCGGCGTGGCGGCGAACGCAGCGCCGCTCGCGAACGAGGCGCATGCGAGGACGGCCGCACAGGCGGCGGGGCGCATCCGGGCGCGGACGCGGTCTCCATGGAACGACGCAACCTTCATATCAAATCCCTGGTTCTAATTGGTTTGGAGTCCTGCTTGTCGGTCGCTGTCCCGACGCTCGGCACCGATCGGCCAGGGCATGAAGAAGAGCGCAACGCGGCGCATCGTAGGAGTCTCGAATGGGAATGTCAATGTAAACGAGAATGATTCGCATCTAAATTACTGAATGTAATGGGAGGGCTTACGGACGGGGCCCGGCGGGTGTTTTCATGGAATAAAAACGTAAATATCGGCGTAATGAAAATGAATGCTTCGATGCGGAGCGATGGATCGCTGGACAGGGGGCGCGACGGTCGCCGGGCAGGGTGAACGGCCGCGTTGCGGCGGACGGAATCGACGCCTGCGCGGGCTTTTCGATGCGATGTCGCCGGTCGCAGGAACTCCGTGCTTACCCGGTGTCCAAACGGGGCTGGATGCGATTCGCAGGTCGCGCGGGCCTGCCTGTCAGGCCGGGTGGCGTGGGTCAGGGTTTTGTTTTGAAAGGGTTTTTTGTGATTTTCGGGTGTTTTTCCTGCTGCCGGGCCGCGTTGAAAATTCGTCCGGCTCCCCTTCTTGAATTTGTCAAAACCCGTCCATATAATTAGCACTCGCTGCACGAGAGTGCTAACAATTCTCTGCCGGGCGATCCGCCGGGCAGATTCCCTAAGCGTTCTTCAATCTCAGTCAAGAGAGGAGTGAATATGAACCTTCGTCCTTTGCACGATCGCGTGATCGTCAAGCGCCTGGATCAGGAAACCAAGACCGCCTCGGGCATCGTGATCCCCGAAGCCGCTGCTGAAAAGCCGGATCAAGGCGAGATCCTCGCGGTCGGCCCGGGCAAGCGTGACGACAAGGGTGCACCGATCGCGCTCGACGTGAAGGTCGGCGATCGCGTCCTGTTCGGCAAGTACGCAGGCCAGACCGTCAAGGTCGACGGCCAGGAACTGCTGGTCATGCGCGAAGAAGACATCATGGCCGTGGTCAACGCTAACTAAGCGTCCACCGACGGTACATATTCCCAAGAATTCAAGGAGTTAGAAGATGGCAGCTAAAGACGTCGTATTCGGCGATTCCGCCCGTTCGAAGATGGTCGAAGGCGTGAACATTCTCGCCAACGCAGTCAAGGTCACGCTGGGTCCGAAGGGCCGCAACGTGGTGCTCGAGCGCAGCTTCGGCGGCCCGACGGTCACCAAGGACGGTGTGTCGGTCGCGAAGGAAATCGAGCTGAAGGACAAGCTCCAGAACATGGGCGCGCAAATGGTCAAGGAAGTTGCTTCCAAGACCAGCGACAACGCAGGCGACGGCACGACGACGGCAACCGTCCTCGCGCAATCGATCGTTCGCGAAGGCATGAAGTACGTCGCATCGGGCATGAACCCGATGGACCTGAAGCGCGGCATCGACAAGGCAGTCGCAGCGGCTGTCGAAGAGCTGAAGAAGATCAGCAAGCCGTGCACGACGAACAAGGAAATCGCACAGGTCGGCTCGATCTCGGCGAACAGCGACACGTCGATCGGCGATCGCATCGCTGAAGCGATGGACAAGGTCGGCAAGGAAGGCGTCATCACCGTCGAAGACGGCAAGTCGCTGGCCGACGAACTCGACGTCGTCGAAGGCATGCAATTCGACCGCGGCTACCTGTCGCCGTACTTCATCAACAACCCGGAAAAGCAAGTCGCCGTCCTCGACAACCCGTTCGTGCTGCTGCACGACAAGAAGGTGTCGAACATCCGTGATCTGCTGCCGGTACTCGAGCAAGTCGCGAAGGCTGGCCGTCCGCTGCTGATCATCGCTGAAGACATCGAAGGCGAAGCGCTCGCAACGCTGGTCGTGAACAACATCCGCGGCATCCTGAAGACCGTTGCGGTCAAGGCGCCTGGCTTCGGCGATCGTCGCAAGGCGATGCTGGAAGACATCGCGATCCTGACCGGCGGCCAAGTGATCGCCGAAGAAACCGGCCTGACGCTCGAGAAAGCAACGCTGGCAGAACTGGGCCAGGCGAAGCGCATCGAAGTGGGCAAGGAAAACACGACGATCATCGACGGCGCAGGCGAAGCCGTGAACATCGAAGCACGCGTGAAGCAAGTGCGCGCGCAAATCGAAGAAGCGACGTCGGACTACGACCGCGAAAAGCTGCAAGAGCGCGTGGCCAAGCTGGCCGGCGGTGTTGCAGTGATCAAGGTCGGCGCAGCGACCGAAGTCGAAATGAAGGAAAAGAAGGCACGTGTCGAAGACGCACTGCACGCAACGCGCGCAGCTGTTGAAGAAGGCATCGTGGCAGGTGGCGGCGTTGCGCTGATCCGCGCTCGCACCGCGATCGCAGGCCTGACCGGCGCGAACGCCGACCAGAACGCCGGCATCAAGATCGTGCTGCGCGCAATGGAAGAGCCGCTGCGCCAGATCGTCACGAACGGCGGCGAAGAAGCCAGCGTCGTGGTGGCGGCAGTTGCTGCAGGTACGGGCAACTACGGCTACAACGCAGCAACGGGCGAGTACGTCGACATGGTTGAAGCCGGCGTCGTCGACCCGACCAAGGTCACGCGTACCGCACTGCAGAACGCAGCTTCGGTTGCAGGCCTGCTGCTGACGACGGACGCAGCTGTCGCAGAACTGCCGAAGGAAGACGCACCGATGCCGGGCGGCATGCCGGGCGGCATGGGCGGCATGGGCATGGACATGTAATCGACTTCGGTCGATGATGTCCGGAGCGCGCAGCGATGCGCGTTCCAGCCAAAAGAAAAGACCCGCAGCGATGCGGGTCTTTTTTTATTGGCGCGAGGATTTTGATGCATGCACCGGGCGGCCGGAGGCGTCGCGCCCGAAGCGGCGCGGCAGGTACGACGGCGGGGCATGCCCGCCGTGCCTGCGTCAATGGCGGTGCGACGTCCTCGTTACCGGGTCGGCCTTCACGGCCGGCGGCGTGTCCGAGTCTTCATTGCTGCGCGCCCAGAAGAACCGGTCGGGCAGGTACGCGCCCATGCCGGGCCGGAACGCGTCGCGCACGGCCTGGTACAAGTATTCCTGCGCCTCGCGAACCGCTTCGGGCGGTTCCTGGCCGTTTGCAAGCAGCGCCGCGATCGCCGCGCCGAGCGTGTCGGTGATACCCATCAGCCGGTGCGGCGAGCGATCCCACATATCCTCGCGGAGCTGGCCTTCCTCGCCGTACAGCGTGTTGACGAGCCGGTGCGAGCCCGGCTCCGACGACAGGATGTATTCGCAGCCCTGCGACAGCAGGTGCGACACGGCCGCGTCGAGATTCGGCGCCTCGGCGTCGCCGTCCGGCTGCGCGAGCGCGATCAGCGTCGCGTAATCGGCGACCAGCAGCGTGGTTTGCGGCGCCAGCAGGTCGGCGATCGATTCGCGCAGGTCGTCGGCTGCGAGCACGTGTTCGTCGTCGAGCGTGAAGTCCGGCGCGAGCACGAGCGGCACGCCGTCGTAGTCGGCGACGACCTCGGCGATCGCGCTCACGACTTCCGCGCGCGTCGCCGCGCCGATCTTGAACGCGGCAACCGGCATGTCTTCGAGCAGCATGCGCGCCTGCGCGGCGACGACCTCGGGGTCGAGGCCGGTCACTTCGTCGCAGGCGGCCGAGTCGCGCACGGTGTAGCCCGTCAGGACGGATACGCCGTGACAGCCCATGCTCGCCAGGGTCATCAGATCGGCTTGGAGGCCGGAGCCGCCGGTGGGATCGGACAGGCCGAAGGTGAGGACGATCGGAGGGGCGTTGCTGGACATGTAAAAATGGGGCAAGAGAAAAACAGGGAAGCGACGGAGATGCGGACGGCGAGGCGAGTGGCCATTTTGGGCCCGGTGTTGCCCGGCAGGCCGCACTTTTCAACCATTATGCGGTGGAATCCGGCCCGCACGACGGATTTTTTAGCGCAGCGCAACGTAGTCGCTGTCCTCCAGCGCGATTGCTAGGCAGTCCGGCCCCGACACGGTACCATCATGGCTCCCGAATTTACCGACTTTTCCCGACGCGGCTAAGATGGAATACAAGAGCTGGATGTGCCTGATTTGTGGCTGGATTTACGACGAAGAAGCCGGGCTGCCCGAAGAGGGCATTGCCCCGGGCACGCGCTGGGAAGACGTCCCGATCAACTGGACGTGCCCCGAATGCGGCGCCCGCAAGGAAGACTTCGAGATGGTCCAGATCTGACCGGACCGCTGGCCCACGGACACCCCGCTCAGGCCTCGCATCGGCCCGGCGCTCGCGCGCCGCGGGTGGTGCGAGCGACTTGACGATGACAGGCGCGCGTGTCCATGACGTCCGATCCGGCGAACGTTCCCCACCCTGACGCATTGCCCAACCCGCGTGGCGGGGCCGTGCGTGCGGCCGACGCGTGGCTTGCGGCGGCCGCCGACGCCTTCGGGCGGCACGACGATGCGGCTGCGCCGCTGTCCGCCGCCGCGGCCGTGCTGGCGGAAGCCGGCTGGCTGCCGGCCGCGCGGTTCGCCGGGCAACTGGCGGCCGGCGTGCCGCTGGTCGCCGCCGAGCCGACTTCGGCCGGCTGGCGCGCCGCGCTGCGCGACTTCCGTGCGGCCGTCGGGCGTCACAACCTGCGCGAGCTCGCCTGCTCGCCCGTTCTCCTCGACCATTTCCGTGCATTGCGTGCGCAAAGCGCCGCCGACCTGCGCGCGAGCGCGCCGCTCGACGCGCTCGCGCTCGTCGGCCGCGCGGTGCCGCCGGCCACGCTGCGCGAGCTGCCAGACGCATTCGCGGCCCGGATCCGCGCCCGCTACGAGCAGGCGCTGCTCGGCGCGCTGCGCGCGGAGCACGGCGCGCCCGATGTGGCGCTGGACGAACTCGACGCGATGCAGGTCGCGCTGACCGACGACGGGCCGTACGATTTCTGGCGGCTCGCTAACGCGTGCCTGCGCGCGCTGCGCGCCAGCGGCGCGCCCGAGTTGAAGCGCTTTCTCGCGCGGACCAACCTGCTGCTCGGCGAGCATGCGCAGGGCCGGCGCAGCGCACCGCCCGAGTTCGTGCGCGAGACGGTGGCGCTGTTGTGGCGCGATTTCGCGCTGTTCGGCGCTGCGGCAGAAGACGTTGCGCTCGTCGACGTGCTGCACGACTACGGACTGACGGTCGACTGGCACGTCGCCGGCACGCCGGCGTCCGAGGCGCTGTGGGAGGCCGATGCTGCGCGGGCCGAGCACGAGGCGGTCGCCGTCGCGCCGACCCGCGCGCTCGGCGTCGTGACCGTCAACGCGCATGCCTATGAGGATTTCCTGCAGACGGCCGATGCGTCGATGGTCGACCTCGCGGCCGACCCGGCCCGGGCCGACGCAGGCGCTGCGTGGCACGCGTCCGGCGCCGCGTACCGGGTCGGCACGGCCGCGTGCGCGCTCGGCCTCGGCCACGCGGCACTGCTGGCCGATACGCTCGGCCTCGCATGGCGCCGTGCCGCCCACGGCGTGCCGCTCGCCGACGGCGGCCTCGACGCGCACCGTCACGCGTCGGACATGCTGCGCGCGGCGCTGCTGAAGATCGCGGCCGGCGTTGCGCCGCCGGACCTCACCGCGGCGTCCGAAGCGCTCGGCACGGCGCTCGGCCGGACCTGACGAACAAGGGGACGGACACCTGGCGGCGCCCCTTGTCGCGCGGGCCTGCAACACGCTGCCGACAGCGCCCGCGCGCGTGTTAGAGTGCCGTGTGATCCGCGCGCGCCGTTGCCAGCGTGGCGCGGCGTTGCTTGTTGATCGCGGCCCGGTCAGGTCGCGGCGTCTTTGCTAAAATTCAAACCATGTCAAAGCCTTCCGATCGCATCAATCTCACCAACCAGTTCCTGATCGCCATGCCTAACATGGCCGATCCGACGTTCTCGGGAACGGTGGTCTATCTTTGCGATCACAGCGAGCGCGGCGCGCTCGGCCTCGTCATCAATCGTCCGACCGACATCGATCTCGAATCGCTGTTCAACCGCATCGACCTGAAGCTCGACATCGAGCCGCTGCTGCACATTCCCGTGTACTTCGGCGGCCCGGTCCAGACCGAGCGCGGCTTCGTGCTGCACGAGCCGGTGGAGGGCGCGAGCTACAACTCGTCGATGTCCGTCGACGGCGGGCTGGAGATGACGACGTCGAAGGACGTGCTCGAGGCGGTCGCGACGGGCACCGGCCCGAAGCGCTTCCTGTTGACGCTCGGCCATGCCGGCTGGGGCGCAGGGCAGCTCGAGGAAGAAATTTCCCGCAACGGCTGGCTGACCGTGGCCGCCGATCCGCGCATCGTGTTCGACACCCCGGCCGAAGAGCGCTTCGAAGCGGCCCTCGGCCTGCTCGGCGTCAGCTCGGCGATGCTGTCCGGCGAAGCAGGGCACGCATGAGTGGCGCGAGCGCGCGTGATGCGACGCTCCTGGCGTTCGACTACGGCGAAAAACGTATCGGCGTCGCGGTCGGCAACGCGCTGACGCGCTCGGCCCGTGCGCTCGTCGTGATCCAGAACCTGAATCGCGAACACCGCTTCAAGGCGGTCGGCGACCTGCTGGCCGAATGGCGGCCGGACGCGCTCGTCGTCGGCCTGCCGATGCATCCGGACGGCACGCCGCACGACATGACGCAGCAGGCGAAGCGCTTCGGCAACCAGCTGAACGGCCGCTTCGGGCTGCCCGTCACGTGGGTCGACGAGCGCTATTCGTCGGTCGAGGCCGAGGCAGGGCTGCGCGAGCGCAACGCGCGCGGCCGTGCCCGAGCGGAGATGCTCGATGCCGAGGCCGCACGCGTCATCCTTCAACAGTATCTCGATCAATTGTCCGACCATGAGCACCATTGATGCCGAGGCGCTTTACCGCGTCCTGCTCGACCAGATCCGCACCGCGTACGGCACGGCGTTCGCCGAACCGGGCGGCCCGCGGCTCGCCGGCATTCACAGCGGCGGCGCATGGCTGGCCGAGCGCCTCGCACGCGATCTCGGCGCACCGGCGTTCGGCGTCGTGAACGTCGCGCTGCATCGCGACGATTACGCGAAGAAGGGACTGCACAGCCAGGCCAGCCCGACGTCGCTGCCGTTCGAGATCGACGGCGCGCGCATCGTGCTCGTCGACGACGTGCTGTATACCGGACGCACCGTGCGCGCGGCGCTCAACGAACTGTTCGACTACGGCCGTCCGGCCGCGGTCGAGCTCGCGGTGCTGGCCGATCGCGGCGGCCGCGAGCTGCCGGTCGCCGCACGCTTCGCGGGCGGCACACTCGACGTGCCGGCCGGCGCGACGCTCGTGCTCGCGCGCGACGACGCACAGTTCACGCTGCGCGTCGAATCGCCCGGCGCCTGAACGACACGCGAACCGTATCCCGGGCCGCTGGTTTGCACCGCGGCCCGTTTGCATAGTTGGAATCACGCACACCATGACCACCGACACCACTGGCCGCACCGGCAATCCCGCTGCGACCGCGAGCCCCGACCGGTTCCGCTACGGTTTCCTGAAGGGCAATCCGCAGCTCACGAAAAACGGCGAGCTGAAGCACCTGCTGTCGATCGAGGGCCTGCCGCGCTCGATCGTCAACCACATCCTCGATACGGCCGAGCAGTTCGTCAGCGTGACGGACCGCGAAGTGAAGAAGGTGCCGCTGCTGCGCGGCAAGTCCGTCTTCAACCTGTTCTTCGAGAACTCGACGCGCACGCGCACGACCTTCGAGATCGCCGCGACGCGCCTGTCGGCCGACGTGCTGAACCTGAACATCAATGCGTCGTCGACGAGCAAGGGCGAATCGCTGCTCGACACGATCAACAACCTGTCGGCGATGCATGCCGACCTGTTCGTCGTGCGCCACGCGTCGAGCGGCGCGCCGTACCTGATCGCCGAGCACTGCGCGCCGCACGTTCACGTGATCAACGCCGGCGACGGCCGCCATGCGCACCCGACGCAGGGCCTGCTCGACATGTACACGATCCGTCACTACAAGCGCGACTTCACGAAGCTGCGCGTGGCGATCGTCGGCGACATCCTGCATTCGCGCGTCGCGCGCTCCGACATCCATGCGCTCACCACGCTCGGCGTGCCGGAAGTGCGCGCGATCGGCCCGCGTACGCTGCTGCCGGGCGGTCTCGAGCAGATGGGCGTGAAGGTGTTCCACGACCTCGACGAAGGGCTGAAGGGCGTCGACGTGATCATCATGCTGCGCCTGCAGAACGAGCGGATGAGCGGCGCGCTGCTGCCGTCCGCGCAGGAGTACTTCAAGACGTGGGGCCTGACGCCCGAGCGCCTCGCGCTCGCCGCGCCCGACGCGATCGTGATGCACCCGGGCCCGATGAACCGTGGCGTCGAGATCGATTCGCAGGTCGCCGACGGCCCGCAGTCGGTGATCCTCAATCAGGTCACGTTCGGCATCGCCGTGCGGATGGCGGTGATGGGCATCGTCGCCGGCAACAGCGATTGAGCCCGCTTTCGCGCATCCTTATTCACGCAATCAACGCATTCACAGACAGCGCATGAAGATTCATATCAAAGGCGGCACGCTGATCGATCCGGTCGCCGGCACCGAGCGGCAGGCCGACGTATTCGTCGCGGCCGGCAAGATCGCCGCGATTGGCGCCGCACCGGCCGATTTCAACGCCGCGAAGACCATCGACGCGTCGGGACTGATCGTCGCGCCCGGCCTCGTCGACCTGTGCGCGCGACTGCGCGAGCCCGGCTACGAACACAAGGCGACGCTCGCGTCCGAGATGGCCGCGGCCGTCGCGGGCGGCGTCACGACGCTCGTGTGCCCGCCGGATACCGACCCCGTGCTCGACGAGCCGGGCCTCGTCGAGATGCTCAAGTTCCGCGCACGCAACCTGCACCAGGCGAACGTGCACCCGCTGGGCGCGCTGACGGTTGGCCTCAAGGGTGAAGTGATCACCGAGATGGTCGCGCTGACCGAGTCCGGCTGCGTCGGCTTCACGCAAGCGAACGTGCCGGTACGCGACACGCAGGTGCTGCTGCGCGCGCTGCAGTACGCGAGCACCTACGGCTACACGACGTGGCTGCGTCCGCTCGACGCGTTCATCGGCCGCGGCGGCGTGGCCGCGAGCGGCGCACTCGCGTCGCGGCTCGGGCTGTCCGGCGTGCCGGTCGCGGCCGAGACGATCGCGCTGCACACGATCTTCGAACTGATGCGCGTGACCGGCGCGCGCGTGCACCTTGCACGGTTGTCGTCCGCGGCCGGCCTGGCGCTCGTGCGCGAGGCGAAGGCCGAAGGGTTGCCCGTGACCTGCGACGTCGGCGCGAACCATCTGCATCTGATCGACGTCGACATCGGCTACTTCGATTCGCAGTTCCGGCTCGATCCGCCGCTGCGCAGCGAGCGCGACCGCGAAGCGATCCGCGTGGCGCTCGCCGACGGCACGATCGACGCGATCTGCTCCGACCACACGCCGGTCGACGACGACGAGAAGCTGCTGCCGTTCGGCGAAGCGACGCCCGGCGCGACGGGGCTCGAGTTGCTGCTGTCGCTGACGCTGAAGTGGGCGGACGAGACGCGTACGCCGCTCGCGCAGGCGCTGCGCCGCATCACGTCCGCGCCGGCCGACGTGCTGAAGCTGCCGGCAGGCCGCCTGTCCGAAGGCGGCGCGGCCGACCTGTGCGTGTTCGACCCGCGCGCGCACTGGCGCGTCGAGCCGCGCGCGCTGAAGAGCCAGGGCCACAACTCGCCGTTCCTCGGCTACGAACTGCCGGCCACCGTGCGCGCGACGCTCGTGGCAGGGCAGGTCGCGTTCGAGCGCCACTGAACCACGCCGGACCCTCGCCATGACCGCCCTTCGCAAGCTGCGTCTCGTCTTTCACCTGTTGCGCGGCATGGCGATCGTCGCGCTGCGTTTTTCGCATGTCACGCCCGCGCGCCGCGCCGAGATGACGCGCCGCTGGACGCTCAAGATGCTGCGGATCTGCGGGATGCGCCTCGTCATCCACAACGACGGCGCGCGCCTCGACGCGAGCGCGCTCGTGGTCGGCAACCACGTGTCGTGGCTCGACATCTACGCGGTCAACGCGTGGCGGCCGACGCCGTTCGTGTCGAAGGCCGAGGTGCGGCAGTGGCCGGTCGTCGGCTGGCTTGCCGAGAAGCTCGACACCGTGTTCCTGCAGCGCGAGAAGCGCACCGAGGCGATGCGGATCATGCACGAGATGGCCGAGCGCCTGCGCAACGGCGGGCTCATGTGCGTGTTTCCGGAAGGGACGACGTCAGACGGTCAGGAATTGCTGCCGTTCCATGCGAACCTGTTCCAGTCCGCGGTATCGGCCGGCTGCGCGGTGCAGCCGATCTGCCTGATGTACGAGGACGCGCAGCGGCGGCAGTCAGTCGCGCCGGCGTACACGGGCGAGCTGTCGCTCGGCAAGTCGCTCGACATGGTGCTGCGAGGCGGCCCGCTCGTCGTGCATCTGTACGTGTGCGATCCGATCGCGCCGGGCGGCGACCGGCGGGCGACGTCCGCCGCGGCGCGCGATGCGATCGCGGCTGCGCTGGCGACGTTGCAGGAGAAGGTCGGCAAGCCGTCGGCCGAATCGCTCGCGGAGTTGCAGAAACATGCGTATCCGGCGACCGAACTCGGTGGCGGTGCGGCGGGTGATGCGGCGGCCGATGAACCGGTGCCGGGGCGCGAGGGGTGACGCGCAGCCTCGTCACGTGAATCGGCGTGTCGTTACTCGCCGCCCGGTGAGCGGCACGCTTCGCACTGCACCTGCGTGACCGTGCGCTGCGCAGGGTCGGCCGTCAGCCGTACGGCTGATAACTGGTTCCCCCATACACATCCCGAATCCAGCGCGACGACGTTGTGGCGCAGCATCAGGCCAAGCGCGGCCCAATGCCCGAACACGACCGTCACGTCCTCCGTGCGGCGCCCCGGTACGTCGAACCACGGCAGGTAGCCGGGCGGCGCACTGTCGGGGCCGCCGTTCGCCTTGAATTCCATTGCGCCGTCGGGCGTGCAGAAGCGCACGCGCGTAAACGCGTTGAACGCGACGCGCATCCGGTCGCGCTTCTTCAGATCCGGGCTCCATTGATTCGGCTCGTTGCCGTACAGGCCTTGCAGCGTGTCGCGCCAGTCGGGCGCGCGCAGCGCGCGCTGCAGTTCGTCCGCGAGTTCGAGCACGAGTGCGGTGTCCCATTGCGGCAGCACACCCGCATGCACAAGCAGCATCCCGTCCTCTGCGTGCACGAACGGGCGGTGGCGGACCCAGTCGAGCAGGGCATCGGCATCCGGCGCGTCGAGGATCTCGCCGATCGTGTCGCCCGGGCGTTCGGTGCGCAGCCCGGCGGAGACCGCGAGCAGGTGAAGGTCGTGATTGCCGAGCACGACGGTCGCACGCGGGCCGAGGTCGACGAGCGCGCGCAGCGAGGCGAGGGAGTCCGGGCCGCGGTTGACGACGTCGCCGGCGATCCACAGCGGCGTGTCGGCGGGGGCTGAAAGCTTGTCGAACAGCGACTGGAAAGCAGAATGACAGCCTTGGATGTCGCCGATGGCGATGGGGGTGCGGGTCATGAGGAGGCGGATAGTGCGTGTTTCGGGTGCACGCGAAAGTTGGTCAGGTTTATCATTTTTTGCGCAATTTTTCTTGCGTTAAAAACGATGGCGCGGCATGAAATTTCACGCGTGAGAAGAGTTGAGGCCGCTGTATCAAGTTGTTAGCGGCATGGCTTTTGCACGCGACGGCTCCCTATAATTATCGTTCTCCCCAACAAAATTAGCATTTCATGACTTTGGAGGCCATGTCGACCGGTTAAAATTCCCGGTCTGACGTAGCGGTCACAAGTTACAAGCTACTAGCACTTGTGAATCTGATGCGGCGAGGGCCCGGAGGGCGCTCGCCGCGCATTACTTGAGGGAGCCTCATGATCCTGGTTACGGGCGGCGCGGGTTTTATCGGTGCCAATTTTGTACTCGACTGGCTGCGCGCATCCGACGAAGCCGTGCTCAACGTCGACAAGCTGACGTACGCAGGGAACCTGCGCACGCTGCAGTCGCTGGACGGGAATCCGAAGCATGTGTTTGCACGCATCGACATCTGCGACCGCGATGCTCTTGATGCGCTGTTTGCCGAACACAAGCCACGTGCCGTGCTGCACTTCGCTGCGGAAAGTCATGTCGATCGCTCGATCCATGGTCCTGCGGACTTTGTGCAGACCAACGTCGTCGGCACGTTCACGCTGCTCGAGGCTACCCGCCAGTACTGGAACGGCCTGAACGACGCCGACAAGGCGGCGTTCCGCTTCCTGCACGTGTCGACCGACGAGGTGTTCGGTTCGCTGTCGGCCACCGACCCGCAATTCTCCGAGACGACGCCGTACGCGCCGAACAGCCCGTATTCGGCGACGAAGGCGGGTTCCGACCACCTCGTGCGCGCATACCACCATACGTACGGCCTGCCGGTGCTGACGACGAACTGTTCGAACAACTACGGCCCGTACCAGTTCCCTGAAAAGCTGATTCCGCTGATGATCGCGAATGCGCTCGCGGGCAAGCCGCTGCCGGTGTACGGCGACGGCCAGAACGTGCGCGACTGGTTGTACGTCGGCGACCACTGCAGCGCGATCCGTGAAGTGCTCGCGCGCGGCGTACCCGGCGAGACGTACAACGTCGGCGGCTGGAACGAGAAAAAGAACCTCGAAGTCGTGCATACGCTGTGCGATCTGCTCGACAAGGCGCGCCCGAAGGCAGCGGGTTCGTACCGCGACCAGATCACCTACGTGACGGACCGGCCCGGCCACGATCGCCGCTACGCGATCGATGCGCGCAAGCTCGAACGTGAGCTTGGCTGGAAACCTGCGGAAACGTTCGAGACCGGTCTGGCCAAGACGGTCGACTGGTATCTCGACAACCAGGTCTGGGCCGATGAGGTTGCATCGGGCGAGTACCGCAAGTGGGTCGAAACGAACTACGCGCAACGCGCTTGAGGAGAGAAGCGATGGCACGTAAGGGCATCATTCTCGCCGGCGGATCCGGCACGCGGCTGTACCCGATCACGCACGTCGTATCGAAGCAGCTGCTGCCGGTGTACGACAAGCCGATGATCTACTACCCGCTGTCGACGCTGATGATCGCGGGCATTCGCGACGTGTTGATCATCTCGACACCGCAGGACACCCCGCGCTTCGAGTCGATGCTCGGTGACGGCAGCCAGTGGGGGATGAACATCCAGTATGCGGTGCAGCCGTCGCCCGACGGTCTCGCGCAGGCGTTCATCATCGGCAAGGAGTTCGTCGGCAACGATCCGTCGGCGCTGATCCTCGGCGACAACATCTTCTACGGCCACGATCTCGCGAAACAGCTCGAGCGCGCACACGCACAGGAAACCGGCGCGACCGTGTTTGCGTACCACGTGCACGATCCGGAGCGTTACGGCGTCGTCGAATTCGACAAGTCGTTCCGCGCGCTGTCGATCGAGGAGAAGCCGGCGAAACCGCGTTCGAACTACGCGGTGACGGGTCTGTACTTCTACGACAACCGAGTGTGCGACATCGCGGCCGACATCAAGCCGTCGCTGCGTGGCGAGCTGGAAATCACCGATGTCAATTCACGGTATCTCGCCAGCGGTGCGCTGAACGTCGAGATCATGGGGCGCGGGTACGCGTGGCTCGATACCGGCACGCACGATTCGCTGATCGAGGCGGCCAGCTTCATCGCGACGCTGCAGAAGCGGCAGGGCCTCGTAGTCGCGTGTCCGGAAGAAATCGCCTATCGCCGCAACTGGATCGACGCGGAGCAGGTGCTGAAGCTGGCACAGCCGCTCGCGAAGAACGCGTACGGTCAGTACCTCAAGAACATTCTCACGGATCAAGTCGCATGGCCATCCAAGTAACGGCGACGGCGCTGCCCGAAGTCAAGATCATCGAGCCGAAGGTGTTCGGCGACGCGCGTGGGTTCTTCTACGAAAGCTTCAACGGGAAGGAGTTCGCCGAGCAGGTCGCACCCGGCGTCGAATTCGTGCAGGACAACCATTCGCGCTCGTCGAAGGGCGTGCTGCGCGGCCTGCACTATCAGATCCAGCACGCGCAGGGAAAGCTCGTTCGCGTGGTCGAGGGCGAAGTGTTCGACGTCGCCGTCGACATTCGCAAGGATTCGCCGAACTTCGGCAAGTGGGTGGGAGTCGTCTTGTCGAACGACAACCATCGGCAGCTGTGGGTGCCGCCCGGTTTCGCACACGGTTTCGTCGTGCTGTCGGAGGCCGCGCAGTTCCTTTACAAGACGACCGACTACTGGTTCCCGGAGCACGAGCGCAGCATCGTGTGGAACGACCCGGAGATCGGGATCGAGTGGCCGATCGATTTCGAGCCGCTGCTGGCGGCGAAGGACGCGGCCGGCAAGCGTTTGAGCGAAGCCGAAGTTTATGCGTGAGGTGGGTGTGACTCCTGAACCGACGATCCTCGTGACGGGTGTGAATGGCCAGGTCGGGTTCGAACTGCTGCGCTCGCTGCAAGGCCTCGGCCGCGTGGTGGCGTGCGACCGCTCGATGCTCGACCTGTCCGATCTCGATCGCGTGCGCAGCGTCGTACGCGAGCTGAAGCCGTCGATCATCGTGAATCCGGCCGCGTACACGGCCGTCGACAAGGCAGAGACGGATGTCGACGCCGCGCGCCGGCTGAATGCCGAAGTGCCGCGCGTGCTGGCAGAAGAGGCGGCGCGTAGCGGTGCGGCACTGGTTCACTACTCGACCGATTATGTGTTCGACGGTGCGAAGCCGGGCGAGTATTGTGAGACCGATCTCCCGGATCCGCAAAATGTCTACGGCCTGACCAAGCTCGAAGGCGAAGCGGCGATCGCCTCGTCCGGATGCCGGCATCTCATTTTGCGCACCAGTTGGGTATATGGTGCGCGTGGGCATAATTTTCTGTTGACGATGCTTCGTTTGGGCGCCGAACGCCCCGAATTGAAAGTCGTTGCGGATCAAATGGGGGCGCCGACCTGGAGTCGTGCCATCGCGACGGCGACGTCGCACGTGCTTGCCCAGGCGCGCGGTGCCGCGGATACGGCGGAATGGTGGGGCGCACGCTCCGGAACGTACCATTTGACAGCTGGTGGCGACACGTCGTGGCACGGATTCGCGTCGGCGATTTTCGAGCTGGCGAACCTTCCGAAGCTGCCGGTCGTATTGCCGATTCCGGCTGCGGACTATCCGACGCCGGCGAAGCGGCCGTCGAATTCAAGGCTGTCCAACGCGAAGCTGGCGCAGGTTTTTGGTGTGGCCCTGCCGCACTGGCGGGAATCTCTCGGGCTTTGCCTGGCTGGTATGCAGAAGACGTGATCGTTTCTGTAGTGTGAGTGGTCGCATGCGCGTGTAGCGCGTTTCGTACCGAAGCGGGCGGATGCGGCTGATATCCGCGGCGTCGTGCGTCGACCGAAGAGCGTTGATCGTCAATGCAATACGAGGAACATGTGAGCTTGTTGCCGATTATTCTGTGCGGTGGTGCCGGGTCAAGACTTTGGCCCGTGTCTCGTGAATCGCATCCCAAACCGTTCATTCGGCTTGCCGACGGTGAAAGCCTGTTGCAAAAGGCCTTCCTGCGGGCGGCCGGTCTGGCGGGCGTCGATGAAGTGCTCACGGTCACCAATCGCGACCTGTTCTTCAAGACCGAGGATGAGTATCGGGAAGTCAATGTGAGCGGATTGGCGACCTCGTTCATTCTCGAGCCCTTTGGCAGAAACACGGCTGCCGCGATCGCCGCGGCGACCTTGTATGCTGCCGCGGCCCAGGGCGAACAAGTTGTGATGCTCGTACTCGCGGCGGATCATCTGATCAACGACACATCCGCGTTTGCCGACGCAGTGGAGAAGGCGTCGGTGCTGGCCAAGGGCGGGCGGGTCGTGACGTTTGGCATACAGCCCGACAGCCCGGAAACCGCATATGGATATATCGAGGCGGATGGAACCGACATCATGCGTTTCGTCGAGAAGCCCGATCTCGCCCATGCGCAGCAGTATCTCGAGTCCGGGCGATTTCTGTGGAATTCCGGGATGTTTTGTTTTACGGCCGGAACGATGCTGCGAGAGCTTGCCGAGCATTGCCCCGACATCCTCGATTCGGTGAAAGCCTGTATCGATGCGTCACCGTCGTCGACGAGTGCGGGCGGTGGGGCGCAGATTCGTCTCGAGCCGAACAGTTTCGGTGCGGTTCCCAACGTTTCCGTGGATTATGCAGTGATGGAGAAGTGCCGGCAGGGGTCGGTGGTACCGTGTTCGATCGGCTGGAGTGACGTCGGATCGTGGACGGCGCTGGGTGATCTTGCGACTCCGGACGAGCATGGCAATCGTGTGGAAGGCGAAGCCCTGCTTGTCGATGTCAGGAACAGTTATCTGCAGAGTTCCGAGCGTTTGATCGGCGCGGTCGGTGTCGAGAACCTGATCGTAATCGACACCCCCGACGCGTTGCTGATTGCGACGCGAAGTCGCGCGCAGGACGTGAAGCAGATCTATGCGGAGCTCAAGGCGACCGGTCACGAGGCATACAAGGTACATCGAACGGTGCATCGCCCGTGGGGAACGTACACGGTGCTTGAAGAGGGGCCTCGATTCAAGATCAAGCGCATTGTCGTGAAGCCTGGTGCAAGCCTCAGCCTTCAAATGCATCATCATCGCAGCGAGCACTGGATCGTCGTGTCCGGGATGGCCAGGGTCGTCAATGGCGATGAAGCGTTTTTCGTGTCGACCAACGAATCCACTTATATTCCTGCTGGCCACAAGCACCGGCTGGAGAATCCCGGGGTCGTCGATCTGGTCATGATCGAAGTTCAGAGTGGCGAGTATTTGGGCGAAGACGACATCGTCCGCTTCGAAGACAACTACGGGCGAACATGACGCGATGGCAGGCCGGGACGTGGCGGATTTTCGCGTCGCCAAGACGGCCCGGCATTACCGATTGCGGAGTAGTCGTGTCAAAGCGCATTGAAATCGCAGGATGGCGAACACGGCCATTTCGCACGATGCTGGTACCGTAGGCGTAGCAATCTTATGAGCAATACACAAAATCGATCGCCGAATACCGGAGCGGTTGTCGTTTTCTTTCATCCAGACGCGGCGTGTGTTGCGCGCGCGAATCGACTGGCCGAGTCGATGCATTGCGTGGTGGTCGACAATACGCCGGAAGTGCTTGATCGCGATGCGCTCGGGCTGACCGACTCGATCGAATACATTCCCAACGGATGGAATGCCGGAATTGCGATGGCGTTCAATCAGGGGGTCGGCGCCCTGATTCAGGCGGGTTGCGATGTCGCGTTGCTGTTTGATCAGGACAGCGAGCCGCCCCAGTCCTTGCTGACGGATTTGCCGAAACTGATCGTCCAGGCCCGGGAGTCGGGGAGCCGCGTTGCGCTGATCGGCCCAGCCTATGAGGACCGACGTCTGCGTGGTGTCGCGCCGTTTGTCCGGTTTGGATGGGGAAGGCTCCAGCGGATACCTCCGGTGGGTGACGTACCCATCGACGTGGATTTTCTCATTTCGTCCGGGTCCTGCATCAACCTTGAATGTTGGAAAGACGTCGGAGCAATGGACGAGTCGCTGTTCATCGATTTCGTCGATCTCGAATGGTGCATTCGCGCGAAGCAGCACGGCTATCAGGTCTGGGGGATTCCCTGGTTGCGGATGAGTCACGAACTGGGAGGCGAGCCTGTTCAGGTATTGGGGCGTCGTTATCCCATGCATGGGCCGATTCGCCACTATTATCAGTTCCGAAACGCAATCGCACTGATGAAGCGCGCATCGATGCCCTTGAAATGGAAATCGACGGAGCTCGTGAAGTTGCCATTTCGGGTCGTGATCTATTGTTTTTTCCCGGATCGACGGAGTGAGCATCTTGCGATGGTATGGCGCGGAATCCGAGATGGTTTGCGTGGGCGGCTCGGGCCTTACTCCGATAACGCTTGACGAAAATTTCGGAAGGGTGGTCAGGCTGCTTTGAAGTGCGGGGCAGTGAGGGCGAGGCAAAAAAAGTCGGACGGGTTAGATAGGGGGTGGTATTAACCCCACTTCCTTTCAAAATTATAGTTATATGTAATGACCTGTAAGGTCGTGGCGCTGGACTTCAGTCAGTAATATATCGATATTTGCCGCGGCTAAGGCAACAGAAGCCTACCCAAACTGTCTACCTGAGAGATGAGTATGGAGCCGACGCAAATTGCTCGCGGATATTGCCACGTCTGCGGATCGCGAGCCGTCTTCAAATCATACGAGCCGGTCGATTTTCCCTGTAAGCGTAATTCTTTCCTTTGTGAGCGCTGTGGATCCTCTGCAAGAAATCGACATCTTGCGAAGTCGATTCTTGATTTGTGGTTGAGTGGCGATTCCCGGGCATCGCTCGGAAAATTCGCAAGAAAATTCCGGGGAACGGTCTATATAGCGAGCACGACAGGTGCTATCGCTGAATCTCTGGCCCCGCTCGGAGAGCGCCTCGTTGCCAGTGAGTACATCGACGGCACTGCGTCGGGAGAGCGCCGTAACGGGGTGCTGTGCGAGGATATCCAGGCGACGTCGTTCGACGACAGCTCATTTGATCTGGTCATCACTGAAGACGTCCTGGAACATGTTCCATGTCCTGAAATGGCATTTTCCGAGATCCGGCGTATTTTGAAACCCGGCGGTTACCATGTTTCGACGATACCGGTTAAATGGCATCTTGCCAAAAGTGAGCCTCGAGCAATAATCGAGAACGGGACGATTCTTCATTTGCAGGAACCTGAATTTCATCTCGATCCGACCAGGTCGGAGGGAATATTGGCTTTTACCGACTACGGGCAGGATATTCTCACCCGATATTGCAGCATCATCGGCAAATCGGAGATGCTGGCTGCTCATGGCGATCTTGACATGGAGCGCGCATACGCAATTTATAACAATTGGGTCTTCTTGTCGCAGCGGCAAGGGGTATCGTCCCTGCCGGCATCTACCTGGACTCGATTTGTCAGTCGGTGGATATGAAGGTGACCAAAATCGAGTATCGAATTTAAAACGGCTGAACCGACGGTATTCGATGATACTCGTCGGCGTTGTCGTTCACGCGGTAGCCGGTGTTTTTTATCCGCCCCAGATGGCCTGGGGCGGAACAGGAGCCGGCAGCCGGCAGCCTGCTCTGCCGTGACTCGTGGCACTTGACGCGAGCAGGCTTTGGCCTAGTCGAGCGTTCCGATGCGTGGAGGATTGGCCAGTGTGAACGGCAATACGTCCACGGCGAGGGAAAGATTCGGGTTGTATGCGGGGTCGTGGTTCAGTGCGGCACCCCATCGTTCTTTCATTCGACGCACCTCGCCCACGAAGCGCTGGTACTTGTCCGCCGCCATGTCGGAACCGCGTGTTGCCGATTCGTAGTGGTACAACTCGGCGAACGGCGTCCATACGTTTCGGTAACCCGCGTCTCGCACCCGCAAGCAGAAGTCCACGTCGTTGAAGGCAACGGCAAAAGACTCATCCAGGCCGCGCACTTCATCATATATCCGCTTGCTGACAAGCAGGCAGGCAGCCGTGACGGCAGACATGTCCTGCACGGATACCGCGCGGTTGAAGTAGCCGAAATTCCCTCGCTTGAGCATGTGGTGCATATGGCCCGCGATACCGCCCAGCCCCAGCAGCACGCCGCCATGCTGAAGCGAATTGTCCGGGTACCACAGGGCTGCGCCGACTGCACCGATGCCCGGCTGCGACGCGATGCCAACCATTTCGTCGAGCCAGTCAGGCGAGATGACTTCGGTATCGTTGTTCAGCAAGCATACGAAACTACCTGTCGCTGCTGCTGCGGCGGTATTGTTCAACGCAGAAAAATTGAACGGCGAGTCGTCCCGGATGATCCTGACGTTCGGGCGAAGCGAGATTTCCTCGAAATAGGCGAGAGTCGCCTCGTCGGTACTGCCGTTGTCGACGACGATGATTTCGTAGTTCGGGTATACCGTTCGTCCGATAATGCTTTCGACGCACTGGCGGAGCAACGCGACGCCGTCTCGCGTCGGGATGATGATGGATACCTTGGGGGCAGGGGAGGGTATTGCATACCTTACCCGGAAAACCGGCAACTCGCCGAAAGGCTGTTCCACGGTTGCGGCGATGCCGGAGCGCGCGAGGTGACCTTCAATGGCGCGCCGCGCCGCTGTCGACGCATACGGCTTGGCGTGACTCGTTCCTGCGGTGCTGCTGGCCGTGATGCGCCAGTGATAGAGCACATGCGGAATGTGAACGACGCTGTCATCACCGGCAATTTCGACGCATCGAAGCGCGAGATCATAGTCCTGGCTTCCCTCGAAGCCGAGCCGAAAACCGCCCGCTTGCCTTACCAGCGCGGTTTCGATGACGCCAAGGTGAGAGAACAGATTCTGCGTACGGAACAACGCAGGATTCCAGTCGCATTTGAAGTACGGGGCCGTGCGCAGCCCGCGTTCGTTCAGCTTGTCCTCGTCGCTGTAGAACATGCGTGCGCGCGGGTAGCGATTGACGTATTGCGCAACGACGAACAGTGCGTGAGGCGGGAGGATGTCGTCGTGATCCAGCAGTGCGACGAATTCACCGGTTGCCAGCGCGAGGGCGCTATTACTGGCTTCGGAGATATGGCCATTCTCGGTACGAAACACCAGCCGAATTCGAGAATCCTGTGCCTGATGGCGCGTCAGGATTTCTCGCGTAGTCTCGTCCGGCGATGCGTCGTCAGCGATGCAGAGTTCCCAGAACGGGTAGATCTGCTCCTGCACGGAACGGATCATTGCTTCGAGGTGCGACGGATTGCTGTTATACGTCGGGACGACGATTGATATCAGCGGTTGACGTTCGAACGATTGCAGCGCGCGCTCGGCGGCCGCACGCTCCACGTTGCCGAACCGATCGAACTTGTCGATCCAGTCGTGATAGACCTCGTCGGGCGGCGGAGCGTCGGCGAATCCTCCGCCTTCACGGAGGCGCCTGGATCGAGCGAGGATTCCCTGGAGACCTTCCCGCTTGAGCATGGTCGCATAGTGCCCGAGCGCGCTTGGCAGGCTACCGCGGACGACCGCCTGGCGCCGGATCGTTGCCGCGACGATGCCGGCCATGCGGATTGCAGCGGTTACGCGTCGCAGTGGCGAAGTCAGGCGCCATGATAGCGACGCGTGGACATTTCGCAGTTCATCCTCGAGCCGGATTCGATCGGCTTCGGCATTCGCGCGCAGGATATTTTCCTTGCGCAGCCCCGCGAGTTCACGTTCCAGTTCAATAATGCGCTGCGCCAATGCGCTGCCCTCGACGTCGTCACGGGAAAGGGCATCGTGCTCTGTCGAATGGTGTGGGGCGCGGTGTTGGCCGGAAGTCATATGGGTAAATCAGGGCCCAGTCGGTGTGGGTTGATCGGGTCCTCGAACGGACTGATGCGTTTTACGCGGTTTCGCGCACAAAGAGCTCGATACGATTCATGGGAACACCGACGAGACCGGTCGCGACACGAGCAGACTCCGACTTCACGATGATCGCGTCGTGCACGCAGTCAAGTATGCGGATGCGATTGTCGGAAGGTGCCGCGACGAGCACGGTGAACGCGTAGTCGCCGGGCGGAAGAATCGGCATGTCGAAATGAAACTCTGCAACGACGTGGCTTCCTTCCGGTGACGGCGAATCGGCTTCCCGTAGCGCGAATACGCTGTCGTCGCCAAACAGCGGTTGCCCGAGTCGATCCTTGACGAAGAACGCAATGTGCGGCGTGCCGGACTCGGTCCGGCGAATGCGAATCCGAAGTGAAACCCGTTCGCCACCCGTGACCCAGGTAACAGGGGCCCCTTTCGTGTTGGTGAGGGTCGTGGATTCGATCAGCATCGACTCACGTTGCGCCGGGAGTTCGTGCGGGTCCAGATCGACGCTGGGCAGCGCCGGCAGCGTATCGACCGTGTTGCGCGGGAATCCGTTGCGCTGATCTGCGCGTGGCTCGTTGCCGATGGCGGTCGCGCCGAACTTCCTGGTGTCGGATTCAACGCGAGACACCCCGTCTTCGCCACTTTTACGATAAAACGCCTCGAAGTAGTTCATGCAGACGGTTTTCGCACTTCCCGACTCGCGCATCACACCGCGATCCAGCCAGATAACCCGGTCGCACAGGCTGCGGATGGCCGATGAATCATGGCTGACGAACAAAACCGTCCCGGTCTGTTGAAAGCGACGCAGGAAACGCATGCATTTTTGCGTAAAGAATGCGTCGCCCACGGCCAGCGCTTCGTCGATGACCAGGATGTCGGCATCGACGTGTGCGATGACCGCGAACGCGAGGCGGACGAACATGCCGCTCGAGTATGTTTTGACGGGCTGATCGATGAAGTGGCCGATATCGGCAAATGCAATGATCTCATCGACGCGCGAATCGATCTGCTCGCGGGTCAGGCCGTGCAACTGGCCGTTGATGTAGATGTTTTCCCGGCCGGAGTATTCGGCATCGAACCCGGAACCCAGTTCAAGCAACGCTGCAATGCGCCCTTGGGTTTCTACCGCGCCGCTCGTGGGCGCGAGTGTGCCGCAGATGATCTGCAGCAATGTGCTCTTGCCGGACCCGTTTCGGCCGATGATGCCAACTGTTTCTCCGCGCGTGATCTCGAAATCGACGTCTTTGAGCGCCCAGAACATCCGGGCGCACGCCTGTGCACGCTGGCGCAGCGATTCGCGCACGGTCGGGACCGGCGCGAGGCCGCTCAGCAAACTGAGGACACTGCGTTTCAGGCGGTCGGACGGTTTGCGATAGGACTCGAATCCCTTGGCAAGCGACGCGGCGCGGATGACAACATCAGATGACATCGGCGAAACCCCGGCGTGTCTTCTGGAACCATGCGAAGCCGATCCATGCAACGGCGACGGCCATGAGCGAATAGATCGACCACCGATTCCAGTCGATCATGTGCCCCCAGATGAGAACGTCACGACCCTGTTCGATTGGATAGGTCATCGGATTCAGATAGACGAAGCCGCGGAACTGTTCCGGCAGCGAAGACACTGGGAAGAACACGGGCGAGAGGAACATCATTGCGGTGATGACGATACCCACGGTTTGTCCGATGTCGCGGAGATAGACGCCGGTGGCGGACAGGATCCAGCTCACGCCCATGATGAATACGCAGAGCGGTGCAAGCACGATGGGGAACAAAAGGGCAGTCAACGGCACGCTGCCGACAACGATCCATTCGGCTACCAGCAGGATGCAGACGCTCACGCTGAGGTGAAACAGTGCAGACAACAGCGTTACGCAAGGCAGGATCTCGAGCGGGAAGACGATTTTCTTGACGAAGTTGGAGTGGGACAGGATTTGTCCCGGTGCCCTGTTCACGCATTCGGAAAACAGGTTGAACACGATCATCCCGGCGAACAGCACCACGGCGAACTCGCCCTTCGATGCTGCGTGCGACGCGTCGTTCCAGCGCGACTTGAACACTTCGCTGAACACGAATGTATAGACGCTCAGCATCATGAGGGGGGTGAGCAGCGACCAGAAGATGCCCAGAAAGGACCCCTTGTAACGTCCCACGGCGTCGCGGCGCGCGAGATCGAGCATCAGGCGGCGATTTTTCACCAGTGAAGCGGCGAGAGATCGCGGCGAAAGACTAAAGCTTTGCATAAGTTCGACGACAAGGTCAGCGGGTGTGGCACGGCACAAGGAGCCGGCGGGAAAGCGGATCCGTGCAGCCGCGATTCGATGATCGCTGGCGGGCTTCAGGCCAGCACAGCGCCTGCGGTCCAGTGCTTTGCTTGGCCCTGAGGCCATTCTGGTGCATGCGAATTATCGCATAGTGGTTCACCTGCGGATCGACGTCGCTTCGGTCGCGGCGTGTGTCGAAGTGTAAATGTCGCAAGCAATCCCGGATGCGTGTGCGAGGCAGCGGATCGCCACCGATCGTCGGCATTTCCCGCTAGTGAGCCGACTCCGAACGGATTTGCGGACCCGGAGAGCGCCGTGTCCGGGGCTTTCAGCATCGATTTCCCATATTGTGAAATGGTGCGTCGTGGTAGGATTCGTCGTTTACCATCAGCGACTGATGGCACATCACTGGATCGATCCATCCGATCGGAATCCATAGGTTGGCATCGTGTCCGGACGGGATGCGAAGAATGAATCCATATGTCTGACAATATCGCGATCGAATCTCACGGCATCAGCAAGGGTTTTGAGTCCTACGAGCGACCCGGCGACCGGTTGAAGAGAGGAGTGCTCGGTGCCATTGCGCGACTTGCGCAAGGCTCGGCGACGCGAGAGGCGACGCATCGGCAAGCTGAAGCGCAGTCGAACGTATTTTGGGCCCTTCACGACGTGAGTTTCTCCGTCGCAGCCGGAGAAACCGTCGGCATTGTGGGGCGCAACGGATCGGGCAAGAGCACCTTGCTCCAGATCGTTTGCGGCACGCTGGCTCCGACCCGCGGCGATATCGCGGTGCGCGGCAAGGTTGCCGCGCTGCTCGAACTCGGCTCCGGCTTCGACGTCGAGTACACCGGCCGCGAAAACATCTATCTGAATGCACAGCTGTACGGGCTGTCTCGTCAGCAGATCGACGATCGCTACGAGTCGATCGTCGATTTCGCAGACATCGGCGAGTTTATCGATCAGCCCGTCAAGACCTATTCGAGCGGCATGTTTGTCCGTCTCGCGTTCGCGGTCATCGCGCATGTCGATGCGGACATCCTGGTGATCGACGAAGCACTGGCGGTTGGCGACGCATTTTTCAATCAGAAGTGCTTTCGCTTCCTGCACGAATTCAAGCAACACGGAACCATCCTGTTCGTCAGTCACGATACGTCGACGATCAGAAAGCTTTGCTCACGCGTCATCTGGATCGACAGCGGACGGATCGTTGCACAGGGGAAGCCGGCGGACGTCTGTGCGGCGTATCTGGAGGCGCGCTACAGCACGGCCGGCGCAGCATCGGCCGCGGCGGTGCCCGTGGAGTTGGAGCTTCACGATAGCGCAGCCGATTTCCGTCGCGAACGCTTCAACGCGTCCTCGTTTCGCAACGACATCCAGGTGCTGGCGTTCAATCACGAGTCGCAGGCTTTTGGCGAGGGGGGCGCGAGGATCGTCGACGTTGCATTCTTTGACGATCAGGAGCGCAGGCTCGAGTGGATCGTCGGTGGCGAGACGATTACGTTGCGCGTGACAATTGAAATCGATGAGCCGCTCGTTTCCCCGATCGTCGGTTTCTATCTCAAGAACGAACGGGGCCAGGAACTGACGGGAGACAACACGTTCGCGACCTTTGCCGAACGGCCCGTTTCATGCGATGCGGGCGACGCGCTATGCGCGGAGTTCACCTTCATCATGCCGGTATTGCCGGTGGGTGCTTTCTCGATCAACGTCGCGATTGCGGAGGGCACGCAATACGACCACGTTCAGCATCACTGGATCCACGACGCGTTACCCCTTCGCGTGCACGCATCCCGCGTGAGTCACGCGCTCGTGGGCGTTCCGATGGTGCATGCCGGACTGTCCGAAGAGATGTAGCGCGGAACGGATTTGATCCGCAGGCATGAGCCCAGTCTCCCGGCGTGAAGTTGTCGTCACGTGTTCGGCGAGATTACTTACAAGATTTTTGCAAGTTTGCAGAGCAGGATTCTCAAATGACCAAGCAAGAGCGAATTTTTCGATTCAAGGCCTCGGAAGATGATCACTCGTTCACGGGTGAGCGATATCTTCCGGGCGTTGCGGGGCCGATTCAGTACGAGCACTACCATCGGTATCTTTTCTCGACGGCGATCTGCGCAGGCAAGGACGTGCTCGATATCGCTTCGGGGGAGGGCTATGGTTCTGCGTTGCTCGCGCAGGCGGCGCGCTCCGTGATCGGTGTCGATGTCGACCCGCAAGCTGTCGAAAATGCGAAGGGCCGCTATGGTGACGTACCGAACCTCCGGTTCGAGTGGGGTAGCGCCACGCAGATTCCTCTTGCAGACGCATCGGTCGACATCCTCAACTCCTACGAGACGCTGGAGCATTTTCGCGAGCATGAGACGTTCATGCGCGAGGCACGTCGGGTGCTGAAGCCGGGCGGGATCATGATCATTTCGACGCCGAACCGTCCGATCTATTCGCCGCCAGGATCGCCCCCCAACGAATACCATGTGCGCGAGCTCGATCGCGAGGAATTCGTCCAGTGGCTCAAGAGCGGCTTTCAGAATTTCGTCCTCTACGAACAGAAGCCGCTTGCCGGATCGCTGCTCCAGAAGGAGGGGCGCAGCGGTGAGCGCCGCATCAACTGCTGGGCCGAACACGAGATTGGCGAGTATCGCGAGACGGCGGGCGTCCTCGACCCCGTGTACTTCATTGCGATTGCGTCTGACGGCCCGATACCGGAAATGGATGACAACCTGCTCGATGGCGGCGTGTCGTTCACGCGTTACGATCAGGCGCGCAATGCGCATATCGGCGCCCAGGCGGCTGAAATTGTTCGTCTGACGACAGAAACCATGGCGCGCGGCGACGAAATCGGCCGCCTGACGTCCGAGGCCGTGCGGCTGACCGACGAAGTTCTCCGGCGCGACGACGAGATCGGCAAATTGACAGTCGAGACCGTGCGCTTGAACGACGTCATCATTGCGAACAATTCCGATATCGGCCGCCTGAATGCCGAAGTCGATCGGTTGACCCGGACCGTTTCCACGCTTTCCGAGGTTACCGAACGTCGCGACGAAGCGATGAAGACCTCACGCAAGGTGCTGGAATCTCTCGACGTGCAGAACAACACGTCGACGGTTCTCGCTGCTCGAGTCGACGAGTTGACCGACCAGTTGAAGCATGCGGAGGGCGTGCTCGGCGCGCAGGCTCAGGACAGCGACGGCGGGCGCGAGAGCGATCCGTCGACGGTTGCATTGCTGACCGAGAACGAGAGCCTTCGGCGGCAGTTGAAGCAGATCACGAACTCCACTTCCTGGCGCGTGACGAAACCGCTTCGTTATGCCGCCCGCCGTATCCGCGCAAACCAGCAGGCTGCCGGCACGGCACCGGCTGCGCGCCCAGGGGCGACGGCTGGGCAGTCCTCGTCGATCGCCGAGGTCGATGGATTGTCGTCGTTGACGCTTCGGCCGCTCGAGCAGGCGTCGGCGCCGCGAGCGACGATCGTCGTGCTGCAATCGCAGGGCGGCGCGGCGATGCGCGCATGTCTCGCGGCGTTGAGCCACCATACGACATCCGTCGCGTACCGGATATTCGCGGTCGGCGAGATCGATGCAAAGCTCGCGGCGGAGAGCGGCGTCCGTGTCATCGACGATCACCGCGCAACCCGGTCGATGGCCGCGTTGGCCGAGCATGTCGGCGATTTGTCCGGTAGCGAATTCGTCGTCCTGATGTCGGACGTATTGCTGGCGCGTCCGGGGTGGCTGGCAGCGATCGATGAAGCATTCGAACGCTTCACCGACGCGACTGCGGTCTCCGCGGTCATCCTGGAAAGGAACGGTACGGTGCATGCCGCTGGCGGTGTCATCGATGCTGGCGCACATCTGCGTGCCGCGCAATCGGGCGTCAGCAGCGACAACGTCAAAATCCAGAATGTGACCGAGATCAAGGCGCCGAGCCCCGGATTTATCGCGGTTCGAAACGACGCCTGGGGACGTGCGTCGCGCTTCGAGGAGGAGATGCCGGTCCTCACAACCGGATTCGTTGCCTTGGCACTCGATCTGTTTGCGCGGGGAGAGAAAACCTACCTTCAGCCGTTCGCCCGTTTCGTCATGTCGAATGCGGTGCAAGCGAGCCGGCCGACGAATGATGACAATTGGGATGACGCATATCAGCGTTGGCTCCTGCGGCAGCATCACGACACGTTGTTCCGTGTCGATCGCCCGTTTGGCGACGTGCTTGCATCGCCGCAGCGACCTAAGGTCGTGATCGTCGATGCATTCGTGCCAAAGCCCGATCAGGATTCCGGATCGGTCGATGTCTACTGGTACATGCGGATTTTCCGCGAGTTCGGCTATGACGTGAGCTTCATTGCGGCATTCGAACAGTCGCCTCCCGTCGCCTATATGGATGCGCTGCGGCGTTGGGGTGTGCGGGTTCAGTGTGCGAGCGATCTCGCGTCGCTCAACCAGTTGTTCATGGAGGAAGTCGCGGATGCACGCGTGGTCGTAGCGCAACGCATCATCGTCGCGCGTCATCTGGTCGAACCGCTTCGTCGCGGCGCGCCGCATGTCAAGCTGGTGTTTGGCACGGTGGATCTCCATTATCTCCGCGAAGAGCGTGCGGCGATTCACGACCGCTCCCCCGAAGCACTGGAAGAGGCGCTGATGCTGCGTCGCACGGAAATTCAGACCGTGCGCGAAGCCGATGCGACGATCGTGGTGAGCCGTCTCGAGGACGATGTGCTGAAAGAGCTGGCGCCGCAAGCGAACGTCCACCGCATTCCGATCCCGCGGATGCCAACACGTTCGGGGCGTACGTTTGACGAGCGGTCCGGCGTCGTATTTGTCGGCGGATTCGCGCATCGACCGAATATCGACGCAGTGCAATTCCTGGTCGAGGAGATTTGGCCGATCGTCAGGCGAAGCCAGCCCGCCGCGGAGTTGCGTATCGTTGGCAGCGGCGTGACCGACTACGTTCGATCGCTCGACAATCCGGCAATGGGCGTGAAGGTCGTCGGATTCGTGGAGAATCTGGGCGACGTGCTTGACGTGGCTCGCGTGTCGGTTGCGCCGCTTCGATTCGGTGCCGGCATCAAGGGCAAGGTCGTTTCAAGTCTGTTGCATGGCGTACCCAGCGTGCTGAGCAAGATCGCGAGCGAAGGGATGGGCCTTGTTGCAGGCGAGCAGGTGCTCGAGGGTGACAGTGCCGAAGACATCGCCGCGGCGATCGTCAAACTGCTCGAAGACCCGCAACTGTGGCAGCGCGTCGCCGATGCAGGGTTCGCGGCTGCGGTTGCAGAGTACTCGGTGGAAACCGTTGCAGCCAGGATGTCTACGCTTCTCGCATCGATCAATGTCCTCGATGGCGAGCGCGATTTGCGCCCTGGTGCATTCGACATTCACTGACCGTTCCACTCATATTGATCTTCGCCATGCTGCGTTCCCTGTTCTCATTGTTTCGTAAAGCACCGCCGCAACGTCGTCCCCGTACCGATGGGAAGCTCGGTGTCCTGATCGAATTGGCCTCGTTCGACAAGGGCGGTCTCGAGAAGGTCGTGCTTGACTCCGCGATCGCATTCGACCGGGCACGTTTCGACGTCACCATCGTGACTCCGGGCAAGGTCGGGCACCTTGGTACCGTCGCGCGCAATGCGGGCCTGCGGGTGGTCGGGCTGCCCGCAGCGAACACGCTCGCGGCTTACGAGAAGCTGCTGACCGAGTTGAGCGTCGATATCTCGATGTCTCACTTCTCGAATACCGGCTATCCGCTGTTCGATCGCCTCGGGATTCCGAACATCACGTTCATCCACAACGTGTATGCGTTCTTTTCGGACGAACAGGCTCGAGCGTTTGCCGACAATGATCGCTATGTCGATCGCTACGTTTCGGTTTCGAAGAACGCGACTCGCTTTGCCGTGACCAACCTTGGCGTGTCGGACGGCAAGGTCGTGACGGTGCCGAACGGTCTGATCTTGTCGGAACACGAGGCGAGGGAAAAGCAGCCTCCGAAGCTGACGCGTACCCAGCTTGGCCTGTCGGAATCCGATTACGTGTTCGCGAATGTCGCCTCGTACAATTTGCACAAGGGGCACTACGTGATGGCGGACGCGATGCGTCATTTGCTTGCGCGCCGGCGCGACGTCAAGATTCTCTGCGTCGGCAACGTGATCTATCCGCCTCACGTCGATGCGCTTCGTCACTATCTGGTCGAGCATGGCCTGGAGCAGCATATTCTGATGCCGGGCTATTTCCCGGATGTCGAAGACGTGCATCGTGTGGCGGACGCGTTCATCCTCCCGTCGTTCATCGAGGGCTGGAGCATTGCGATGAACGAGGCCATGTTCTATCGCAAGCCGATGATCCTTACCGACACGGGCGCTTCCGCAGAAGTCATCGACGGTGGCGACATCGGGATCCTGATCCCGAACGAGTATGGCGACACGCCGAATCTGAATTCGAAGCTGCTCGACGAACTTGCCTACGCACCGAGGGAATACAAGATTGCGCCCGTCCTCGCGGATGCGATGGACCAGATGGCATCGAACGCTGCTCAGTGGCGTGAAAGAGGGGCGCGGGGACGCGACAAGATCTACGCGAGCTACAACTTTGCCGATATCGTGACGCGCTACGAGTCGATCATCGAAGATGTGGTCAGGGCGCACAGCCGATAACGGAAGAGGCGGATATGGTGAGCTCACTCAAGTCGTTTTACCGCTTCGTCAGATGGCGCTTCAAACCCGCGGTTTGCTTCTACCTGGGCAATCACTTGTTCATGAATTACATGCCTTATCGGATAAGGCATTGGTTCCTTGGCAGGTTTTGTCAGGTGAGGATCGGACGCGATTCAAGCATCGCCATGGGGTGTTTTGTTACGGGATATCACATTTCGATTGGGGACAATACCGTCGTAAATCGATATACCTATATGGATGGCCGCGTTCCGTTGACGATCGGGAACAACGTCAATATTTCGCACTATACGTTGATCCAGACGTTGACTCACGATCCGCAGAATCCGGATTTTGTATGCTTGTGCAAACCGGTTGTCATTGAGGATCACGTCTGGATCGGTGCTCGCGCGATCATCAGTCCTGGTGTCCGTATCGGCGAAGGGGCTGTTGTGGGAGCAGGATCGGTCGTGACGCGTGATGTCGAGCCGTACACGATCGTTGCCGGAAATCCGGCGCGGTTCATCAAGGAGCGGACGCGGGATTTGCGCTATCGGTCACGCTACTTTCCGTTCTTTGATACCGATATCCAATGAGTTCGTGTTTGAGTGTTTTGTGGATGAAATCATTGCCCGGTCTTGAATATGTCAATCTTTAAATTCCGCAAGCCGTCTGCACCTGCGCCTGTTGCTCGGGCGAATGTCACCATTTCTGTGGTCATTCCTTTGTATAACCATGCACGGTATATCGAAGGTACGTTGCAGAGTGTGTTGTCGCAGTCCTCTCCCGCGGACGAAATCATATTGATCGATGATGGTTCGTCCGATGACGGGTTTGACGTCGCGTCGAGGCTTCTTGCAAACGTTCCGAATGCGAGCGCCTATCGACAGGAGAATGCGGGCGCCCACAATACGATCAATCGAGCGATCGGTCTCGCCCGCGGCGACTATGTCGCGGTCCTGAATTCGGATGATGTGTTTGCGTCGGAGAAGCTCGCTCGATGCCGGGAACTGATTCAGGAACGACCCGGCCTGGGGTTGATCGCGGGGCGCGCCGGCATCATGGACGACCATGGCGTTGAACAGCACGCTGGCGTCGCGATCGACTGGCTGGCGCGTGCGTACGGATTCCTCAGCGATACCGGATTGCCGCAACTGGCGTTGCTGAACGAGAATTTTGTCGCGACGACATCGAACATGGTTTTCAGTCGGGCGCTCTGGCAAGCCGCGGGCGGATTCCAGCCGCTTCGCTACTGCCATGATCTCGATTTCTTGATGTATGCGTTCGCCCACGACAGCGTGTACATCGACCGGGACGTACAGCATATCGTGTATCGCGTGCACGAAAGGAACACGATCAAGGAAGACTTGAGCAAAGTTCGGGTCGAGATCGCGGCCGTCATCGCACAGGCGCTCGCGATGTCGGGACCGAGAATGTTTTCTGCGCGATTGGACGGAAGCGATCTTGGTGCATTCAGGCGCTTCCTGCAGAACAAGGGGATGACGGAGATGCTGTGCTTTCTGCAGACTGTACTTCCGGCATTTCCGACTCGTTCGGCGTTCTATGAATATGCAGTCGATGCACGAAATGCCGATGCATTTCGCTTGGCCGTGGCGGGCTGACCTGTAGCGACGCCAACGAGCAGGATGATCAAGGTCGCGCACGCATGGGTGCGCGACCGTTCTCATGGCAGAGTCTGTGGGACTGCCGCCTGCTCAGATGTATCCGAATGCTTTCAGTCCTTCAGCCGCGGTAGCGCAACAGTGGGCGGTGATGTCCGGTGGCAGGTTCGTTTGCCAAGCTGTTGCGCGGTCGTTCAGGAACGGCCGCGACAGGTTGAGGTGACTCTGATCATTGCGCAGTACCGGAGCGCGCTTCGAGTTGTCCAGCATGGATTCTTCGAACGGCAGGCCGAGGAATTCCGTAGAGCGCGACAGGATATCCCGCGGATTCGTGACGAGGTCCTCGTAGCGCACGAGCAGATAGTTTGTGCGGCCCCGCATCGCGTTGTGCAAGTGGAGGTTGGTGTAATTCCACAGGCGAGGGAAATACTCTTCAATGCCTGACGGTGCCCACGTGACGTTCTTGAGCGACAGCATCGTACCGCGTACGTCGCGGACAATATGGAGGAACCGGATGTCGGAGTTCAGGAGTCCGACCTCTTCGAGCTTCCGGATCGAAAGGAGATCGTCAGGGGTCTTGTCCCCGCCGAGCTGCTTCCCCGCATTGGACGCAATGCGGCGATAGATCGATGTAAGGATGCCCGCCAAAGTCGGCTTTGCTTCGCTTAGCGCGTCATCAATTTCCGCCGCGGAAATATAGGGCTCGAGAACTTCGGCGAAGTCATCCGTCGACTTGATGATTTTGCCGATCAACGGACGTGCGACGGACCAGTCGCTGATGCAACCGATGACGTGAGCGATCGGGCTGATGAGCGTGGTTTGGTTCGGGATAAAGATGTCGCTATGAAGATTGAGCGACTCCTTGAACAGGGTCGTGCCAGATCGAGGCGAACCGAAAAGAATGAACATGCTGGGGGTATGGGGCGTGATGGGCGACAGCGTGGCTGCATCACCGACTGGGTGCGGCGGGCCAACGTGATTCTTCCACCACCGACTGAGTATGAACGAACCCGTACGACCCCCCGGATGCCTAAACGTTTCCGGGTCCGCCCGCGTCATGTTTACTTCGTAATATTAGACTTGAGATGAGTACTTCGAGAGCCACACTGACCGTATCGATCGTCGTCTATCGGCCTGACGTCGAGCGCTTTTTCCGGACACTCCACAGCCTGCGCGACGCCGTGTGTGCGGTGCAACGGCGCGATCCGAACTTCCATGCGGCAATCTGCGTGGTGGACAATGGCGGAACGCCTGATATCTGGAAGGATGTGGTCGGATCGAATGTGGTCGGATTCGAGTGTTCGTCGTTGGGCGGTCACGGGAACGTCGGTTACGGTCGCGGCCACAACCTTGCGATCACAGAGGCTGATAGCGATCATCATCTGATCCTGAATCCCGATATCGATCTTGACGAGGACGCCCTCGTGCATGCGTTGAGTTTCATGACCGGTCGTTCGGACGTCGGGCTGTTGACGCCGTATATTTCAGACGAGAAAGGCGGCATCCAGTATCTGTGCAGGCGTTCGCCTGCCATGTTCGACCTGCTCGTCCGCGGATTTTTTCCGGCGCGCTGGAAGGCGCGGTTCGCGAAGCGTCTCGCCCGCTACGAGATGCGTGACGTGATCAACGATCACGACATCGTCGAGGATCCCCCCATCGTCAGCGGCTGCTTCATGTTGTTCCGTACCGAAGTCCTGAAGCAACTTGGCGGCTTCGATCCGCGCTACTTCCTGTACTTCGAGGACTACGACCTGAGCCTGCGCGCGCACGAGGTCGCCCGCGTCGCGTATGTCCCGTCGGTGCGTGTGGTCCATCACGGCGGCGGCGCATCCCGCAAGGGTTTCGCGCACATCCGCATGTTCGCCGCATCGGCCTTCAAGTTCTACAACCGCTTCGGCTGGAGGCTCTGGTGACCCATCTCGTCGTCACCGGCGCGAACGGCTTCGTCGGTCGCGCAGTCTGTCGCCGCGCGCTGGAAGCCGGGCACACGGTTACCGCACTGGTCCGGCGTCCCGGCGGTTGCATCGACGGCGTGCGTGAATGGGTACACGACACCGCCGATTTCGACGGCCTCGACGAAGGCTGGCCCACCGACCTGGCCGCCGACTGCGTGATCCATCTCGCCGCGCGCGTGCATGTGATGCGCGACGAGTCGCCCGATCCCGATGCCGCATTCGACGCCACCAACGTCGCCGGTACGCTGCGTCTCGCCGAGGCAGCGCGCCATCACGGCGTACGCCGCATCGTGTTCGCGAGCAGCATCAAGGCGGTCGGGGAAGGCGACGGCGGGGTACCGCTGTCCGAGGCTTTCGAACCCGATCCGCAGGATGCATACGGCCGCTCGAAGCTGCGGGCGGAGCGGCAGCTCGCGCAGTTCGGCGCGTCGGCGGGGCTCGACGTCGTCGTCGTTCGTCCGCCGCTCGTCTACGGCCCGGCCGTTCGTGCCAACTTCCTGCGGATGATGGACGCGGTCGCGCGCGGGATGCCGTTGCCGCTCGGCGCGGTTTCAGCGCGCCGCAGCATCGTCTACGTCGACAACCTCGCCGATGCGCTGCTGCGTTGCGCGATCGACCCGCGCGCGGCCGGCGAATGCTTTCACGTTGCTGACGATGATGCGCCGTCGGTCGCGAGCCTGCTGCGCCTCGTCGGCGACGCGCTCGGCAAGCCGGCGCGGCTGCTTGCGGTTCCCCCGGCCCTGTTGCGCGTGGCCGGCAAGCTGACCGGCCGCAGCGCGGCCATCGATCGCCTGACCGGCAGCCTGCAGCTCGATACGGGCCGGATCCGGCGCGTGCTGGGCTGGCAGCCGCCCTATACGACCCGCCAGGGCCTCGAAGCGACCGCCGCATGGTATCGTTCGCGCGATACACAACAATAGTCGACATGCCTTTCACGATCTCCACATGGCCTGCCGCGGTCGTGGTGGCGCTGGTCGCCGCCATCGCATCGACGGCGATCCTGCGTGGGCTGCTTGCGACCGGCCTCGCATGGCGCCTCGCCACCGATATTCCAAACGACCGTTCGCTTCACACGCTGCCGACACCGCGCGTCGGCGGATGGGGCATCGTGCCGGTTTGCGTCGTTGCGCTGCTGGTGCTGGCGCCGCGACTCTGGTTGATCGCCATTGCCGCTGCGGGGCTGGCCGCGATGTCGCAGATCGACGACCGGCGCGGGCTGCCGGCCCGCGTGCGGTTCTCGGCGCACCTCGCGGCAGTTGTCGCGCTGATCGTCGTCTTTCCGGCCGATGCACCCTGGTGGCTGCTCGCCGGCGTGGGCTTCGCGATGGTCTGGCTGACGAACCTGTACAACTTCATGGACGGCGCCGACGGGCTCGCGGGCGGCATGGCACTGTTCGGCTTCGGCGGTTACGCGGTCGCGGCGCTTAACGGCGCTCAGGCATCGCCCGATCTCGTCGTGGCGGGCGCGGCAGTCGCCGGCGCGGCGTTGGGCTTCCTTCTGCTCAATTTCCACCCGGCGAGACTGTTCCTCGGTGATGCCGGCTCGATTCCGCTCGGATTCCTGGCCGGTGCGCTGGGCTACTGGGGCTGGCGTACCGATGTCTGGCCGATCTGGTTCCCTGCGATGGTATTCGCGCCCTTTATTGCTGATGCATCTGTAACACTTTTGAGACGCCTGTTACGCGGAGAAAAGTTCTGGCAGGCGCACCGCGAGCATTATTATCAGAGGATGGTCCGATCGGGCGTCAGCCACGGCCGGACCGCTCTTTATTGGTACCTCATCATGCTCGCGGGCATAATTGTCGCCGTGTGGGCAAAGGGCCGCCCCGAACTGCAGCAATGGCTGTCGTTCCTCGCGTGGTATGGCGTCCTGGCATGGTTCGGAAGGTTGATCGACATGCGTTGGCGCCGGTTTCAAGCGGCCGCCGAAAACAATTCTTGAGGTCTCCCGCCGATGTTGCGTTCCAAAGCATCTTGGCTGTCATTAAGTGCTTTCCTGTTCGACCTGACGGCGGTTGTCGCCGCATGGTTGTTCGCCTATCTCGTTCGTTTCAACGGCAGCGTTCCGCATGAGTTCCTGAGCGGCGCGCTGATGGCGATGACCTGGGTGCTGCCCATCTACGCGCTGATGTTCCACGGGTTCGGTCTGTATCGCGGGCTGTGGGTGTTCGCGAGCCTGCCCGACCTGATGCGCATCGCAAAGGCGGTGGTTGGCGGCGGCGTGATCGTGATGATCGGCGCCTTGATGTTCCAGCCGCAGCCGATCATTCCGCGCTCGGTGCTGCTCGTGTCGCCGCTGATGCTGTTCCTGGCGATGGGCGGTGCCCGCGCGCTGTATCGCGCGACGAAGGAGTACTACCTGTACGGCGGGCTCGTCGGCAAGGGCAAGCCGGTGCTGGTGCTCGGCGCCGGCACGGCCGGCGCGAGTCTCGCGCGCGAACTGTCGCGTTCCGGCGAATGGCGCCTCGTCGGCCTGCTCGACGACGACGTCACGAAGCAGGGCCGCGAAATCTACGGCTACAAGGTGCTGGGCTCGTTCAACGACCTCAAGCACTGGACCGATGCGATGAAGGTCGAGTACGCGATCATCGCGATTCCGTCGGCGTCGGTCGAGGCGCAACGTCGCGTCGCGACGCTGTGCGTGCGTGCCGGCGTGAAGGCGATGGTGCTGCCGTCGCTGACCGCGCTGATGCCGGGGCAGGGCTTCCTGTCGCAGGTGCGGAACATCGATCTCGAGGACCTGCTCGGCCGCGATGCCGTGACGATCGACACGCCGCACGTCGAGGCGCTGCTGCGCGGGCGTGTCGTGATGGTGACGGGCGCGGGCGGTTCGATCGGCTCCGAGCTGTGCCGGCAGATCCTGCGCTTCGCGCCGGCGCAACTGGTTGCATTCGACCTGTCCGAATACGCGATGTACCGGCTTACCGAGGAGCTGCGTGAACGGTTCCCAGACCTGCCCGTCCTGCCGATCATCGGCGATGCGAAGGATTCGCTGCTGCTCGACCAGGTGATGTCGCGCCATGCGCCGCACATCGTGTTCCATGCGGCCGCCTACAAGCATGTGCCGCTGATGGAAGAGCACAACGCCTGGCAGGCGCTGCGCAACAACGTGCTCGGCACGTATCGCGTGGCGCGCGCGGCGATCCGCCACGACGTACGTCACTTCGTGCTGATCTCGACCGACAAGGCCGTCAATCCGACCAACGTGATGGGCGCGAGCAAGCGCCTCGCCGAAATGGCGTGCCAGGCGTTGCAGCAGACGAGCGGGCGCACGCAGTTCGAGACGGTGCGCTTCGGCAACGTGCTCGGCAGTGCGGGCAGCGTGATTCCGAAGTTCCAGCAGCAGATCGCGAAGGGCGGCCCGGTGACGGTCACGCACCCCGAGATCACGCGCTTCTTCATGACGATTCCGGAAGCGTCGCAGCTCGTGCTGCAGGCGTCGAGCATGGGGCATGGCGGCGAGATCTTCATTCTCGACATGGGCGAACCGGTGAAGATCGTCGATCTCGCGTGCGACCTGATCCGCTTGTACGGGTTCTCGGAAGACCAGATCCGCATCGAGTTCACGGGGCTGCGGCCCGGCGAGAAGCTCTACGAGGAACTGCTCGCGGACGACGAGGCGACGACGCGCACGCCGCATCCGAAACTGCGGATCGCGCGGGCGCGCGAAGTGCCGGACAATTTCCTCGACGAACTGCTGCCGTGGCTGATGCAGCACCGCGTGCTGTCCGACGATGAAGTGCGGCGCGACCTGCGGCGCTGGGTGCCGGAATACCAGACGGCCGCTGCCCCGACCTTGCAGAGCGTACCGACGGTGCGCGTCGCGTCGAACGAGTGACGCGGCCGGGTCGAGACCCGAGGGGCTCGACGACGCATGAAAAAAGCGCCCCGCGGGGCGCTTTTTCTTTATCCGGCAGCCGATGCGACGCTCAGTGGCTGCGCCGGTGCTTGCGCACCACCATCCACCGCGGCGCACGGAACCGCACGATGCTGAGATAAAGCCACACATAGGTCAGCGCGAACAGCACGACGAACACGAACAGGTGCACCGTGTGCCGCCAGAACAGCGTCGCGGGGATCACCGCGACGAGGCACAGCAGCCACAGGTACGGCGACGTCAGCGAATTGCGGCGCGTCAGGTCGTGCGCGTGCTTCGTGCCGACGGCCCAGCGCATCAGCCGCTTGTACACGAGCATGTGCAGGTGCACGCCGTCCGGAATGCCGGGCGACATCCCGCGGATGAACTTCTTCCGGTAGATCGAGAAGCAGGTCTCGAAGATCGGATACATGAACAGTAGCACCGGGTACCACGCGGACACCTCGTGGTTGCGCATCACGAGCATGATCGCGAGTTCCGCGAGCATGAAGCCGATGAAATACGCGCCGCCGTCGCCGAGGAAGATCAGCCCGGCCGGAAAATTCCACAGAAAGAAGCCGAGCACGGCGCCCATCATGATGATCGACGCGGACATCACGACCGGGTCGTTGACATGGAACGCGACGTACGCGAGCGACGCGAACATCATGAAGCTGACCATCGACGCGAGGCCGTTGAAGCCGTCGATGATGTTGATCGCGTTCGCGAGCGCCGCGACCGCGAGCACGGTGATGAACGCCGAGATGGCCACGTAGCCGAGCAGGAAGTCGAGCGGCGGCACGCTGATGCGCTTGACCGCGATGCCCAGCAGCCAGAACGCCAGCGCGGCCGCGCCCATGGTGCAGAGCAGCCGCGCACGTGGCGACACGCGTTTGGTCAGGTCCTCGACGAGGCCGGACAGGAACGCCGGCAGCCCGCAGGCGGCGATGCCGAGAATGCTGCCCGCGATCGTCGGATAGCGCCGGGACAGGATCAGCGCGGCAACGACGACCCCGGCGAGGATCCCGATGCCCCCCACTCGCGGCACGGGCCGCACGTGGAATTTCTGCACGCCGGCCAGATCGCTGTCGACCGAGAATTTCTCGTGAAGGTGCGCGTAGCGCACGATGAACAGCGTGACGAGCAGGGAGACGATGAAGCCGGACGCGAAGCTGAGCATGGGATCGCTCGAAAAATGGACAGCGGATTATACAAAACCGCGCGGGTTCCCCTCCTGCCATCGCCAGTGGTCGGCACACATTTCTTCGATACCGAGCGTCGCGCGCCAGCCGATGATGTCGGCCGCGGCCTGCGGGTTCGCGTAGCACTCGGCGATGTCGCCCGGGCGGCGTGCGACGAGTTCGTACGGCACCGGGCGGCCCGACGCCTTCTCGAACGCGCGCACGACTTCCAGCACGCTGTAGCCCTGGCCGGTGCCGAGGTTCACGACGAAGCTCGCGTCGCGCTTCGCCAGCGCGTCGAGCGCGGCGATGTGCCCCTTCGCGAGATCGACGACGTGGATGTAGTCGCGCACGCCCGTGCCGTCCGGCGTCGCGTAGTCGGAACCGAACACGCGCAGCTTTTCCAGCTTGCCGACCGCGACCTGCGCGACATACGGCATCAGGTTGTTCGGGATGCCGGCCGGATCCTCGCCGATCAGCCCGCTCGCGTGCGCGCCGACCGGGTTGAAGTAGCGCAGCGTCGCGATGCGCCACGAAGGATCGGACACCTCGAGATCGCGCAGGATCTGCTCGGCGATCAGCTTCGACTGGCCGTACGGGTTCGTCGCCGACAGCGGGAACGACTCGTCGATCGGCGAGCGCTCGGGCACGCCGTACACGGTCGCGGACGAGCTGAACACGAACTGCTTCACGTTGCGCTCGCGCATGACCTTGAGCACGGCGAGCAGGCCGCCGATGTTGTTCTGGTAGTACTCGAGCGGCTTCGCGACCGATTCGCCGACGGCCTTGAGCGCCGCGAAATGGATGGTCCCGGTGATCGGGTGCGCGTCGAACACCTTCGCGAGCGCGGCTTCGTCGCACACGTCGACCTGATGGAACGCGGGTGTCTTGCCCGTGATCTGCTCGATGCGCCGGACGGACTCGGCCTTGCTGTTGACGAGGTTGTCGACGATCACGACATCGTAGCCGTTGTCGAGCAACTCGACGGCCGTGTGCGAGCCGATGTAGCCCGCGCCGCCGGTAACGAGAATGGTGCCTTTAGCGGTCATTGCTGATGCGCTCCTTCAGAGTGTGAATCCGGTTAACGAATGGATGGTCTGCCGGTAGCGTTCGACGACCTGCTGCTCGTCGAATTCCGCCGTGACCTTCTGCCGGCCGCGCGCGCCCATCGCGTCGCGTCCGGCCGTTCCGAGTTCGATCATGCGGAGCAGCTGCTCCGCGAGACTTGCGCTGTCGCGTACGCGGCACAGGAAGCCCGTTTCGCCGTCGGCGACGACATCGCGGCAGCCCGGCACATCGGTCGCGACGATCGGGCGGCTCATCGCCGATGCTTCCATCAGCGTGCGCGGCACGCCCTCGCGGTACGACGGCAGCACGACGCAGTCGGCCGCCGCGATATGCGGGCGGACATCGTGCGCCTCGCCGAGATATTCGATGATGCCTTCGCCGACCCATGCGTCGACGTCCGCGCGACCGATCGCGCTCGGGTTGTCGACGCCGAGCGGCCCGAGCAGCTGGAAGCGTGCGTTCGGGAAGCGGCCGCGCACGATGCGCGCGGCTTCCACGTATTCGCGCACACCCTTGTCCCACAGCAGCCGGCCGATCAGGATGAAGACGGGTGCGTCGCCGGCGGGCAGCGGCGCGGGCGCGAACTGTTCGAGATCGACGCCTTCGCCGTGCAGCAGCCGCGCGCGGTCGGGATGCGCGAGCAACCGCTCGTCGGTGAAGGTCGCGAGGTCGTCGCGGTTCAGGAACCACACTTCACGCGGGAAGCGGAACGCGAACCGGTACAGGCGCTTCGCGACGCTTGCCGCGCGGCTCTTCTGGATGAAGACGTAGCCGAGCCCCGTCGTCACCGCGATCGACGGCACGCGCGCGAGCCAGGCGGCGACCGACCCGTAGATGTTCGGCTTGATCGTGTAATGGAACACGAGATCGGGCCGCAGCGCGCGGTAGTGGCGTACGAGCGCCGCGAGCGTGCCGAGATCTTCGCGCGGGCTCGTGCCTTTGGACGCGACCGCGAGCGCCACGTAGCGGCAGCCCATCTGCTCGAGCAACGGCACCGTGCGGTCGTGCGGCGCGATCACGACGACCTCGGCGCCGCGCGCGACGAGCGCACGGATCAGCCCGTGGCGATACGTGTAGATCGCCCAGGCCGTGTTGCAGACGAGCGCGATGCGCAGCGGGGAGGTGGCGGACATGAAAAAAAGAAAAAATAAAGCGTCGTAAATGCCGGATCGGCGTCAGGCGGACGGCCGCGCGGCGAACAGCGTCTGCTTGATCCGCTGCAACGTACGGTACGGCGTCACGAAATGCAGCAGGTTCTTGGCGAGGCCGGCCCAGTCGTACGGGTTCAGCGCGTTGAAATGGCTCAGCAGCAGCGTGAGCGTCGACACCAGCTGGCGCCGGCGCTTGGTCGCACTGATCCCGCCCTCGTTCAATTCGTAATACAGGCCGAGTTCCGGCAGGTTCGCGCAATCGTAGCGTTGCATTAACCGCAAAAAAAGATCGAGATCCTCGGCCGCACGGTATTTCGCGCGATAGTTGCCCACCTCCCGCACGGCGTCGATGCGCAACATCACCGACGGATGCACGAGCGGCGAGCGCAGGAAGCGCGTGCGGCGCAGCGTGCGCGGATCGGCGGGCGGCGTCAGCATGAAGCGCGGTTCGCCGGCGCGCGACACGACCTGCGTCCACATGCCGACGCAGGCCACGCGCGGATGGGCGCCGAGATACGCGCGCTCCTTCGCGAGGCGCTGCGGCGCGGCCAGGTCACCCGCGTCGATGCGGGCCGCATAGCGGAAGCCGCGCGCCGCGAGCGCGTCGATGCCGGCCGCGAGCGCGCGCTCGATGCCGCCGTTCTGCGGCATGCGCAGCACCTCGATCGCGAGGCCCGGCAGGTCGGGCGCGACGATCGGCGGCGTGCTGCCGTCGTCGACGATCAGCACGTGCACGGGCGCCTCCTCGCGAAACGACGCGAGGGTCCGCACGACGTCGTCGTGCCCGTTGTAGGCCGGCAGCAGCACGGCCACGTCGTCGAGCGGGGGCGGGCAATCAGGGGACGTCATGTTCGCAGCTTGAAACGGATGTAATAAAAGTTGACGGCGGCCGCGACCAGGTAGCCGGCCGCCAGCCCGACGAGCGCGCCGTACAGGCCGAGCCGGGGGATCGCGAACAGGTTGACGACCGCGGCGATCGCCAGCGCGAGCAGCCATTTCGCCAGCAACACGAATTTTGCTTGATATTTGAGAACGATAAGATTGCCTATCGCCTCGATGCCGGCCGGCACGGACAGCCAGACGGCCCAGCGGAAGATGTCGACCGACGCCTCGTAGCCGTGGCCGAACACCTTGCCGACGATCAGCGGGGCGGCCGCGTCGAGCACGAGCGCGCCGGCCGTCATCAGCCCGGCCGTCATCGCGATCAGCCGGACGATGTTGCGGCGCAGCCGCGCGGCGTCCTGCACGCGGTAGACGAAGGCGGGCGCGATCGTCTGCGCGAGCATCAGCGCGAGCGTGATCCAGTTCTCGTTGAGCTGCTGCGCGGCCGAGTAGCGGCCGAGATCGGCGAACGACACGTGACGCTCGAGCATCAGGCGGTCGAGCTTCAGGAACAGGTACATGCAGATGAGCCCGAGCCAGAACACGGTGCCGGCCGTTGCAAAGTGCCTGAACAGCGGTTTATCGAACGTCCAGCCGAGGGTGCCGCCGTTACGATGCCGGTAGTACAGCAGCAGCGCGAAGCCGATCGCGGCGGCCTCGAGCGCCCACAGCCACGCGAAGCGGGCGGGGCCGGCGGCCGCGCGGACCAGCAGCCACACGAGCAGCGCCTTCGCGAGCGCCGTGACCATGCTGGTGACGAGCTGCGGCTTGCTGTAGGTCATGCTCTGCAGCCACGCGTTGATCACGCCGACGAACGGCTCGCGGAACACCATCGTGACGGCGAGGCCCGCGAGCATCGCGCCGACCAGCGGATCGAAGGCGCCCGCGGCGATCGCGATCCAGGTCGCGACGAGCGCGGCCACCGACACGGCGATGCGCAGCGCGAACGCGCTGCCGAGCACCGCGCCGAGCTGGGCGGGCGGACGCTGGACGATGGTCGGGACGAGGATTTCCGCGCCGCACACCCAGGTGAGCGGCGCCAGTACCAGGAGGAGCGTATTCGCATACTGCCATTTGCCGAACACATCTGGCCCGAAATAACGGGCCAGCAGGCCGCTGATCGCGATCGCGACGCCGATCTGCGTGAGCCGTTCGAGCCCCAGCCAGACGAGGTTCGCGACGGCTTTCGCGACGTCCGGGTTGCCGAAGCGCTTCAGCATGCGCAGCGGCGGCACGCGCACAGGGCGGCCGGCAGGGCGCCCGAAGGCTGCGGGTTGGCTGCGGCGGAGCGGCTAGGCATTAAAATGGGCGGCATGCGCGTCATCAAAACCCGCGATTATAAGTGGGATCGCGACCGCTCCAGCCGTTCCGTTCCTTGTTTTGCGGGGCCGCATGTATCATGCGCGGCACCGGCGCGAGGCGGCCAGCCAAGCCAGACAATTTTCCATGCACGCAACTGAGAGAGAAGAGAATCGATGATCTCCCAATCCATCTTCAAGGCATATGACATCCGTGGCGTGGTCGGCAAGACCCTCGACGTCGACACGGCGCGCGGGATCGGCCGCGCATTCGGCAGCGAAGTGCGTGCGCAGGGCGGCGACGCGGTCGTCGTCGCGCGCGACGGCCGCCTGTCCGGGCCGGAACTCGTCGGCGCACTCGCCGATGGCCTGCGTGCGGCCGGTGTCGACGTCGTCGACGTCGGCATGGTGCCGACGCCGGTCGGCTATTTCGCGGCGAACGTGCCGCTGGCGCTGAAGGGCGGCGAGCGCCGCGTCGATTCGTGCATCGTCGTCACGGGCAGCCACAACCCGCCCGACTACAACGGTTTCAAGATGGTGCTGCGCGGCGCCGCGATCTATGGCGAGCAGATCCAGGCGCTGTACCGCCGCATCGTCGACGAGCGCTTCGAGACGGGCAGCGGCACGTATGAAGAAATCGACGTCGCCGATCAGTACATTGCGCGCATCGTCGGCGACGTGAAGCTCGCGCGGCCGCTGAAGCTGGTCGTCGACGCCGGCAACGGCGTCGCGGGCCCGCTCGCGACGCGCCTGTTCAAGGCGCTCGGCTGCGAACTCGTCGAGCGCTTCACCGACATCGACGGCACGTTCCCGAACCACCACCCCGATCCCGCGCACCCGGAAAACCTGCAGGACGTGATCCAGGCGCTGAAGGACACCGATGCCGAACTCGGCTTCGCGTTCGACGGCGACGGCGACCGCCTCGGCGTCGTCACGAAGGACGGCCAGATCATCTATCCGGACCGTCAGCTGATGCTGTTCGCGGAAGAAGTGCTGTCGCGCAACCCGGGCGCGCAGATCATCTACGACGTGAAGTGCACGCGCCACCTCGCGAACTGGATCAAGTCGAAGGGCGGCGAGCCGCTGATGTGGAAGACGGGCCACTCGCTCGTGAAGGCGAAGCTGCGCGAGACGGGCGCACCGCTCGCCGGCGAAATGAGCGGCCACGTGTTCTTCAAGGATCGCTGGTACGGCTTCGACGACGGCCTTTACACGGGCGCGCGCCTGCTCGAGATCCTCACGAAGACGGCCGACCCGAGCGCGCTGCTCAACGGGCTGCCGGACGCGATGAGCACGCCCGAGCTGCAGCTGTGGCTCGACGAAGGCGAGAATTTCCGCCTGATCGACAAGCTGCAGAAAGAAGCGAAGTTCGACGGTGCCGAGGAAGTCGTGACGATCGACGGCCTGCGCGTCGAGTACCCGGACGGCTTCGGCCTCGCGCGTTCGTCGAACACGACGCCGGTCGTCGTGATGCGCTTCGAATCCGAGACGCAGGAAGGGCTCAAGCGCATCCAGGAGGACTTCCGCCGTGTGCTGACGGCCGCGAAGCCGGACGTCAAGCTGCCGTTCTGAGTGTCGGCGGCCCGCGGGCCGCCAACGGCGCGAGGGTCGATCCAGTCGTCGCGCCATCCCCGAAAAGCGGCGCACGCCAAAGGCGTGCGGCCGCTTTTTGTCTGTCCGGACCCCCGGGCGGGATAAAATCCCCCCTTTATGCTTGTCGCCGGCTGCCAGCCGGCGTTTTTTCAGCGTGCAAAAGATCCTGATCGTGCGCGTGTCGTCGCTGGGCGACGTCGTGCACAACATGCCGGTGATCGCCGATATCCGGCGCCGCCACCCCGATGCGCAGATCGACTGGCTCGTCGAGGAAAGCTTCGTCGACCTCGTGCGGCTCGTCGACGGCGTGCGCAACGTGCTGCCGTTCTCGCTGCGCCGCTGGCGCAAGAAGCCGTTCTCGGGCGCCACGTGGCGCGAGATCCGCGCATTCCGCAGGCGCCTCGCGGCCGAGCAGTACGATCTCGTGATCGACTGCCAGGGCCTGATCAAGACGGCCTGGGTCGCGAGCTGGGCGCGCGGCCCGCTCGTCGGGCTCGGCAACCGTACCGACGGCGCCGGCTATGAATGGCCGGTGCGCTTCTTCTATCGCAAGCGCGTGCCGATCGAGCCGCGCACGCACGTCGTCGAGCGTTCGCGGCAACTGGTCGCGGCCGCGCTGGACGACCCGGCGCCGACGCCGGCCGATCCGGTCGACTTCGGCCTCGACACGCGCGCGGCGGCGCTCGCGGTGGCCGCGCTCGGCCTGAACCTGCCGGTGCCGTACGTGGTGTTCGTCCATGCGACGTCGCGCGCCGACAAGCAGTGGCCGGACGCCGCGTGGATCGAGCTCGGCCAGGCGCTCGTGCGGCGCGGCGCATCGCTCGTGCTGCCGTGGGGCAACGACGCGGAGCGCGCGACCAGCGAGCGGCTCGCGAAGGAGTTCGGCGATGCGGCGATCGTGCCGCCGAAGCTGTCGCTGCCGGCCGTGGTCGGGCTGATCGACGGCGCGGCCGCGACCGTCGGGGTTGATACAGGTCTGGTTCACATCGCGGCCGCGCTGAAGCGTCCGACGGTCGAACTGTACAATTTCGCGACGGCCTGGCGGACCGGCGGCTACTGGTCGCCGAACGTCGTCAATCTCGGCACGGCGGGGCAGCCCCCGTCGATCGCGCAGGTGAAGTCGGCGCTCGCGGGCTTCGGTCTCCTGTAACGCTGTCACATACGCGAACCGATCATGAGCGAATCCCAGATCATCGAAGTCCCGTCCGCCGACTGGAGCGGACACAACCTGTCGGCGCCGCGCGAGCAGTTGCTGGCCGCCGTCGAGGAAGGCAAGGTGCTGTATTTCCCGCATCTGCGCTTCGCGATCGAAGGCGGCGAGGAAGCGCTGCTCGATCCGGCGCTCGCCGATCCGAAACGCAAGAACATCAGCCTCGCGCCGAACGGCGGCGCGCTCGCCGGCGTGCTCGGCGACAGTGTCACGCAGTCGGCCGTGCGCGCGCTCGTCGCGCGCTTCCAGCAGCAGGCCGGCACGCTCGTCGACGGCCTCTTTCCCGAATACCGCGGCAAGCTGCGCGTCGCGCCGACCAGCCTGCGGCTGATGCAGGTCGAGACGCGCCAGACATCCTGGCGCAAGGACGACAGCCGGCTGCACGTCGACGCGTTTCCTTCGCGGCCGAACTACGGCGAGCGCATCCTGCGCGTGTTCACGAACGTGAACCCGGCCGGCGTGCCGCGCGTCTGGCGCGTGGGCGAGCCGTTCGAGGACGTCGCGAAGCGCTTCCTGCCGTCGATCAAGCCGCAACTGCCGGGCGCCGCATGGCTGCTGAACCTGCTGCACGTGACGAAGTCGCCGCGCAGCGCGTACGACCACCTGATGCTGAACCTGCACGACAGCATGAAGGCCGATCTCGACTACCAGAAGACGAGCCCGCAGGAGACGATGCCGTTTCCGCCGGGTTGCGTGTGGATATGTTTCTCGGATCAGACTTCGCACGCTGTGATGTCCGGCCAGTTCATGCTCGAACAGACGTTCTTCCTGCCGGTCGACGCGATGGTCCGCCGCGAATGCGCGCCGCTCGGCATTCTGGAACGCCTGAAGGGCAGGGCGCTGGTTTGAGCGCGCACCTGCTTCGACGCAATACGGGGGCCGCCGCATGCTGAGGGTGATCTATCGCGCGCTGTGGTGGCTCGTCGCGCCTGCCGCGGTTATCCGGCTCTACGTGCGCTCGCGCAAGGAGCGCGGCTATCGCGAACATATCGGCGAACGCTTTGGCCATGTGACGGGCCGCTCGCGCGACGACCGCGCGCCACTGATCTGGGTGCACGCGGTGTCGGTCGGCGAGACGCGCGCCGCGCAGCCGCTGATCGACGCGCTGATGCATGCGCGCCCCGATGCACGCATCCTGCTCACGCACATGACGCCGAGCGGCCGCGCGACCGGCGAACAGATCTTCGGCGATCGCGTGCTGCGCTGCTACCTGCCGTACGACATGCCGGGCGCGGTGCGGCGCTTCCTGCACGCCTGGCGGCCGACGCTCGGCCTCGTGATGGAAACCGAGGTGTGGCCGACGCTGATCGACGAGTGCCGTCGCGCGGACGTGCCGCTCGTGCTGACCAATGCGCGGATGTCCGCGCGTTCGTTCCGGCGCGCGGCGAAGTTCGGCGCGGCGACGCGCGACGTGTTCGGCGGCTTCTCGCGCGTGCTTGCGCAGAGCCCGGCCGATGCGGAGCGGCTGACGTCGCTCGGCGCGCGCAACGTGAGCGTGCTCGGCAACCTGAAGTTCGACATGACGACGCCGCCGGAACTCGCGGCGCGTGGCCATGCGTGGCGCGATGCGATCGGCACGCGGCCCGTGTGGGTGGCCGCCAGCACGCGCGAGAACGAAGAAGCGCTGGTGCTGCAGGCGTTCGCGGAGATGCATACGCCCGACGCGCTGCTGGTGCTCGTGCCGCGTCATCCGCAGCGTTTCGCGGAGGTCGAGGCGCTCGTTGCGCGCAGCGGGCTCAAGTGCGTTCGCCGTTCCGTCTGGGCGGCCGACGCGGCTGCGCTCGCGGCCGGCCAGACGGCTGCCGAGCCGTTGCCGGGCGACGTGACGGTCCTGCTCGGTGATTCGATGGGCGAGCTCGGCGCGTATTACGCGGCCGCCGATATCGCGTTCATCGGTGGCAGCCTGCTGCCGCTCGGCGGCCAGAACCTGATCGAAGCGTGCGCGGTCGGCGTGCCGGTGCTGATCGGGCCGCACGTGTTCAATTTCACGCAGGCGACCGCCGATGCGGTCGCGGCCGGGGCGGCGATGCAGGTCGCGGATCCGCTCGATCTCGCGCACGTGCTCGATGCGCTGTTCGCCGACAAGGCGCGGCGTATCGCGATGGGTGCGGCCGGCGCGGCCTTCGCATCGCGTCACCGCGGCGCGACCGCGCGTACGGTCGACGTGCTCGCGGCGCTGCTGCCGCCCGCCGAACGCGGCGAGCGCATGCTGCAGGACGCGCAGGGCGCGGCGTCCGACGACGAATAGACGACGGGCGGCGCAAGGCCGCCCGGGTACGCGTTGCGGCGTCATGTGCCGCCGCAACGCCGCTCAGACCGTCAGCAATCCCTTCTTCTCGATGAATGCGATCACGTCCGCGACGCCTTCGAGCGCCTTCAGGTTCGTCATCACGTAAGGCCGTTCGCCGCGCATCTTCCGCGTGTCGGACGCCATCACGTCGAGGTTCGCGCCGACCAGCGGCGCGAGGTCGGTCTTGTTGATCACGAGCAGGTCGGACTTCGTGATGCCGGGGCCGCCCTTGCGCGGAATCTTCTCGCCACCCGCGACGTCGATCACGTAGATCGTCAGGTCCGACAACTCGGGGCTGAAGGTTGCCGCGAGATTGTCGCCGCCCGATTCGATGAACACGATGTCGGCGTCCGGAAAGCGCGACAGCATCCGGTCGACGGCCTCGAGGTTGATCGATGCATCTTCCCGAATCGCCGTGTGCGGGCAGCCGCCCGTCTCGACGCCCATGATGCGTTCCTCGGGCAGCGCGCCGGCCACCGTCAGCAGCCGCTGGTCTTCCTTCGTATAGATGTCGTTCGTGATCGCGACGAGGTCGTACCGGTCGCGCATCGCCTTGCACAGCATCTCGAGCAGCGTGGTCTTGCCGGAGCCGACAGGGCCGCCGATGCCGACGCGCAGCGGCGGCAGTTTCTTCGTGCGGCGGGCGGAGGAGGGGGCAGGTGCGTTCATGGCGGGTAGCGTCGGGTTCAGGAGCGGAACAACCGCGAGTATTGGGTTTCGTGCCGCGCGGAGAGGATGCCGAGCTGCGGCGCGAACGTGTTGATGGCGTCGGGCGGCGTCGCGAGCGCACGGCGCACGGCCGCGTCGATCGCGCCGCGCAGCGCGACGATGATGCGTTGCCCGGCGAGCTGGCCGAGCGGCACGGCCTTCAGCGCGGCGGACGTCTGGTTCTCGACCCAGCCGAATGCGTACGCGGCGAGCGTCGCGTCGGCGCCGGCGTCGTGCATCGCGGCCGCGTAGGCGAACGCGGTCGGCAGCGCGATCGGCGACAGCGACGCGAGCGTTGCGCGGCGCGCGGCATCGCCCCATTCGAGCGACGCGCACAGCTGCGCGAGCGACCAGCCCATCTGTTCGGTTTCGCGGCGCAGTTCCGCCGATTCGCGGCTCGCGACGAACCACGCGTTTTCGGCGGCAAGCGCGGGCGTGTCGTGCGCATGCCAGCGTGCAAGCTGATGCGCGAGAAACGGCAACTCGCCGTGCGCGAGCACGTCGGTCAGGCCGCTGGCGATCCAGTCACGCGCGGAATCGGCGTCGTGGATGAGGTTCGCGTCGAGCGCGGCTTCGAGGCCCTGCGAATAGCTGTACGCGCCGATCGGCAGCGCCGGCGACGCGAGGTGCAGCAGCGCGACGAGTTCAGTGGTGGTCATGGCCGTGGCCGTGCGTGCATCCGGGACCATGCTGATGATCGTGATCGTGATCGTGATCGTGCGAATGCGAGTGCCCGTGGTGTTCGCCGAATACCTGTTGCGCGAGGGCGTAATCCTCCGCGAACGTCGCATCGTGTCCATGCTTGTGGCCGCCACCGTACGCGCCGGCTTCCGGCTGGAACGGCGCGCTCGTTTCTTCGACCTGCGTGCCGAGCCGGCGCAGCATGTCGGCGAGTACCGGGTCGGCTTCGAGTTTCAGGTAACCGTCGCCGATCTCGACCGGCGTGTGACGGTTGCCGAGGTGATACGCGGCGCGCATCAGCGTGAGCGGGGCGGCCGCGCGCACGAGCAGCACGGTTTCGGGCGCCGCGGCGATGCGTACGAGCGCGCCATCGTCGGCGACGAGCACGTCGCCATCGCGCAGGATCGTGCCGCGCGGCAGCAGGACGGCGACGTCCTCGCCGGTGTCGAGCGTCGCCGCGAGGCGGCTCTTGCAGCGGGCGTCATAGGCGAGCGTGAGCGTCGGCGCGCGCGCGACGAGCGACGCGGCGAGTTTCACGTTCGGGGCAATACGTTTGTCGAGAGTACGCATGAAACGGGGAACCGGAAATCAGAACAGGAAATAGCGCTGCGCCATCGGCAGCACCGTCGCCGGCTCGCAGGTGAGCAACTGGCCGTCGGCGATCACGTCGTAGGTTTCGGGATCGACGCTGATCGACGGGCGCCACGCGTTGTGGATCATGTCGGCCTTCGTCACGTTGCGGCAGTTGCGCACGGGTACGATCTGCTTCGCGAGGCCGTAACGTTGAGCGATGCCCGCATCGGCCGCCATCTGCGACACGAAGGTCAGCGACGTGCGGGCGAGCGCACCGCCGCGCGTTGCGAACATCTCGCGATAGTGGACCGGCTGCGGCGTCGGGATCGACGCGTTCGGGTCGCCCATCTGCGCCATCGCGATCATGCCGCCCTTCAGGATCATCGACGGCTTGATCCCGAAGAACGCCGGTTCCCACAGTACGAGGTCGGCCCACTTGCCGGGTTCGATCGAGCCGACTTCGTGCGCGATGCCGTGCGTGATCGCCGGGTTGATCGTGTACTTCGCGACGTAGCGCTTCGCGCGGAAGTTGTCGTTGCGCGTGGTGTCTTCCGGTAGCGCGCCGCGCTGCACCTTCATCTTGTGCGCGGTCTGCCACGTACGGATGATCACTTCGCCGACGCGGCCCATCGCCTGCGAATCGGACGACAGCATCGACAGCGCGCCGAGATCGTGCAGGATGTCCTCGGCCGCGATCGTCTCGCGGCGGATCCGCGATTCGGCGAACGCGAGATCCTCGGCGATCGACGGATCGAGGTGATGGCACACCATCAGCATGTCGAGATGCTCGTCGAGCGTGTTGATCGTGTACGGGCGCGTCGGGTTGGTCGATGACGGCAGCACGTTCGACTCGCCGCACACCTTCAGGATGTCGGGCGCATGGCCGCCGCCCGCGCCTTCGGTGTGGTACGTGTGGATCGTGCGGCCCTTGAATGCGGCGACGGTCGATTCGACGAAGCCGCCTTCGTTCAGCGTATCGGTGTGGATCGCGACCTGCGTGTCGGTGTCGTCGGCGACCGACAGGCAGTTGTCGATCGCGGCGGGCGTCGTGCCCCAGTCCTCGTGCAGCTTCAGCCCGATCGCGCCGGCCGCGATCTGCTCGACGAGCGGTTCCGGCAGGCTTGCGTTGCCCTTGCCGAGGAAGCCGAGGTTGATCGGCCAGCCGTCGGCGGCCTGCAGCATCCGCTCCATGTGCCACGGGCCCGGCGTGCAGGTCGTCGCGTTGGTGCCGGTGGCCGGCCCGGTGCCGCCGCCGAGCATCGTCGTGACGCCCGACGCGAGCGCCTCGTCGATCTGCTGCGGGCTGATGAAGTGGATGTGCGTGTCGATGCCGCCGGCCGTCACGATCAGCCCTTCGCCGGCGATCACTTCGGTCGCGGCGCCGATCGCGATCGTCACACCGGGTTGAATGTCGGGGTTGCCGGCCTTGCCGATCGCGGCGATTCGGCCGTGCTTGATCGCGATGTCGGCCTTCACGATGCCCCAGTGATCGAGGATCACCGCGTTCGTGATGACCGTGTCGGGCACGTCGGCCGCCACGCGCTGCGACTGGCCCATCCCGTCGCGGATCACTTTCCCGCCGCCGAATTTCACTTCCTCGCCGTAGGTCGTGTAATCGCGTTCGATCTCGATCAGCAGTTCGGTATCGGCGAGCCGGACGCGGTCGCCCGTCGTCGGCCCGAACATTTCCGCGTACGCGCGGCGGCTCAAGCGTAGTGTCATGTCGTGCTGTTCCTGAAGAGCGGGGCGCGGCTTACAGCGGCCCCATCACCTTGCCCTGAAAACCGTAGACGGCGCGATCGCCCGCGAGTGCGACCAGTTCGACGGTGCGCGTCTGGCCCGGCTCGAAGCGCACGGCCGTGCCGGCCGCGATGTTGAGCCGGAAGCCGCGCGCGGCCGCACGGTCGAACGACAGTGCGTCGTTGACTTCGAAGAAGTGGTAGTGCGAGCCGACCTGCACCGGGCGGTCGCCGGTGTTCGCGACGACGAGCGCGAGCGTTTCGCGGCCCGCGTTCAATTCGTGTTCGCCGTCGTCGGTGAGGATTTCGCCGGGGATCATGCGGGGCCTCACGGAATCGGGTGATGGACGGTCACGAGCTTCGTGCCGTCGGGGAAGGTCGCCTCGACCTGGATGTCGGGAATCATTTCCGGCACGCCGTCCATCACGTCGTCGCGCGTAAGCAGCGTCGTGCCGTAGTGCATCACCTCGGCGACCGTCTTGCCGTCGCGCGCGGCTTCCATCAGCGCGGCGGTGATGAAGGCGACCGCCTCCGGATAGTTGAGCTTCAGGCCGCGCGCGCGACGGCGCTCGGCCAGCAGCGCCGCCGTGAAGATCAGCAGCTTGTCCTTCTCTCGGGGAGTCAGTTTCATGAAGGCAGACGTTCAGGAAAACGTAATTTGTATCGGTGCGCGCGCAACCGGGCGAACGCGCGGGTCATCGTAGCACCGCGCTGTTTTGCGTGCGTCGTGTATCGCTTATGTAAGGAGCAAGGCGCGTGCCATGCCTGCCGCATGGTGCGCGATGCGCGTTCGTGGTGCGCCGTGCATGGGTAACGTGCAGCGTTTGATGCAGCGCTGCGCCGAAACGGTGCGCGGCGCGAACGCGCTCAGGTTTGCCAGAGGCGCAGCGGTCGTGCGTCGACGCCGTGCACGATCGGGCGCAGATGCAGCCAGCAGTCGGTGAAGTGGCGCTGCAGCGCTTCCATCGATGTCGACAGTGCGCGCACGAGCACGACGCCCGGTGTCACGCAGGTCGCGCCCGCGCGCAGCGTGTCGTCGAACGGCATCCGCGTTGCGAGCGACTCGGCCAGCGCGGCGTCGCACGCGGCGCCGACGGCCCACAGCGTGCCGTATGCGGGAAAGCCGGCGAGGCCCTGCAGCGCACCGCGCAGCGGATCGTGTGCGTCGAGCAGCGCGCGTTCGGTCCAAAGCGGCCGGCCGTTGGCATCGACGAGCGCCGAGGTCGACGCGATGCGTCCTGCCGACCAGGTTTCGCCTGCTGCCTGCCGGCCGAGCTGCGTCGCGTCCCAGCCGATCGCGCTCGCGCCCGCGCCGAGCGTCACCGTGAAATCGAGCGATGCATGCGATGCGTCGAAGAACAGGTTGTTCTGCGGCAGCCAGTCGAGCTTCGCATCACGGCCGACCGTGATGCCGATGCGCTGCGTCGCATCGAGGCCGTTCGACTTGTACCACTTGGTCGCGCCGGGCGTCGTCAAAACCGCATGCGTGCCGTCGCCGAGCGCGATGTCGATGTCGAGCCGATCGCCGCCCGCGACGCCGCCCGGCGGATGGACGATCACCGCATGGCAGATCGCGTCGCCTTCCGGATACAGCGGCCGCTGCACGCGCAGCGGGCCGTCATGCAGCCGGTGCGCGAGTGTCGTGCGCGCGCCGTGCCGCTCGAAGCCGAGTTCGAGGCGGCCGCGCCACGACTTGGCGACGGCGGGGCGGGACAGCGGGGCGTGCGAATCGGGGGCGGACATCGGCGGCGAACGGGAAACGAGGGAAACGGGCGCGAGGAACGTGGATGCTACCGGAACAATAATGCAGATGCCGCGTTCGTTGGAAGCGCCGCGTGCGGGCGCGTCGCGAACCGGCCGCCGGTACCCGTTGCCGTGCCTGCCGCCGTGCCTACCGCGGTGCCTACCGCCGTGCCGCGCGTCACACCGCGATCAGTTCGCGCACGCCGTTCGTCTCCATGTCGCGCGCGTCGCCGCCCGCGACGATCTCGCCGCGGCTCATCACCCAGTAGCTGTCCGCGATCGATTGCGCGAAGTCGTAATACTGTTCGACGAGCAGCACGGTCATCCTCGATTCGTCGACGAGCTGGCGCAGCGTGCGGCCGATGTCCTGGATGATCGACGGCTGGATGCCTTCGGTCGGCTCGTCGAGGATCAGCAACTGCGGCTCGCTCATCAGCGCGCGGCCGATCGCGAGTTGCTGCTGCTGGCCGCCCGACAGGTCGCCGCCGCGCCGCGCGCGCATGTCCTTCAGCACCGGGAACAGGTCGTAGATGCGGTCGGGTACCTTCGACGGCGCCTTGCGGCTCGCCGCGCCGACGAGCAGGTTTTCCTCGACGGTCAGCCGCGGAAAGATGTCGCGACCCTGCGGCACGTACGCGAGCCCGGCCGCGACGCGCGCATACGGCGGCAGCGCACCGAGCGCGGTGCCGCGCCACGACACGCTGCCGCTTTTCGTGGCGACGACACCCATCAGGCAGCGCAGCAACGTGCTCTTGCCGACGCCGTTGCGGCCGAGCAGCACGGTGAGCTTGCCGTCGTCGGCGGCGAGGTTCACGTTGCGCAGGATGTGGCTGCCGCCGTAGTACTGGTTCAGTGCTTCGATCTTCAGCATCGCATCATCGTCCGAGATAAGACTCGATCACCGCGTCGTCGCGCTTGACCTGGTCGAGCGTGCCCTGCGCGAGCACCGCGCCTTCGGCCATCACCGTCACGCGGCCCGTGTCGCCCGCGAGCGCCGCGACGAATTCCATGTCGTGCTCGACGACCATCATCGAGCAGGTGCCGCGCAGCGTGTTCAGCAGTTCGGCAAGTTCCATCGTCTCGTGGTCGGTCATCCCGGCCGCCGGCTCGTCGAGCAACAGCAGGGCGGGGCGCTGCATCAGCAGCATGCCGATCTCGAGCCGCTGCTTCTGCCCGTGCGACAGTTCGCCGGCCGCACGGTATGCGTGACTTTCGAGGCCGATCAACGCGAGCGTCTCCTCGATCTTCGCCTGCGCCGAGCGGTCGAGCCGCGCGCGCAGCGATGCGAGCCAGCCCTTGTCGGTCTGCATCGCAAGTTCGAGGTTTTCCCACACCGGATGCTGTTCGAACACGGTCGGCTTCTGGAACTTGCGGCCGATGCCCGCGCGTGCGATCTCGGGCTCGCTCATCCGCGAGAGGTCGAGGGTCTGGCCGAGAAATACGCTGCCGGCGTCGGGTCGCGTCTTGCCGGTGACGACATCCATCATCGTCGTCTTGCCCGCGCCGTTCGGGCCGATCACGCAGCGCAGCTCGCCCGCGTCGATCGCGAGCGACAGCTTCTTCAGCGCACGAAAGCCGTCGAAGCTCACCTCGATATCCTCGAGGTAGAGGATCGTGCCGTGCGACGTGTCGATGCCTTGCGGCACGACGCGCCCCATCGACGCGGTGCCGCTGACGGCGAGCAGTTCGTCTTCGGGCGGCGGCGTGAACTGGTACAGGGCCGTTCCGTTCATGCGCGTTTCCCTTTCGCGATCAAGGTTTCGACGAGGCCCATGATCCCGCGCGGCAGCAGCAGCGGCACGAGCACGAAGATCAGGCCGAGGAAGAACAGCCAGTATTCGGCGAAGTAAGCGGTAAAGAAGCTCTTCGCGCCGTTCACGGCGAACGCGCCGACGATCGGCCCGATCAGCGTGCCGCGTCCGCCCACCGCGACCCAGATCGCCATTTCGATCGAGTTGCCGGGCGACATCTCGCCGGGATTGATGATGCCGACCTGCGGCACGTACAACGCCCCGGCGATGCCGCACAGCACGGCCGACACGGTCCACACGAACAGCTTGTACGCGAGCGGGCTGTAGCCGAGGAACATCAGCCGCGTCTCGCCGTCGCGCACCGCGGTGACGACGCGCCCGAGCTTGCTCGTGACGATCGCGCGCGCGGCGATGAACGACAGCACGAGTGTGGCGAACGTCAGCAGCAACAGCACCGTGCGCGTGCCGGGCGACGTGATCGCGAAGCCCGCGATGCGCTTGAAGTCGGTGAAGCCGTTGTTGCCGCCGAAGCCCGTCTCGTTGCGATAGAACAGCAGCATCGCGGCGAACGTCAGCGCCTGCGTGATGATCGACAGGTATACGCCCTTCACGCGGGAACGGAACGTGAAGAAGCCGAATACCCAGGCAAGCACGGCCGGCACGAGCACGACGAGCGCGAGCGCCCACGCGAGGTGCTGCGTGCCGCTCCAGTACCACGGCAACTGGTGCCAGTCGAGAAACACCATGAAGTCGGGCAGGTCGCTGCCGTACTTGCCGTCGCGGCCGATCTCGCGCATCAGGTACATGCCGATCGCATAGCCGCCGAGCGCGAAGAAAAGGCCATGGCCGAGGCTCAGGATTCCGCAGTAGCCCCACACGAGATCGAGCGCGAGCGCGGCGATCGCGTAGCACATCAGTTTGCCGGCGAGCGTCATCGCGTATGCGGACAGATGGAACGCGCTCGCCTCGGGCGCGACGAGCGCGGCGAGCGGCACGCCGATGCCGATCGCGATGCACAGCGCGACGAGCGCGAGCCATGCGCGGCGCGACAGCAGCGCCGGGCGCGGCGGCAGGCCGAGCGCGAAGCCGTCGGCCGCGCGGGCGGCGGCAGCGGGCTTGGGTGAGTCGGCGACCGGGTTCGACAGCGAATCGGTGAATGAAGTCACGTCAAGCCTCCGCGCTGCGGCCCTTCGGGGCGAACATGCCCTGCGGGCGTTTCTGGATGAACAGCACGATCATCACGAGCACCGCGATCTTCGCGAGCACGGCGCCCCAGAACGGCTCGATCGCCTTGCTCGCAAGGCCGAGCCCGAAGCCGCCGAGCACGGTGCCGGCGATCTGCCCGACACCGCCGAGCACAACCGCCATGAACGAATCGATGATGTAGTTCTGGCCGAGGTCGGGGCCCACGTTGCCGATCTGCGACAACGCGCAGCCGCCGAGGCCAGCGATGCCCGCGCCGAACGCGAACGCATACGCGTCGACGCGGGCGGTCTTCACGCCGACGCATGCGGCCATCCGGCGGTTCTGCGTGACCGCGCGCACGAACAGGCCGAGCCGCGTCTTCGTCAGTACAGCCCAGGCGACGAAGACCACCGCGAGCGCGAACGCGAGGATCGCGAGCCGGTTGTACGGCAGGATCAGGTTCTGCATCACCGTCACGCCGCCGCTCATCCACGACGGATTCACGACCTGTACGTTCTGCGCGCCGAACAGCATGCGCGTCGCCTGGATCAGGATCAGGCTCACGCCGAACGTCGCCAGCAGCGTTTCGAGCGGGCGGCCGTACAGGTGCCGCAGCACGAGACGTTCGAGCACGATGCCGACGAGTGCGGCCATGACGAACGACACGGGCACGGCGACGAGCGGATACCAGTCGAATGCGCCGGGCGCATAGCGCTGGATCAGCGTCTGCACGACATAGGTTGCGTATGCACCGATCATCAGGAATTCGCCGTGCGCCATGTTGATCACGCCGATCAGCCCGTAGGTGATCGCGAGGCCGAGCGCGGCGAGCAGCAGCACGCTGCCGAGCGACAGGCCCGCAAACAAGGTGCCGACGATCTCGCCGCGGCGCTGCAGCGTGTGCAGTGCGTCGAGTCCTTGCTGCGCGGCGTCGCGCACACGCGCGTCGGGTTCCGCGTAGCTGCCGTCGGCATTCTTCGCGACGAGCGGGCGCAGTTGTTCGATCATGTCGAGGTCGCGGCGCGCGGCCACCACCTGCACGGCTTCGAGGCGCTTCGCCGGATCGGCATCGTGCAGCGCGGCGATCGCCCACAGTGCGTCGAGGCGGCGCTTCAACGCGGGGTCGGTTTCCTTCGCGCGGGCGCGGTCGATCATCGGCTTGAGCGCGGGGTCGGGCGACTTCAGCAGCGCATCGATCGCGTCGCGTCGCGCGGCGACATCGGGCGACGCGAGCGCAAGGCCCGACAGCGCGCCCGCGATCTTCGTGCGCAGCAGGTTGTTCAGCATCACGGGCTGCGCATCGCCGGCCGGCGTCGCGGCCTGCGTGAGCGCGTCGTGTGCGGTGTCGCCGGTCTGGATCAGCAGGCGGCCGTCGCCGGTCGCGAGCGCGTCGCCGCTCGACAGTGCATTGAGCACCGCGACGGCGCGCGGATCGGCGTCGGCGGCGAGACGCTCGATCGCGGACGTCTTCGCGTCGAAGTCGTCGCCGGCGAGCGCGGCGGTATCGGCCGCCGTCAGCGCGAATGCGGCGTGCGGCAGCATGCCCGCAAGGGCGGCGCACGCGACGATCGCGACGGAGGCGCGGCGAAAGCGTGTAGGCATCGGGAGATCCTGTCGGCGTAGGGAGGCGGATTCATGCACCGATGTGCCGGCCGGCGCATCGGTGCATGCGTGCGGGCGGGGCATCGCGCCGGTGCGCGCGCCCCTGCATCGCGTCAGGCCAGCGCCGTGCGCTGCCGGCGCAGGAATGCCGGGATCGACGTGACGATGTCCGGCTTGCCCTGGTTGCCGGCAATGAACGGGCTCCATGGCTGTGCGCGCACCGCGGTCTTCGTTTTCCACACGACGTTGAACTGCCCGTCGCCGCGGATCTCGCCGATCATCACCGGCTTGTGCAGGTGGTGGTTGCCGTCCATCGCGAGCGTGAAACCCGACGGCGCGGCGACGGTCTGGCCGATCATCGCGACGCGCACCTTGTCGACGTCGGTGCTCTTCGCCTTCTCGACGGCCTGCTTCCACATGTGGATGCCGACGTAGGTCGCTTCCATCGGGTCGTTGGTCACGCGCTTCGCGCCGCCCGGCAGGTTGTTCGCCTTCACCCATGCAGCGAACTGGTCCTTGAACTTCGTGTTGGTCGGGTTCTTCACCGACATGAAGTAGTTCCACGCGGCGAGGTGGCCGACGAGCGGCTTCGTGTCGATCCCGCGCAGTTCTTCCTCGCCGACCGAGAACGCGACGACCGGCACGTCGGTCGCCTTGATCCCCTGGTTGCCGAGTTCCTTGTAGAACGGCACGTTCGAGTCGCCGTTGATCGTCGAGATCACGGTCGTCTTGCCGCCTTGCGAGAAATTCTTGATGTTCGCGACGATGGTCTGGTAATCGCTGTGGCCGAACGGCGTGTAGACCTCCTGAATATCGGCATCCTTCACGCCCTTCGATTTCAGGAATGCGCGCAGGATCTTGTTGGTCGTGCGCGGATACACGTAGTCGGTGCCGAGCAGGAAGAAGCGCTTCGCGCCGCCGCCTTCCGCGCCCATCAGGTACTCGACGGCCGGAATCGCCTGCTGGTTCGGCGCGGCGCCCGTGTAGAACACGTTGCGCGACATTTCCTCGCCCTCATACTGCACCGGGTAGTAGAGCAGCCCGTTCAGCTCCTCGAACACCGGCAGCACGGACTTGCGCGACACCGACGTCCAGCAGCCGAACACGCACGCAACCTTGTCCTGCGTGAGCAGCTGGCGCGCCTTCTCGGCGAACAGCGGCCAGTTCGACGCGGGATCGACCACCACGGGCTCGAGCTTGCGGCCCATCACGCCGCCGCTCTTGTTGATGTCGGCGATCGTCATCAGCGCGGTGTCCTTCAGCGACGTCTCCGAGATCGCCATCGTGCCCGACAGCGAATGCAGGATGCCGACCTTGATCGGGCCGGTGCCCGCATCGGCCGCGTGCGCGAACGGGCTCTTGCCCGCCAGCGCGAGCGCGCCGGCCATCGAACCGAACTTCAACAGACTGCGACGTTTCATCGGGATCCCCTTGTCGTGTTGGATGCGCGTGCGCCGTGGCGGCGCCTGCCATCGTGTAACGCAAGGCATGTGCCAGTCGCGCGGATGCACGCCGGGCGTGCCTGTGCGGGGTGTTCCGGAGCGTCGGGGTGGTGCGGATGATGCGTCGTGCAGCATCCGCGGTCCGTTGCGGTGCAGGCGCGCGGGCGCAAATGGTGCACGGTCGGGGGCGCGGCGCCATTGCGCGTCATCGGCGGCGTGCGGAGGGAGACGGAGCGGGGCGGAAAAGAGAAACGGGCACGCGATGCGTGCCCGTTCGGCGGATCAGTGCGGCCGGCGGCAGTATGCCGGGCGGCGGGGCGGCGCGCGATGCGCCGCCGGACAGGTCAGTAACGCGGCACGGACGGATCGACGTCGCGCGACCACGCGTCGATCCCGCCTTGCAGGTTGTACAGCTTCGTGAAGCCGCGCGATTCGAGGAACATCGCGACCTGTGCGCTGCGCATTCCGTGATGGCACACGCAGACGATTTCCGTTTCATCGTCGAGCTCTTCGCTGCGCGCGGGAATCTGCTGCATCGGGATCGACACGCTGCCGGCGATCTGCGCGGTCGCGATTTCCCACGGCTCACGCACGTCGAGCACGACCGGTGCCGGGCGCGTCGAATCGCCGAGCCATTCCGCGAGCATCGCGGGCGTCAGGATCTGCATGGAGGCTCCGCTGCTCAGAACTTGAAGCGCGACGGCTCGATCGCGTTGACGAGGTGGTCGATGTACGTTTCGAACACGTCGGCGACGCGGTACTGCTTGTCGTCGATGCGCGTGATGATCTGCGCCTTCATCACCGGACGGCCGCCGACGAATGCCGACAGGCGGCCGCCGACCTTCAGCTGTTCGAGCATTTCCTGCGGCACGACGGGCAGGCCGCCCGCGACGCAGATCACGTCGTACGGCGCCTTGCCGGCCCAGCCGCGCGAACCGTCGCCGAGGACGACTTCCGCGTTGGTCACGCCGTCGTTGCGCAGGTTGTCTTCCGCGAATTTCGCGTTGGTCGGATCGATTTCCACGGCCGTCACGTGCTGTGCACGGTGCGCGAACAGTGCGGCGAGGTAGCCCGAGCCGGCGCCGACGATGAGCACGTTCTCGTGCTTCTTGACCGTCAGCTCCTGCAGCACGCGCGCTTCGACGCGCGGGAACAGCATCTTGCTGTTGCCGCTGGGCAGCGGCAGTTCGAGGTCGGCGAACGCGAGATCGCGGTATGCGGCCGGAACGTAGTTTTCACGCTTGACGATCGACAGCAGGCCCAGGACGTCCAGATCCAGCACGTCCCACGGCCGGATCTGCTGTTCGATCATGTTGAAACGCGCGTTTTCGATATTCATGGTGTGGTCACGCAGCCTGGTCGGCCATCAGCGGGGATAGAGAAACTTCGTGATTGTACCAAACGGGGCGGCTGGGAAGCCTTCAGGCGGCCTGCAACAGACCTTTACCCTTTGCTCTTCTTGATCTGCGCCTCGAATGCGAGGTCGAGCTTGCTCGCCTTGCGCGGCTTTTTGGGGCCGAATTCGTCGACGAACTTGACGAACTCGTCGAGCGGCAGCGGCTCGCAGCGCTTCTCGGCGGTACCGCCGGAGCGGTCGACGAGATAGAACAGGCCGCCCGCCATCGCGACGGCCGCGAATTGCGGGTTGCCGGAGCGGGTCTTCAGGCGTTCGACCGCGTAGGTCGCTTTGGTGGTGCGCATCGTGCGGGTTCTGGCGGAACGTAAGCCCCACACTGTATCAAACCGGCCGCCTGCGCGCGGCCTTGGCCCGATCGGCCCTAGACCGTGCTCGAATAGCGCTGCTGCTGCGTCTGCCCGAGATACGCGTCGAATGCCATCGCGATGTTGCGCACGACCATCCGGCCGGCCGGATGGATCGTCAGGCGGTCGCGCGCGATCGTCAACAGCCCGTCGCGCTCGAATGGGCGCAGCGCGTCGAGCTCGCGCGCGAAATGATCGGCGAAGCGGATGCCGTGCGCGGCTTCGACGTGCGAGAACGGCAGGTCGAGGTTGCACATCAGTTGCGTGATCACGTCGCGGCGCAGCCGGTCGTCGGGCGTGAGCCGCACGCCGCGCGCGATCGGCAGCCGGCCCGCGTCGAGGGCGGCGCCATAGGCGGGCAGATCCTTCGCGTTCTGCGCGTAGACGTCGCCGACCTTGCCGATCGACGACACGCCGAAGCCGACGAGATCGGTATCCGCGCGCGTGCTGTAGCCCTGGAAATTGCGCTGCAGCGTGCCGTTGCGCTGCGCGCGCACGAGCTCGTCGGACGGCCGCGCGAAGTGGTCCATCCCGATGTACACGTAGCCGGCGGACGTCAGCATGTCGATCGCGAGGCCGAGCAGCGCGATGCGCGTTTCGGGCGGCGGCAGCGTCGCATCGTCGATCTGCCGCTGCATCTTGAACAGGTGCGGCATGTGCGCGTAGCCGAACACCGACAGGCGATCGGGCGCGAGCTCGATGATCGTCTCGAGCGTGCGCGCGAACACGGCGACGGTCTGGTGCGGCAGCCCGTAGATCAGGTCGACGCTCACCGAATGAAAGCCCGTCGTGCGCGCGGCGGAGAGCAGGTCGGCCGTCATCGCGAGCGGCTGGATGCGGTTGATCGCCTGCTGGACGGCCGGATCGAAATCCTGCACGCCGAGGCTCAGCCGGTTGAAGCCGATCGTGCGCAGGTGCACGAGTGTCGCGGGCGTGACCGTGCGCGGATCGATCTCGATCGAGAACTCGGCGTCGGCGTCCGGCGCGAGCGCGAAGTGCTCGCGGGTGGCGGCCATCAGCTCGGCCGTTTCGTCGTCGGACAGGAAGGTCGGCGTGCCACCGCCCCAGTGCAGCTGCGTGACGGGGCGGGACGGATCGAACAGCGCGGCCTGCAGCGCCATCTCGCGCTTGAGCTGGTCGAGATACGGGCGGGCGCGGCGGTGGTTGTTGGTCGCGATCTTGTTGCAGCCGCAGTAGAAGCACGCGGTGTTGCAGAACGGGATGTGGAAGTACAGCGACAGGTCGCTCGACGACGCACCGGGGTCGCTGGCCGCACGCACGTAGTCGGCCGGGTCGAAATCGTCGCGGAACTGCAGCGCGGTGGGATATGACGTATAGCGCGGCCCGTTCGCGCCGTATTTCGCGAGCAAATCGGGACGGAACATTGTGTCGGCAGAACCAGAACTCATGACGGTCTCGCGCTTTTTAGATGCTTTCGAGTATATAAACGCGCGATTCGGCTGCATTGTGTAATAACGTCGCAGCCGGCGATGGCACAATGCGGGGTGGGGCTGTCGGACGCCGCGTCCGGTTGCCGCACCGTTTTTGTTGTTTGTCGAGAGAGCCGAGTGTCCGTCGAATTGCCTGTCCGCCCGGCGCCCGCCGACGTCCCGCCGCCGCATGCGTGCCGCGAGGGCTGCGGTGCGTGCTGCATCGCGCCGTCGATTTCCAGCCCGATTCCGGGCATGCCCGGCGGCAAGCCGGCCGGCGTGCGCTGCGTACAGCTCGGCGACGACCTGCGCTGCATGATCTTCGGCCGGCCCGAGCGCCCCGCGTGCTGTTCCGGGTTGCAGCCGTCCGCCGACATGTGCGGCGCGTCGCGCGACGACGCGCTCGCGTGGCTCACGCGCCTCGAGGCCGCGACGCAGCCGTCGTCGCATACAGGAGAGAGTTCAGCATGACCGCACCTCGCGCGCCCGGCCGGCGCCGTTTCCTTGCCGCATCCATCGGCGCCGTCGGCGTGTGCATCTCGCTCGCTGCCTGCGCGTCGACGTTCCCGTTCATCCCCGATCACTACACGTTCTCGCGCGGCGACGTGCAGAAGGCCGTCGGGCGCAAGTTTCCGTACCAGAAGACGGTCGCGCAGGTCGTCGACGTGTCGCTCGCGAACCCGGCCGTCAACCTGCTGCCCGACCAGAACCGCGTCGCCGTGCAGCTCGACGCGCATTTCGCGAGCCCGTTCCTGCGCGCGCCCGTCAGCGGCAAGTTCACCGTGTCGGGCCAGCTCGCGTACGACGCGCCGAGCCGCTCGGTCGTGCTGAAGGCGCCGGCCGTCGACAGCCTCGTGCTCGACGGCGACGCGCAGATGTATGCGCAGCAGGTCGGCGCGGCCGCCGGCCTGCTCGCGACGCAGTTGCTGACCAACTATCCGATCTACACGTTCAAGCCCGAACAGCTGCAATTTGCCGGGGTGAACTACGAACCCGGTACAATTACGATTCTTACAAACGGCATACGCGTGGCGATCGTCGAAAAGTGACGACGGACCGCGCGTGGCCGGGCGGGCCGCGCGTGGAAGAGTGGCCCTTTCTTTCGACCATTTCGGAGTTGGGCCACGGATGGACTGGATCCTGATCTGCAAGGCATTGATCCTCGGCGTCGTCGAGGGGCTGACGGAATTCCTGCCGGTGTCGAGCACCGGTCACCTGATCGTCGCGGGCAGCTTCCTGAATTTCAACGATTCGCACGCGAAAACCTTCGACGTCGTGATCCAGTTCGGCGCGATTCTCGCGGTCTGCTGGGAATACCGGCAACGGATCGCGTCCATCGTGTCCGGGCTGCCGAGCCGGCCCGACGCGCGGCGCTTCACGCTGAACGTCGTGATCGCGACGATTCCCGCGATCGCGCTCGGCCTCCTGTTCGAGAAGAAGATCAAGGCCGTGCTGTTCTCGCCGGTGCCCGTTGCGTTCGCGCTCGTCGTGGGCGGGGCGATCATCCTGTGGGCCGAGGCGCGGCAACGCGAACGCAGCGAGCCGCCGCGTGTGATGTCGGTCGATGCGCTGACGCCGCTCGATGCGTTGAAGGTCGGCCTCGCACAGTGCTTCGCGCTGGTGCCCGGCATGTCGCGCTCGGGCTCGACGATCATCGGCGGGATGCTGTTCGGTCTCGACCGGCGTGTGGCCACCGAATTCTCGTTCTTTCTCGCGATCCCGATCATCTTCGGCGCGACGCTCTATGAAACCGTGAAGGACTGGCAGGCGTTCACCGTCGATTCGCTCGGCCTGTTCGCGCTTGGGCTCGTCGCGGCGTTCGTCAGCGCGTTCGTGTGCGTGCGCTGGCTGCTGCGCTACGTCGCGACGCACGATTTCACGGTGTTCGCGTGGTACCGGATCGCGTTCGGGCTGTTCGTGCTGCTGGTTGGTTACAGCGGCTGGCTCAACTGGGCGTGATGCCGATACGGCGGCCGGTGCGCCACCGATAAAAAAGGCCCGATCGGCAGATGCCGGTCGGGCCTTTTTCCATTCAGGGCAGGGGCGAGTCGCTCAGCCTGCGCGCTTGCGGAACACCAGGTCCCACACGCCGTGGCCGAGCCGCAGCCCGCGTCGCTCGAACTTCGTCACCGGGCGGTAGTCGGGGCGCGGTGCGTAGTCGGCGGCCGTGTTCTCGAGCGTCGGCTCCGCGCCGAGCACTTCCAGCATCTGTTCAGCGTAGTTCTGCCAGTCGGTCGCGCAGTGGATGTATGCGCCCGGCTTCAGGCGCGACGCGAGATGCGCGACGAGCGGCGGCTGGATCAGCCGGCGCTTGTGATGGCGCGCCTTGTGCCACGGATCGGGGAAGAAGATGTGCACGCCGTCGAGGCTTTCCGGCGCGAGCATGTGCTCGAGCACTTCGACCGCGTCGTGCTGGATGATGCGGATGTTCGGCAGGTCCTGCTCGCCGATCAGCTTCAGCAACGCGCCGACGCCCGGCTCGTGCACTTCGACGCCGAGGAAGTCGTCGCCCGGGCGGTGCGTGGCGATTTCCGCGGTCGACGCGCCCATGCCGAAACCGATCTCGAGGATGCGCGGCGCGCTGCGGCCGAACACGGCATCCCAGTCGGGCAGTGCCGGCGCATATGGGACGACGAAGCGCGGGCCGAGGTCGTCAAGCGCGCGGCGCTGGCCGGTCGACACGCGGCCGGCGCGGGTCACGAAGCTGCGGATGCGGCGGTGGTGCAGCGGGTTGACTGCGTCGGCGCCTTCGGCGGCTTCGTCGGGAATGGCGTCGTCGTGCGGCGTCAGGCCGGCTTCGTTCGGATCGTCGTGCATCATCGGTACTGAGAAAGGCTCGGTTGCGGGCGAGGGCATCGGGCGCGCGGGACGCGCCAGCGCGGTACAAAAAAGCCGCCTTCGACGAGGCGGCTGGCGCGCGGTTGCGGAACGTGGCGACGGGAGCGGCGATACGCCGTCAAGCCGTTGATCCTTAAGGATTTCCCGTTCAGCCAACCGGAAAGAGCCGGATTATGGACTGGTTTGATCCGACTGGCAAGGTTGCGGGGGCGGTGGCCGCGCTGCGGCTGGCCCGGCGTCGACATGCGTCGGGTTGGGGCCATATGGAAAAAGGGCCGAAGCGCATGCCGCTTCGGCCCTCGTTTCAGCGAACGGATTCGTTGCGCGTCACGCGACGCGCTGGTCGAGCCGTCGGCGCGTGATCGCCTTGATCTGGTTCAGCGCGTAATCGAGTTCGAATGCGGTCTCGCGCGACACGCGGCTTTCCAGTTCGAAGAAGATGCCGGCCTTCGTGTAATGGCGCACGCAGATGATGAACGGGAAGCCGTGCTGCTCGCGATACGCGCGGTTCATCCGCTGCAGGCGGATTTCCTCGTCGTCGGTCAGTGCGTCGAGGCCGGCGCTCGTCTGTTCGCTCACCGATGCATGCGTCAGCCCGCCGCCGCGCACGGCCTGTGCCGACAATTCGGGGTGACGATCGAAGAACGCCTTTTTCGCATCGATGCCGCGCGCGCGGATGCTGGCCATCATTGCGTCGTGCAGCGCGTCGACCGAAGCGAACGGGCGCGCGGCCCACGCGTCTTCGGCGACGTCCGGCGAGTGCTCGAAGATGTCGCCGAGGGCTTGAACGAACTGATCCTTCGCCATCGCGTTGATCGCGGCGAGCTTGGTGGTGTCGAGTGAAGTCGAGGACATCGTCTGGAGGAACCTTCGAGCGGGAATGGAGGTTCCGAGTATAGGAATCGCGCCGGTGCGACCAGAAGGGGGCAAGTCCTATTGGCCGTATACCAGTCGGGGCATCGGCCCCGCACGTCGGCGGTTCCGGGCCCGCTTCGGCGCGCGCTTCATGCGGCGCCGGCAATCGACGTCAGCCGCTCGCCGCTGTCCGACAACAGTCCGCGCAGCCATGCATGCGCCTTTGAGCGATGCTTGTTCGGATGCCAAAGCACATAGAAGCGCATCAGCGGAAAGTTGAACGGCGCCGGGCGGATCAGCAGCGGCAGGCGGCGTGCGTAGTAGGCCGCGAAATGCCGCGCGGTCGTCAGGATCAGGTCGGATTCGCTGACGAGGTAAGGCGCGAGACTGAAGTACGGGCAGGACATCTGCCGGCCGCGACTCAGGCGCAACGTCGCGAGCGAACTCTCCACGACACCGCGCTGCGAGCTCGAGTAGGGCAGCGGCACCAGGTGCGACGCATCGATATAGCTTTCCGCGGTCAACCTGCCGGGCTTCGCGAGCGGATTGTCCTTCGACATCAGGCACACGACTTCGTCCTCGAGCAGCACGTTCATGTGCAGGTGCTCGGGCGGCGTCGGCCAGTTGCCGATCACGACATCGACCTGTCCTTCGGCCAGCGCCTTCTCGTAGTCGTATTCGGCGCCCATCGGCAGCGTGACGAGCTTCGAATTCGGCGCGTGCTGGCGGAACCGCCGCGCCAGGTCCGCGAAGAACGGCGGCGCGAGGTAGTCGGGCATCGCGATCGTGAACGTGCGGTCGGAGCGCTGCGGATCGAATGCGTCGTCGGCGCTGAACATCTTGTCGAGTGCGTTGAGCGCGACGCGCGCGTCCTGCGTGAGCTGCAATGCGCGCTCGGTCGGCACCATCTCGTTCTTTTCGCGCGTGAGCAGCGGATCGTCGAACAGCTTGCGCAGGCGTTTCAGCGCGCTGCTGAGCGCGGGCTGCGACTGGTTCAGCCGGATCGCCGTGCGCGACACGCTGCGTTCCTCGACCAGCGTACACAGCACGCGAAGCAGGTAGGTGTCGAGCGGATCGTCGTTGCGCATGGTGAATTCGGGTTCGTTGACCGGCTCCACTTTGCCGTCGAGTGCCGAACGGCGTCAACGGTTCGAGGTACGTCACGGCGCGCCTGCCCGGCCATCGGGAGACGGGCGAGACCGGCGTCGATGCCGCTGAAACCGCCGCCACGCATGACGGACGACACCCTGCGAAGCGGTACGGGGCGGCCTGTAGCGCGGTTTGCTATGGGGCCTATAACAACCCGAACCTGTCTGCTGCCGGACCCCTGCGATATGGTCGGGCTTCACAACAAGATCACGGCCTTGCAAGCCGCCGAGGCCCGACCGGATCGCCGCGCAGTGCGGCGGCGAGACGGGCGGTCGCGTCGCCGGCCCAGGACGGCCGAGTCATTACAGGAGACACCTGTGTCTGTCACGGAACAGCATTCGTCAGTCTATTCGTCGGTCGAGCCGACGCTTGAAGAGCGCGTCTATCGCAAGGTGTCGTGGCGTCTTCTGCCGTTTCTCTGCGCCCTGTGGGTGCTCGCGTGGCTGGACCGCGTGAACATCGGTTTCGCGAAGCTGCAGATGCTCGATACGCTCAAGTTCAGCGAGGCCGTCTACGGGCTCGGCGCCGGCATCTTCTTTCTCGGCTACTTCTTCTTCGAGGTGCCGTCGAACGCGCTGCTGCAGAAGATCGGCGCGAAGAAGACCATCATGCGCATCACGATCGGCTGGGGGATCATCTGCATCCTGCAGTCGTTCGTGAAGACGCCGACGCAGTTCTATCTGCTGCGCTTCCTGCTCGGCGCGTTCGAAGCCGGCTTCTATCCCGGCATCATCCTGTACCTGACCTACTGGTATCCGAGTTCGCGGCGCGCGAAGGCGTTCGGCACGTTCATGTCGGCGTCGGCGATCGCCGGCGTGCTCGGCGGCCCGCTCGCCGGCAGCATCATGACGTCGCTCGACGGTTCGCACGGCTTCCACGGCTGGCAATGGCTGTTCGTCATCGAGGGCATCCCGTCGGTGCTGGCCGGGATCGTTGCGTACTTCTACATGACCGATCGGCCGGAGCAGGCGACGTGGCTGTCCGTTGCCGAGCAGCAGGTCGTGCGCAACGTGCTGGACGCGGACAAGCGCGAACTCGGCGAGCGCGGCCACGACTGGCGCACGCTGTTCCGCAATCCGAAGGTATGGCTGCTGATCGCGATCTTCTTTTGCCTGCTGTGCGCGAACTCCGCGCTGACGTTCTGGATTCCGACGATCATCCGCGACTCGGGCTTCGGCGCGACGGTGGTGATCGGCTGGATCGCCGCGCTCGCGTACGTGTTCGGTGCTGCCGGGATGATCCTGAACGGTGCGCGTTCCGACCGGAACAAGGAAGTGCGCTGGCACTTCGCGATCCCGGCCGGCTGCGGTGCGCTGGCGATGGCGGTGATGGCCGTGCTGCTCGGGATGCCGGGCGTGGCACCCGCGTTCACGATCGCCGCGATGATCGTCGCGCTCGCCGGCACGATGAGCGCGATTCCAGTGTTCTGGCAGTTGCCGAACCTGTATCTGGCCGGCAGCGCCGCTGCGATCGGCGTCGCGCTGATCAATTCGGTGTCGAACCTGGCCGGCTTCGGTGCGCCGTATGTGCTCGGGCTCGTCAAGAGCGCGACCGGCAGCCTCGCGCCGGGCCTTTACCTCGTCGCCACGATCGAGCTGATGGCGGCCGTGCTGGTCGTGACCGGCATCGTGCATGCACGCAAGTCGAAGGAGTCCTGATCATGAGCGAACTCATCAAGCGTGAGCGCCGGCAATTCGTGATGGCGTCGATGGCTGCGGCCGGCGGCATGCTGCTGGCTGGCCGTGCACCGGCCGCGACGCCGTCGGCGGCGCAGGGCGATGCGCTGAAGCCCGCGCAGGCGGCCGATCCGATCTCGCAGCATGGCGCGAGCCCGCGCCTGACCATTCACCTGCTCGATACCTATCACGGTGCGCCTGCGGCTGGCATGCACGTCGAGTTTTCGCGGATCGAGAAGGGCGAGGCCGTGCCGATCCGCAAGGCGGTCATCAACCGGAACGGGCGGACCGACGAGCCGCTGCTGATCGGCGAAACCTACGTCGCAGGCGACTACGAGCTGCTGATGCAGGTCGACGATTACTTCCGGATGAAGGGTGCGCGGCTGCCGTCGCCGTCGTTCCTGTCGCAGGTGCCGATCCGCTTCCGCGTCACCGATGCATCGGAACGGCTGCACCTGCCCGTGCAGTTCGGGCCGTGGAACTACACGTACTACCGCGGCAGCTGAGCGGCAGGTTCTTTCCGGATCCCTCGACCAGAATTGGAGCAAGCGAATGGCTGGCATCAGCACCCATGTTCTCGACCTGACGACCGGCAAGCCGATCGGCGGCGTACCGATCGAACTCTATGATCTCGGCGTCACGCCGCCCAGATTGCTGAACCGCACGGTCAGCAATGCAGACGGGCGAACCGACGCGCCGATGCTGCGCAGCGAAGCGGCGCGCGCCGGGCAGTTCGAGCTGCGCTTCTCGGTCGGTGCGCATTTCAAGGACGCGAGTGCGCTGTCCGACGTCGTGCCGGTTCGCTTCACCGTATTCGATCCGGCACAGCACTATCACGTGCCTTTGCTCTGCTCGCCGTGGTCGTTCTCGACGTACCGCGGCAGTTGATCTCACCTGAATGGAGAAGTGCTATGTCTCAAACCGATACCTACCTCGTCGATTCGATCCGCCTCGCGATGGAGAACGTACGAGAGCGCAAGACCTGGCCGTTCGGCGCCGTGCTCGTCCGCGACGGCAAGGTGCTCGCGCGTTCGGTCAATGAAGTGGAGGCGACGTGCGATCCGAGCGCGCATGCCGAGATGCAGGCCGTGCGTGCCGCGAGCAAGGCGCTCGGCAGCACGGACCTGAGTGGTTCGGTGATGTACGCGAGCGGTTATCCGTGTTCGATGTGCCTGTCGGCGATGTATCTGGCGGGCGTCAGCGAGGTGTATTACGCGTACTCGAACGAGGACGGCGAGCCGTACGACCTGTCGGCCGCGCGCGGGTATGTGGAGATCGCGCGTCCGCTGGAAGAGCGCGAGATGAAGCTTGTCCATCACCGTGCGCGCGATGAAGGGCAGGACCTGTATGAGGCCTGGCAAGCGGTGCATGGTAGCTGAGCAACGGGCTCGCACCACGCAGGGTTGATTGGTGCTGGCGCTTACGGCGCACTCCCCGGCACCGGTTTTTGGACATGCTTTCCTGATGAGGGAGGGGGTGTCCTTTTTTCTTTGGGCGGTTCGTGGTGGTTCGGACGATGGGCCGCTGCCGGGCGATTGAGTAGAATCGCTGACGCACAACCGGCATGACCGGATGCGCGAGACGCGTGCGCAACTTGATGAAAATGAACGGCGCGCGTTTCGTTTCGATTGCTCGCGGCCAGAACGACAAGAAGCGATGACGGCCGCCATGACGTGTCATGTTCCGCATGGGGTTGCCGTGGCAACGATGGTGAGAGATGACGGGTGGGCATGATCCACGACCGATGGCCTTTGGGGAGAAAAGCCATGAGTGAAGCAACTTCCGCGCGTCGCAAGATCGGTGGCGGCCCGGCGACGCTCGCGCTCGCCGAGTGCGCGATTGCCGGCATCGTTGGTATTTCGATCTTCAATAATCCGGAGGCCTTTGCTGGGGCGTCGGGATTCGGCGCGATCGGTACCGCGCTGGCTGTTGTCGTCCTGTGCGGGATTGTTTCGCTCGGTGGTCTCGTCTGGGCGATCGGTGCGTTACTGAATGCAAACCGCGATTCCGGAGCGAATGCGATGCCTGCTTATTGCGCGATCGTGCTTCATGGCCTGCTGTGCTTGCCTATCCTGATCGTGATGATGCGGGCGGTATGAGATGGGCGTTGCGTGCGTCGACCCGGCGTTCGCATGTGGTTGGGTGAGGGCGGCGGGAAGTGCGTTGCCGATGGCGCAAGCGCCGGACTTTACGTCGTGGGCGAGCTATCGGGAGATCTTGCGATGGGGAAGCGACGGACATGCGCCGTGGCACACATTCGAGCACTGATATTGCTGGAAGAGGGGCAGTGACTGCCGGAGAACCCTTCAGGCCATGTGCGGCAAGGGTTTGGAAGGACTGGAGCGGGCGATGGGAATCGAACCCACGTCATCAGCTTGGGAAGCTGAGGTAATGGCCATTATACGACGCCCGCAGAACGCGTAATTCTACAGGGGTTTCGGTGGGGATGGCAAGCGGGTGGTTTTGCGGCGGTGGCGGCGAAACTGGCATGACTGCTTGGGGCAGCGGTGGCATCGCTGGCGGTGTCGGGTGTGCCCCCGCTATTCACGGAATCTACCGTCCAAGCTGAAGGCTCATACCTTCTGCGCGCTGGAGCATCCGAGCCGAATTTCAACGGCCCAACGGATGTACCCCATACGCTTCTTGGGCGATTCGTGTTTAAGCACCCGGTTCGATATATGGCTGGCCTTAGCGGGCTACATTCTCATGACTTGTCGGCTCCGCTACAATTCGGGCGACATTACCGGGGAGCCGTCCCCGTGAGAGCGCGAGCCACCGTGGGCTTGCAACAAATAAGAAGATGGATAACGCATGAACATGACTGAATTAGCTCAGGCAATTCGTGGTGGCCTGATCCAACAAGATCGCTTGCTCAAGACAGACATCCTGTCGCTTCCGGACAATGCGCTCATACCGCGCCGGGTCGTGACCTATTCCGAACTCGGTCGCGACTTCAGCGTCACGCTCGACATGGTATCCCCGGCAGGCGACATCGAACTCAAGGCGTTGATCGCTCAACCGATGACGCTGTGGATTCAGCAGGCGAACAAATCTTATCTGCCAGTCAACGGTTATATCCACACGGCGCGCAGGCTTGGCTGTGACGGTAGTCTTTCCAGCTATCAACTTGTCGTCGCGTCGTGGATGTACTTCCTCAAATTCCGGCGCGATATGCGGTACTGGCAGGACAATAGTGCCGACCGCATCATCGCTGACGTATTCGATGTGCATCCGCAGGCTCGTGGACAGTATCAGTTTGCGTTGTCGAAGCCTTTGCCCTCGCGCTCGTACTGTCGTCAGAGCGAAACCGACTGGAATTTTATCCATCGGCTGATGGAGGAAGAGGGCCTATACGGCTTTTGGCGCCAAGGCAAGGACGGTAAGTCGCATACGCTGATCGTGACCGACGATATTCATGCGTTGGACGAGGTGTCGCCCAACCCGATCGGATTCAACAGGTCGGGCGCGGGCAGCAACACTGATGCGTTCACGCAGTGGGCGGGTTCGCGGACTTTGCAAAGCACCGTCCATACGACTCGCACGTTTGACTACAAGGCGCCGTCGTCCGCCGACAGTCCGAACGGAACGACGTTGCCGACGAAGGCCGGCCAGGGAAATCTGCCAGAGCAGGCTGAAGTCTACGAGTACACGGGCGCATATACCTATGGACGTCAGGACCGAGGTGAGCAGCTCTCGAAAATCCATCTGGAAGAATGGGAGTCGCGCGCCAAGCGATTCGTCGGGATGGGGGGAGTGCGAGGCATCGACGCTGGTCAGCGCTTCGGCTTGACGGGCCATCCGGAACACGATCGCGATTCGGCTGAGCAACGTGAGTTCGCTGCGATCAAGGTTCGACGCTACATCGAGAACAACCTGCCGCTATCGAATCACGAGACCAGCTTTCCCCATAGCATGCAATCCGACCTGGAGCGTGCGAAAGCGGGGTACGCGGGCGCGTCAGTCCACCACGATGACGGGTCGACCGGCTTTTATTTGATCGAAGTGGAGGCGCAACGCACTACGGTTCCGTATCGCAGCCCGTTCGAACACTTGAAGCCGGAGATGCATCTCGAGACGGCGATCGTCGTCGGGCCGCAGGGAGAAGAGGTCCATACCGACGAATTGAACCGTGTGAAGGTGATGTTCGTATGGGATCGGCAGAACCCGGGAGATGCCGGTGCCTCGTGCTGGATCAGGGTAGCGCAATCGGATACTGGCGGCAGCTACGGCGGTGTGCATATTCCGCGAGTCGGCGAGGAAGTCATCGTCGGTTACGTTGGCGGCGATTGTGATCGACCAATCGTGCTGCATCGCGTCTACAACGGTACGGTCGGTCCGCAATGGCATAGCAATGGGATCCTGTCGGGTCATCGCTCGAAAGAGTACGGCGGCAGCGGTTATAACCAGATGGTGATGGACGACGCGACAGGCCAGAACCGTGTGCAGTTGATGAGCAGCAGCGCAAATAGTTTGCTGCATCTGGGCTATCTCATCGAACAAAGCGGTAATACTCGCGGTGCTTATGTCGGATCGGGCTTCGATCTGCGGACGGATGCATACGGCGCTGTGCGTGCTTCGCAGGGGCTGTATGTTTCGACGTATCCGAAGTCGGCGAACAGTCAGCCGCTCGACGTTCGCGAAGCGCAACAGCAGCTCGTCAATGCCGAGAGCATGATCGAGGCCATGTCGCAGGTAAGCACGATGCATCAGGCGGAAAGCCTGGGAGAGGGGCATGACGCGCTGAAGACGTTTACCGATGCGACGCAAAGCAGCGTGCAAGGCTCGCAGGCGGGAGGGCGGACGGCGGGAGGCGGTACCGGGAGTGTGAACGCGTTCAAGACACCCGTCATGCTGGTGGCGAGTCCTTCCGGTATCGCGCTGTCGACGCAGGCATCCGTGCATGTGTCGAGCGATCAGCAAACGAATCTGGTGAGCGGCCAGACCACGTTTATCACCAGCGGGAAGTCGTTGGTCGCGAGTGTGGCGGAGAAGATCAGCCTGTTTGTGCAAAACGCCGGGATGAAGCTGTTTGCGGCCAAGGGAAAGGTGGAGGTTCAGGCGCATTCGGACAATATCGAAATAACGGCCCAGAAAACGGTCAAGGTCCTGTCGGCCACCGAGAATATCGAGGTGGCGGCGCAGCAGGAGATTCTACTTACGTCGGGTGGCGCCTATATCCGGCTCAAGGGCGGCAACATCGAGATTCACGCGCCTGGAATGATCGATGTGAAGGGGGCGCAGCATGCATTCAGCGGGCCGACGCGGATCGATTATCCGCTGTCGCCTGCGCCGACGTCCCGCGGTGCTGCAGCGCTGCAATACCATTACCACGACGACACCCCTGTGCAGGGCGCCAAGTTCACCATCCACTACGACAGCGGCGCTACCTTTTCCGGCACCGTCGATAGCAAAGGCATGGCTGATCTCACAGGTGCTCCGCAAGGACCGGGGCGCATCGAGTTGGGTGAGGACAGCCGACCCTACGAAATCAAGGCTACCGAGAAAAATCCCAGCTACAAGGCTCATTGGGACGAGTTCGACATGCAAGCCTCCCTGGACCGGATGCAAGGAGGTCGGGCATGAGCAGCAGTTGGGTCAGCCAGGCGGCATCCGAGGTCGGCGATTATCTGTGGAGCGGCGCCACTGCAGTCGGCGATACCGTCGTCGGCGCCGTCGCGGGGGAGTTCTCGCAAAAGCGCAATACGGGCGCCATCATCGTCGATGCCGTCATCAGCATGTTCCCTGTCGCCGGAGAAATTACGGCCGCGCGCGACGCGATCGCCATCGCGCTTCGCATGTGCGACGACCCGAAGGTTCGGGACGATGGGTGGGAGTGGGTGGCGCTCGTGCTTTGCCTTGTCGCGGTCGTTCCGGTGGTCGGAGGTTTGCTCAAGGGCATAGGTAAGTTGTTGATGCGAGCGGTCAGCAAATCCGAAGATCTGGTCAAGCTGTGCCAGGAAATCCTGGCCCTGATCCGCAAGGCGGGGTTTGGCAATGCAGTGGAGTGGCTCAGGCAACTGGACTTCAGCAAGTATCAGTTTGTCGTGCGCAACGCGTTCGGCATGCTGCTGGATCGTATCGGCAAAGCGCTGAATTTCATTCTGAACCGGCTCGGGTCTGTTATCCCGGCGCGGGTGGCGAGTTATATCCGGAAGCTGCTGCCGAGGCTGGAGGAGTTACGCAAGCTGGGGGACACGAAAATCGCGCTGGCCTTCAAGGATCTGATGCGCTTGCTGGAGCATGTGCGAGGCCATCTGGTGGAGGGCACCTGGGCGGATGTGAAGGTGGGGGGCGGGACCACTCGGACGATGACCGAGGAGGCGCGCCTGGCTCATCTGGCCGAGGAGACGAAGAGCCTGGGGCATAAGCCGATGACCATCAAGCAATACGTGCATAAAGAAGAGTGGCCCGACCTTCGCAACTGGGAAGTGGGGGAGGCCATAGGTACGTTCAGCGCCAAGGTGCCGCTTGAAGCGGTTATTCAGGCGCCGGGCCAGACGATGATTCGTGTGGTCGACACGCGTTACCTGAGCAGCCCACGGACAATTCCAGGCAAATTCTGGACCGATAGCCTTGCTCCCAATGGGCTTTGGTGGCGTATAAAAAGTGCGATCAAGCATGCTTGGAGCATGAATGGCAGCTATGTGAAGATAAATGTGCCGACGCGCGAGGCAATGGAAAAGCTCGGCATCGAAGTCCCGGCTGGATGGAACGGGATGCGCCTGTGGAAGGGGCGGATTGCTGAGCAATGGGACGACGAAAAAGAGGTTGCCACGATGCGTTTGCTGGTCGGGGGCGACCTTCAATTCTTCGTGGACTTTGAGAACAAGTTCAATGCACCGGTGAAAAAATGGATAGATGCGCAGCTTGCGAACGGACAGCTCAAGGCGCTTCGGACGCATTGGACTGACGTAAAGCTACCCGATCAAGCAACTGCACGAGCGCTCATGCTGGCCGAGCGCGAGCGATCGGCCAAGATCAGACAGGAAGGTTATGCGCGGAGAGCGCTAGCCGATGGCGGCAAACAATCGACGAACGAACAGGTTCAATGATGTTGAATATTTTGACCATGACCCCCGAGCAGGAACAGGATGCGCGAGCAAAGGCGTTTTATCTGCTCAAGAAATGGACGAGTCTCACGTTCCTGGAATACGCCGTTGGACTATATCGGGACTTTCTCGGCGCGTACGCAAAACAACTGGACACACCGAGCCCAAATCAGGTGGAGCTTGAGGAAGCCTACACACATGATTTCTTGGGGGCACTGGTGCACATGGATCTGGGCATCGATGCATTGCGCCGAGGTCTTGACAAACGAGCAGCATACGACGCGCTGGTTATAGGAAGCCAGCAAGGCGGCGACCTGTTGTTTGGACGGAGTGCGCTTGAAATCGGTCGTAAATACGATCCGTTTTTTCATTCACTGGGACTGAAGGACACCAACTTTTCGGACCCGGTGTATGCCACCGGGTTCGCGGAGGGAGTGTGGATCGAGAGATTGATCTGCTACGCGCTCAAGTGCACGGTCGGATTCGGTTATATCGGGATGCTTGCATACGGAACACGTGCGGATGGCGGGACCCGCGTATTTGAGCACTGGACCTATGAATCCATGTTCGAAAATGCGCCCCTTCCTGCTTGGCGGTATTGGCCACCCGGTCGCACCTATCCGGCATCGCTTCCTCCCTGTCCGCCGAAGAACGAATCCGCAAGCGGCGAGGTTTGCAGCGATCAGGAGATTCCTGTCGAGGGGATCTGGGAGCCATGGTTTCCTTCCGGGGAGGTGGGCTGTCCGAGCTACTTCCTCAAAGGCAGTGTTGCCCACAAGTACCTGTTGGAAGGGTCCAACGACGAACATGCGGTGCGCTGGCGGCTGCTGTGGGAAGACAAGCGTTACCGGGATGGCAGCATGCCGGCGGAGGAGGAAACTTACTTCCCCGAGCCTGTCGCGCATCCGAGGCTACGGGCCCTGCCCGGAGAGCCTTGTCCGCGCACCGGCTACTGGCAAAGCCCGGCTGTGAAAGATTCGGTTCATGTCGAAGCCGGAGCGCCAATGCCGGGACCGCAACGCACAGCGTGGGGGATGGTCATTTGGCATTATGGCGATCCTCAACCGGACAATTGAAGAACTGCTAAGCCCAGACGGTAACGGCGCTTCGCGACTTGGTCATGAAGCGTCTGATGATCTACGTCCTGCTCCATTCACCTCCACGAGTGTCTCCGTCCGTTGGCGGCGATCTGGCAAGTGAGGTCGTTTGGGTGGCTGGCAAACGGCTTTGCATTCGAGACGGTGGCCCGTCTCGACGCGCCAGCCGCGCGAGCGCGCCGACCGTAACGTGAGGCCCCACCGCGGCACCCAGGTAGAACGAAACGTACCGGCCGTACGCTTGCCCACAAGCCAATGTCGAAATTAGACGAGTCAGTGTCGGAAGCATACAAGCCCCGACAACGCTTTCGAACTAACGTGACAAGCCTCTTACACGATCGTTAGTCTGGAGCCGACATGTCCGATTTCATCACCGTTCTTCGCGAAACCTGCCCGACGCCGGTCCTTGATGCGACCAAGTGGAAGCGCATCGGCGGCGATCCGCACACCGTGAACCTCAACGCGTACCTCTCCAAGGACGGCAGCAAGATCATGGGTACCTGGATCTGCACGCCGGGCAAGTTCGAGGTGAACTACGAGAAATGGGAGTACTGCCACTTCCTCGATGGCTACTGCATCATCACGCCGGAAGGCGAGAAATCGGTGCACCTGAAAGCTGGCGACGTGTTCGTGATCGAACCCGGCATGAAAGGAACGTGGGAAGTGGTGGAGACGGTGCGCAAGTACTTCGTCTTCGCCTGAGCGGGCCGATAGATTCGAGCCACGCTTGTCTTGGTCGCCCGACACCCGCCCGGTTCACGGAGCAGGGAGGCAAGCAGGGGATTCCGGCTCGATAAAACCCGATCCGGTTCAAAAACGGCTCGCCGAGCGTGATTGCACGCTCGGCCGGCTTTACCACCCCGCGCGATCGCGTCGGGCGCCGGCAAGACATCGCGCAAGCGCCTATGATGCGACGATCAGCCAGTCGCGCCGGCCGCTGTGCGTGCATGGCCTGCGAAAACCGAACGTTTTCCCGGAACCCCGCCCATGCGCATCACCGCGATCCACGAGCAAGCGATTCCCGTGTCCCGCTATGCCGATCCGGCGATTCCATCCGGCGGCCTGACGACGAGTGTCGTTGCAGTCGTGACCGACGTCATGCGCGATGGCCACCCGGTGACCGGCTACGGCTACGCATCGATCGGTCGCTTCGCGCAGGGCGGCCTGATCCGCGAACGATTCGCGCCGCGCCTGCTGGCCGCGGCCGACACGCTCGCCGACGAAGCCGGCACGAACCTCGACCCGTTCCGCGCATGGCACGCGATGATGGCCGGCGAAAAGCCCGGCGGACACGGTGAACGCTGCGTCGCGGTCGGCACGCTCGACACGGCGATCTGGGACGCCGCCGCGAAAATCGCCGACCTGCCGCTCAATCGCTTTCTGGCCGACCGGCTTGGACGCACGGCAGCACCGCGCGTCCGCGTGTACGCGGGCGGCGGCTATCGCTATCCGCATGACGATTTGGCGCGCCTGTCCGACGAGATGCGCCGGATCGTCGATCTCGGCTACACGCACGCGAAGATCAAGATCGGCGGCGCGGATCTCGACCAGGATCGACGTCGCATCGAAGTCGCCGCCGCGCACCTTGCGGGTAGTTCACGTCTCGCGGTCGACGCGATGAATACGTATGACACGACGACGGTCGGCGCGGCCGCCGAGATGCTCGCACCGTTCGACCTCTGGTGGTTCGAGGACGTGTGCGACCCGCTTGACCTGCCGCTCCAGGCAGACCTCGCCACACGATACGCACCACCGATCGCGGCCGGCGAAGCCTTGTTCTCGCTCGCCGAAGCAAAGCTGCTCGAGCGTTACGGCGGGCTGCGCAACGACCGCGACGTGCTCGTATTCGATCCCGTGCATTGCTACGGACTGCCGGGCTATCTGCGGATCGTCGATCACTTCGTGTCGCGCGGCTGGCGGAGCGATGCGTTCTGGCCGCATGGCGGTCATCTGTTCTCGCTGCACGTCGTCGCGGCGCTCGGTCTCGGTGGCGCGGAAGTCAGTCCGTTCGCGTTCCGTCCGTTCAGCGGGTTGGCCGATGGCGAAACCGTCGACGCCGGATACGCGCGCGTGCCGCAGGCGCCGGGCATCGGCTTCGAACTGCATGCCACCGCGCACGAAGTATTTCGCGCAGTATCGGTATCGGGCCGTTGACGGCTAAAGCGCGTCGATCGCGAATCGAATCGCGAAGCCGAGCATCATCACGGCAACGAAGCCATCGAGCACACGCCATGCGAGCGTGCGAGCGAACCACGCACGGCACGCGCGTGCGCCATAGGCGAGCATCAGGAACCACGCGAGCGAAGCGGTCATCGCGCCGATCGCAAACGGCGTGCGTGCGGACGGCGTGTGGCTCACGATCACGGTGCCGAGCAGCAGCACGGTATCGATCCACGCATACGGATTGAGCAGCGAAACGGCGGCGGTCGCGAGTACCGTGCGTGCCCGCGTGGGCTCGCTGCCGGCGCGTGAACCGTCGACATGCCAGGGCTGCCGTCTGACGATCGCCGAGCGCAACGCGAGCAGGCCATAACCGGCGAGATAGGCGATACCGGCCCACAGCGCGGCCGATACCACACCGGGATGCCGCGACAGCAGCGCCGACAACCCCTGCGCGCCGAGCGCGATCAGCAACGCGTCGCTACCTGCGCAGACGAGGGCAATGGAGAGCAGATGAGGGCTCGAGATCGAGCGCTTGATGACGAAGGCGTCCTTGGGGCCGACCGACGTGAACAGGCCGGCGCCAAGCAGCAGGCCTTCGATGAAGGCAGAGGTGTCGAGCACGAGCGGGCCGACAACCTCTTAAGCTGAACCGGTGATGGTTACGATGTGAGCAACGTTAAGGGGTGCCGGGGGGCGTTGTCAATGCCCCGCCGGGTACCTGTGCGACGGTCACCGCGTTGCCGCATCGCCGAGGTTGAGCGCGACGAGCGCGCAGACGGTCAGCGCGATGCCGGCGAGCTTCATTGAGGATACCGATTCATCGAAGCAGACGATGCCGATCACGGCGGTGGCCGCGGTGCTGGCGGCGGCCCAGCTCGCGTATGCGAGCCCCATTTCGAGGTGCTTCGTCGCGAGCGCCATCAGCCACACGGCGCACGCATAGCAGACGACCGTGATTGCAGACGGCAGCGGGCGGGAAAAACCGGCCGAAAATTTCAGGCCGACGGAGCCGAGCACTTCGGCGAGAACACTGACGCCCAGCACAAGCCAGGCAGACTGGAACGGGGACACGGATGGCCTCCTTCCCCCGACGCTTATACCGAGCGGCGAGGAGAAGTGGAGGTGTCAGCGGTACCCAGTGAAAGGAGCTTAGTACGTGCGGTGGGGCAGCACAAGGCAAGTGCTCCGCGGGTCACGCGCGATCGTCATGGCCGGCTGCCCATTCGGGCCGCTGCCCGAGCGTGTCGAACAGCCGGACGATCTCGGCCTTCACCTTCTGCACCGCGTTGCTGACGAGCGCGGTGTCGTGCCAGCAGAGCGACAGGTCCCGTGCGAACAGCCGGTGCGCGACGGTCGCCAGCTTGAGCTTGCGTTCCTCGATCTCGACGTGCGCGGCCGTCCACGGCAGGATCGTTACGCCGAGCTGCGCCATCACGGCTGCGAACAGCAGCCCGGTCGAACTCGCCTCGAAGCTGATTTCGTACGACAGGCCGGCCTCGCGCATCGCCCAGTCGACGCGGTTGCGGATCGTGTTCGGCGCGCTCGGCAGCACGAGCGGCATGCGCGCGATCGCGTCGAGCGGCACGGGATCGTCCGGCACCGGGAATTCGGGCCACGTGATCAGGTACAGCGTTTCCGTCAGCAGCCGGTGGATCGCGATGCCGCGCGTGTCGACCGCATCGACGACGATCGCGAGATCGAGCCGCGCGCGTTCGAGCAGCGTGTCGAGATCGGCGCTCGGCGCCTCGATCAGCTCCAGCATGATGCCGGGATAGCGGTCGCGTACCGCGCGGGCGAGCGGAATGGCCAGCACGCGCGCGGTGCTCGACGGCATCCCGACCGTCACGCGGCCCTGGGGCGTATCGGCGTCGCGGCGCAGCAGCTCGCGCGTGCCGTCGGCCTGGCGCAGCAGTTCGAGCGCATGCTGGTACAGCGTGCGGCCGGCGGCGGTCGGCGCGACGCCGCGCACGCTCCGCTCGAGCAGCTGCATCCCGAGATCCTGTTCGAGATTGCGCATCTGCTGGCTCACCGCCGGCTGCGCGACATGCAGCGCCTCGCTCGCATGCGTGACGTTGCCGCATTCGACGACCTTCACGAAGTAGCGCAACTGTCTCAAGTCCATCGCCGCCGTCTCCCGATTCAAGCCATAAGCCAATCCGATCGAGCAAGATGAATATCATATTTTTCTGCGATCGATGGTGTTTCTATACTCGTCTCACAAAAGAGCCCGACTGCCGGCCATCCCGGACCGGACGCGGCGAACGTGCCGGCCCCGCCGGCAAGGAGACGAAGATGTTCAAGGCGATCGACGCGCCGGCGGCCGGCGCGAAGCCGCGGCGCACGCCGCTCACGCGCGAGCAGGTGAAGGGCTTCTGGGCCGTGTACGCGGGCTGGGTGCTCGACGGCGTGGATTCGGTGATCTACGCGCTCGTGCTGATTCCCGCACTGACCGAGTTGCTGCCGGCGTCCGGCATCGCGGCGACGCCCGCGAACCTCGGGATGTACGGCTCGATCCTGTTTGCGCTGTTCCTGATCGGCTGGGGGCTGTCGTTCATCTGGGGGCCGCTCGCCGACCGCTTCGGCCGCGTGCGCACGCTCGCCGCGAGCATCCTGATCTACTCGGTGTTCACCGGTGCGGCGGCGTTCGTGCACGACGTCTGGGCGCTGGCCGCGTGCCGGCTGATCGCCGGGATCGGCGTCGGCGGCGAGTGGGCGCTCGCGGGCACCTACGTCGCCGAGAGCTGGCCGGAAGACCGCCGCAAGATGGGCGCCGGCTACCTGCAGACGGGCTACTACTTCGGCTTCTTCATCGCCGCCTGCCTGAACTACACGATCGGCGCGACCTACGGCTGGCGCGCGATGTTCCTGTGCGGTCTTGCGCCCGCATTGCTCGCGGTGTTCACCGTGATGCGCGTGAAGGAGCCCGGGCAGTGGCGCCGGCACGACGCGCGCGACGGCGACGTGGCCGACGCGCGGCGCGCGCATCCGCTGCGCGAGATCTTCGCGCCGGCGTTCCTGCGCCGCACGCTGACGAGCGCGAGCCTCGTGGGCGTCGCGATCGTCGGGTTGTGGGCCGGTTCTGTTTACGAGGCGAGCGCGGTCAGTACGCTGGCGGCGCGCGCGGGCATCGATCACGTCGGCGCGCTGCGGCTTGCGTCCATCGGTGCGGCGATCCTGTCTTGCGCGACGATCGCGGGCTGCCTGGTCGCACCGTGGCTGTCGGAACGGCTCGGCCGGCGCACCGCGCTCGGCGTGTATTTCGCGGGGATGGCCGGCTCGATCGTGTTCGCGTTCGGCTGGGCGTTCTACCAGCCGAACGGGCTGGCGGCGTTCATGGTGTCGCTCGCGTTTCTCGGCTTCTTCGGCGGCAACTTCGCGATCTTCTCGTTGTGGCTGCCCGAGCAGTACCCGACGCGTGTACGCGCCACCGCGTTCGCGTTCAACGCGTCGGTCGGCCGCTTCATCGGCGCGGGCGTGAACTTCCTGCTCGGCGCTGCGATTCACGGCTACGGATCGCTCGGCGTGCCGGTCGCGTGGACCGCGGCCGTGTTCGGGCTCGGCATCCTGATCCTGCCGTTCGCGGTCGAAACGCGACACCAGACGTTGCCCGAATGAGCGGCACGCACCGCTCGTTCGCATCCACGCCACACCCAGTCATCAATATCAGGAGTCCGGAATGCAGGCATTGAAGGGAATCAAGGTCGTCGATCTGAGTCGCGCGCTGTCGGGGCCGTTCTGCTCGATGGTGCTCGCCGATCTCGGCGCCGACGTGATCAAGGTCGAGTCGGGGCCGCACGGCGACATGAGCCGCGCATGGGGGCCGTTCGATCGCGGCGTGAGCACGTACTACCTGTCCTGCAACCGCAACAAGCGCGGCATCTGCGTGGATTTCCGGCAGCCGGCCGGCCTTGACGTCGTGCGGCGGCTGATTGCGCAGGCCGACGTCGTGATCGAAAATTTCAAGGCCGGCACGATGGACGCGATGGGGCTCGGTTACGCCGCGCTGAGCGCGCATGATCCGCGGCTCGTGATGGGCAGCGTCACCGCGTTCGGCCCACGCGGCCCGCTGCGCGACTGGCCGGGCTTCGACCAGATCGCGCAGGGCTATGCGGGGTTGATGAGCCTCACCGGGTTCCCGGAAGGCGAGCCGACCCGCACGGGCACCGCGATCGGCGATCTCAGCTCCGGAATGTGGGTGGCGACCGGTGTGATGGCCGCGCTGTTCGAGCGCGAGCGGACCGGGCGCGGCCAGCATGTCGGCACGTCGCTGCTCGAAAGCCTCGTGTCGCTGCTGAGCGTGCACGGGCAACGCTACCTGAGCCTCGGCGACGTGCCGCGTCGCACCGGCAATGCGCACGCGGTGATCGCGCCGTACGGCGTGTTCGAGACGGCCGACGGCCCGCTCAACCTTGCGCCGATCACGACCGACATGTGGCTGCGGCTGTGCCAGCTGCTGGATCTGCCCGAACTGCCGAACGATCCGCGCTTCGCGACCAACGATGCGCGTGTCGCGCACCGTGACGAACTGAAAGCGCTGCTTGAAAGCCGGCTGCGCATGCGCGGCAAGCGCGAATGGACGCAGCGTTTCGTCGAAGCCGGGCTGCCGGCCGGCCCGATCAATACGCTCGACGAAGTGTTCGACGATCCGCAGCTCGCCCATTGCGGGCTGGTCGAGCCGGTCGCGCATCCGACGCTCGGCGCGCTGCGCCAGGTCGTCACGCCGCTCGGCGGGATGGGCGACGACGTGCCGGCGCCGCGCACGCGCCATGCGCCGCCGCTGCTCGGCGAGCATACGGTCGACGTGCTGCGCGAAGCCGGTTACGGCGACGACGCGATCGACGCGCTGCTGGCCGGGCGTACGATCTTCCAGGCGGAAGCCGTGGCGGAGGCCGTGCAATGACCGACCCGACGAAACACGACAGCGCGTCGACCGTGACGGTCGACCTGATCGGCGAGCGGATCGCACGCGTGCGGTTCGCGAATCCTGCGCGGCGCCATGCGCTCGACGCACCGTTGCTCGACGCACTGGTCGCGCGCCTCGATGCGCTCGCCGAACACCGTCCGCCGCCCGTCGTGATCCTGTCGAACGACGGCAGCGGCGACGTGTGGAGCGCGGGGCACGACCTGCGTGAACTGGCCGACGATCGCGATCCGCTCGCATACGGCAAGCCGCTCGAACGCGCGCTGCGGCGCGTGCGAACCTATCCGGGCGCGGTGATCGCGGCGGTGGCCGGTTCGGCGTGGGGCGGTGCGGTCGATCTCGTGATGAGCTGCGACCTCGTCGTCGCGGCACGCGACGCGCGTTTCGCGATGACGCCCGTAAACATCGGCCTGCCGTATTCGACGAGCGGCCTGCTGCGCTTCTACGACAACCTGCCGATCCATGTGCTGAAGGAGATGTTCTTCTGCGCGCAGCCGCTCGATGCGGAGCGCGCCGCGCATCACGGGCTCGTGAACCGGCTGGCCGAACCGGGCGGCGTCGACGACGCGGCGCTCGACGTCGCGCGCACGATTGCCGCGAAGGCGCCGCTTGCCGTGCACGCGGTGAAGGAGCAGTTGCGCGTGCTGCAGGACGCGCGGCCGCTGCCGGCCGACGCGTTCGAACGGATTGCCGAGTTGCGCCGGCAAGCGTGCGAAGGCGCAGATTTCGACGAAGGGTTGCGTGCGTTTGCGGAGCGCCGTACGCCGCGGTTTCGCGGCGCCTAGGCGCACCGGTCGCGTTGCGACGGCGGCGTGCGTTACACGCCGCCGAGCGCGTGCAGGCCGACGAGCAGCAGCGCGCCGATCGCGATCAGCAGCAGCGCATGAATGCGTGTGTAGATCACGCACAGCGTCGACGCGACCGCGATCGCGCGCGCGGCCCAGCCGCCGTCGAGCGCCTGCAGCAGCACCCAGACCGACGCGAGGATCATGCCGGCCGCGACCGGGCGCAGGCCGGCTTCGAGCGCAATCTGCCAGCGCTTGCCCTGGTGCCGCCGCCACAGATGCGCGACGCCGTAGATCAGGAAGGCGGTCGGACCGAACAGTGCGAGCGTCGCGATCACCGCACCCCAGAAGCCGGCCACCTGCCAGCCGATCAGCGTCGCCAGCAGCGAGCCGGGCCCCGGCGCCATTCGCGCGATCGCGAAGTCGTTCACGAATTGCGTGGCGGTCATCCAGTGATGGACGTCGACGACCTGGCGCTGGATGTCGGCGATGATCGCCTGCCCGCCGCCGATTGTCGCGATCGACAACGGCGCGAATACGCCGAACAGTGCCGCGTAACGTGCAGACGCGTTCATCGTGCGTCGCTCCTGACCGGTGTGGCGGCCGCGCGGCGGTATTCGAGCGCGACGCTCAGCGCGCCGCCGATCAGCACGGTCCACACGAGCGGCCAATGCAGCACCGCCACCGACACGAAGGTGAGCGCCGTCACCGCGAACGGTAGCGCGCGACGCGGCAGCCGCCGCACGGCGGTGATCGCCATCGAGATCGACAGCCCGATCGCCGCGGCTGCCGCGCCGGCGAGCGCGACATGCGTGAGCGGGAAGCGCGTGAGCGTCGAGAACGCGACGCCGATCAGCACGATCAGCACGGCCGGCGGCGCGATGATGCCGGTGAAGCCGGCCACCGCGCCGCGCCATCCGGCGAGGCGGTAGCCGATCCAGATCGCAAGGTTTTTCACGTTGACGCCCGGCAACGCTTGCGACAGCGCGAGGCCGTTGAGGAATGCTTCTTCATCGAGCCAGCGCCGTTCGTAGACGAAGTCGCGCATCATCCGCCCGCTCAGTCCGCCGCCGAAGCTGGTCAGGCCGATCTGCGTGAACGCGATGAACAGCGCGAGGATGCCCGGCGGCGGTGCGTCGCCTGCGGGCGGTGCCGGTGGAGTCGTGGCGGAAGGCGGGGGCATCGGGCGGGTAGCGCGTGGCGATCGGGTGATCGCCCATGTTAGCAAGCGGCGCCTGTCAGCACGCTGACATCGGCTTGGCGCTGGCGCGACGACATCCGCCGCCGATTCGACGCGCTATGCGCGCACCACCGTCACGCCCGCCGCCTCGATCGGCTCCGTCAGCGCGGCTTCGGTTTCCTTCTCGACGACGACCGTCTGCGCCAGCGTGATCTCGCCGATCACGAACTGCGACGCCGCGCGCAGTTTTGATTGCGACGCGAGCACGACCGTCTCGGCCGCGCGTTCGGCCAGCGCGCGCTTGATCGCCGCTTCCTCGAAATCGCCGGTGCTCAGCCCCGCCACCGGATGGACGCCCGTGACGCCCATGAAGTACAGGTCCGCATGGATGCGCGCTATGCCTTCCATCGCCGCCGCGCCGACCGCGACGATCGAGTGCTTGTAGAGCCGCCCGCCGATCAGGATCACGTCGATCGACGGATGCGCGGCCAACGCGACCGCGACGCTCGGGCTGTGCGTGACGATCGTCGCGCGCAGGTCGGCCGGCAGCTGGCTGACGAGCAGCGCGGAGGTCGTGCCGCCGTCGACGATCGCGACCTGGCCGGGCGCGATCATCTCCGCGGCCCGCCGCGCGATGCGCCGCTTTTCCGCCGTCTCGAGCGTTTCGCGCTGAGCGAACGGCGCGACGGCCGGCGACGCCGGCAGCGCGCCGCCATGCACGCGCTGCAGCAGGCCTTCGGCTGCGAGCTCGCGCAGGTCGCGGCGAACCGTGTCTTCGGACACGCCGAATTGCGCACTCAACTCGACCGCCAGTACCTGGCCGTCGCGCGCGAGTGCATCGAGGATCGTCTTCTTGCGTTGGGTCGTCAGCATCGTGTTTGCACGAAAATTCTTGAAATTGCACGAATCTGCACGTTACCATGGGCGCCGTCTTTTGTCGAACGGGAGGCTGCAATGGGTGCAATAGGTGCAACGCGTGACCGGGTCCGCATCGTCGATACGACGGTGCTGTCCGATGACTGGTATGTGCTGAAAAAGGTGACCTTCGATTTCCAGCGCCGCGACGGAACGTGGCAGCGCCTGAACCGCGAGACCTACGATCGCGGCAACGGCGCGACGATCCTGCTGCGCCGTGCCGGCACGGGCGACGTGCTGCTGACGCGGCAGTTCCGGATGCCGGCGTTCGTCAGCGGCCACGACGGCATGCTGCTCGAAGCGGCCGCCGGCCTGCTCGACGACGAGACGCCCGAAGCGCGCATCCGCGCGGAGGCCGAGGAGGAGACCGGCTACCGTGTGCGTGGCGTGCGCAAGGTATTCGAGGCGTTCATGAGCCCGGGCTCCGTGACGGAGAAGCTGCATTTCTTCGTCGGCGAATACGACGCGTCGCTGCGTACCGGCGACGGCGGCGGCGTCGCGGAAGAGGGCGAGGATCTCGAAGTCGTCGAGATGCCGCTGCAGGCGGCGCTGGACGCGGTCGAGCGCGGCGAGATCGTCGACGCGAAGACGATCATGCTGCTGCAATACGTCGCGCTGCGGGAAACCGCCGGCGCGCGCGCCGCATGACGCCGCATCTCGTGCTGGTCGCCGGCCCCTATCGCAGCGGCACCGACGGCGACCCCGCGCGCATCGCCGCGAACCTGCACCGGCTGGAAGCGGCGGCGCTTGCCGTATACCGGCGCGGGCATGTACCGATGATCGGCGAATGGGTGTCGCTGCCGCTTGCGGCCGCGGCCGGGTCGACACAGGTCGGCGACGCGATCAGCGAGACGTTCCTGTATCCGGCCGCGCACCGGTTGCTGCGGCGTTGCGATGCGGTCCTGCGGATCGATGGCGCGTCGCGCGGTGCGGACATGGACGTCGGTCTTGCGCGGGAGCTTGGCAAGCCGGTCTATTTCGCGGCCGACGAGATTCCGCTCGCACCGGACGATCCGGATCGCTGACCAGGAGGGGCGGCGCCGGGCCGACGGTTCACCGGCGGCCTCGCCGCAGCGGTCGATGCCTGCACGGCCGATGGCCGGACGAGCGTGGCGTCGCGCCGCTGCATCGCGCATGCGGCGCGACGCTCGAACGGGCGTATGATCGCGACGCCATTCGCGCAACGTTCGACGCTACCGCCTGCCCATCATGCCGTTCTCCGATCCCGCTGATTCCGCCGACTCCACCGCCGCGCAACTGCCCGCTGATCTCGTCGCGGCCGCCGTCGACGCGCTCGCACGCGCCGACGCATTGCTCGTAACGGCTGGCGCGGGTATCGGCGTCGATTCCGGGCTGCCCGATTTTCGCGGCACGGACGGGTTCTGGCGCGCGTATCCGGCGCTGCGCCACGAGCGTTTCGAATTCCACGAGATCGCGTCGCCGCACGCGTTCCGTGCGCGCGCGCCGCTCGCGTGGGGGTTCTACGGACACCGTCTCGCGCTCTATCGCGCGACGGTGCCGCATGCAGGCTTCGCGATCCTGCGCCGCTGGATCGACGCGATGCCGAACGGCGGCTTCGTGTTGACGAGCAACGTCGACGGCCAGTTCCAGAAAGCCGGCTTCGATCCGGCGCGCATCGTCGAGATCCACGGGTCGATTCATGCGATGCAGTGCCTGAGGCCATGCACGGACGCGACATGGGATGCGGCGCCGTTCGAGCCGGACGTCGACGAGGCCACGTGCCGCCTCGTTGGCGACATGCCGCGCTGCCCGCACTGCGGCGGCCTCGCGCGGCCGAACATCCTGATGTTCGGCGATACCGGCTGGCTCGGGGAGCGCTATGACGCGCAGGAGCGCGCGCTGGAAGAGTGGATCGCGCAGGCCGGGCGCATCGCCGTGGTCGAGATCGGTGCGGGCACCGCGATTCCGACCGTGCGTTTGCTGAGCGAACGACTCGGTGCGGACGTGATCCGTATCAACTCGCGCGAAGCGCATGCACGCCGCGCGGACGTGATCGGTCTGAAGGGCGGTGCGTTGGCGACGCTGAGCGTGCTCGATCGCGCGTGGCGCGGCGGTTGAGTACCGCGCCACGGGGCGACCGGCGCCGGCCGCGCCGTTACGGCCGGGCGACGAGCGCCTGCACGAGCGCCGGCGCGACGGGTGAACCGAGGCCGGTCACATAGTCGTAGCCGCCGGCTGCGTTGCAGATGCTGCCGCAACTGCCGTTGGACCCGGTCGTCACGTCGTGAAAGTCGCTGCCGTATCCGGTTTTTCCGACCGTATAAAGCGCGTCGTAGGTGCCGCTCAACGATTTCTTGCCGGCGGCCGTGCGCAGCGAATTCGCGATCGCGACGAGCGCCGACCATTGCGGCGCGCCCGCGCTCGTGCCGCCGACCTGGAACCAGCCTGTCTGCCCCTGATAGGTGACCGAGTCGTACACCGCGAAACCGCTGGACGGATTTGCGTCGTAGCTGACGTCGGGCACGCCGCGCTTGCCGGCCACCGGAATCGGCCATGCCGTCTGGCCGGCCGGTTCGGCCTCGGTCGTGCTCACGCCGCCGCCGCTGCCGCTCCACGCGGCTTCGCCGACGTAGTTGCCGGCCGTGTCGGACGACAGCGTCGTGCCGCCGACCGATACCACGTAAGGCGACGCGGCCGGGTATTCGGTCCCGGCGCCGCTGTCGCCGGACGACGCGACGAACGTAACGCCCGCGACGTTGAAGTGGCTGTCGAAGCCGGTCTCGGTGCTGAATTCGTTGCCGCCGAAACTCATCGACACGACCGATGCGCCGCGCTTGACCGCGACGTCGACCGCGGCGAGCAGGTCGTTGAAGCTGGCCGACGCCGCTTCGACCAGCACGATCTTCGCCTTCGGCGCGATCGCGTGTACCCATTCGACGTCGAGCGATATCTCGAGCGACCAGCCCGAATCGGTCTTCGGCCGTGCGCCGTGTGCGTACACCTTGGTGAAACAGCCGTTCGACGACGTGCAGGCCGGCAGCGAGAACGCGTTGCTGAACACGCCGAGGTCGGACTCGATCTTCGGGTCGTCGTACGCGTCGACGATCGCGACGGTCATCCCGTCGCCCTGGTTGGCGATCGAATCGAACCCGTACGCGTGGCGCGTGAGCGCGGGCGTGAGGCCCGCGATCGTGGCCGTGCTCGCACGCTGCTTCGTGTGGAACGGCGGGCGGGCGAATCCTTTGGGCGCCCGGTTGCCTTCGACGTAGGACGGCGGCCCGTTGCCGTCGGCGAGCGCGACACTCGATGCGAGCAGCGACGCGCACAGCGCGGGAATCAACATGGATGACAGGCGGATATTGTTCATTCTTCGAGTCTCCATGTCGATGGAGTGGAGTGGCGAAACAATTTTACGAAATGGACGACGTCAATTGAATCGAATGTCGACCCAATGCGGGAATGTCTGATAAGGGTAAGTACGCGAAAACCCTTTATAAGCCTGAATTTTCAGGGTTAACCTGCGGCCGGATTGAATCGCGTTTTCGCCTTTTAAAATCTGATAAATAATCGATCGATTCAAAACGAATTTGTAATGTCGGATGTAATCGCCTGGAAATTCAGATTAAATCGCGCTCGTGAAAACAATGAGAGACCTCGAGCGGTCGCGACGCGATCCGGTGCCCGTCTCCGCGGCCCGCCGGCATTGCCGCCGTCGCGCGATTCCGCATACAGTTCAGCGTAGGCCGTGTCCGCCGCACGGCGTCGTCAGTGAGGAGTGCCCTTGTTCTATTCGATGGTCGCGATCTTCGTCGGCGCCGGGCTCGGCGCGTTGCTGCGCTGGTTCCTGAGCCTTGCGCTCAACGCGTTCTTTCCGGCCGTGCCGCTCGGCACGCTCGCGTCGAACCTGATCGGCGGCTACGTGATCGGCGTGGCGGCCGTCATGTTCACGGCGCGCGTCGGGCTGCCGCCCGAGTGGCGGCTGTTCGTGATCACGGGCTTCCTCGGCGGCCTCACGACGTTCTCGACCTATTCGGTCGAAGTGATGACGCATGCGCTCGAGGGCGAATTCGGATGGGCGTTTGCGGTGGCTGCCCTACACTTGACTGGATCGTTCGCGCTCACGGCGCTCGGCATGTGGACCGCGCGTGCGTGGCTCGCGGCGGCCTGAGCGTGCCGCCATCGGAGGGTGCGATGGACAGGGTCTTCTTGCGCTTCTATGTGCACGAGCAGCACCGGCTGCACTGGAAGCCGCTGTGGGAATGGCTGCTGGAGGAGGCGAGCCGGATGGGCGTCGCGGGCGGGTCGGCATTTCGCGCGATGGCCGGCTTCGGCCAGCATCGCGTGCTGCACGAGGACCGCTTCTTCGAACTGCAGGGATCGCTCGCGATCGAGGTCGAATTCATCGTCACCGAGGACGAGGCGCAGCGGTTGCTCGAGCGGCTGTCACATGAGAATGTGCGCGTGTGTTACGCGATGATGCCGGCGCGCTTCGGCGTGATCGACACGCTGGCCGCACCGCCGGCCCAGGGGCCGGCGGCGTAGGGCGGTGCGCTGGATCAGATGCCGAACATCGTCAGCGAGACGGCCGCGCGCGTGACGATCATCAGCAGCACCTGCACGATCACGAACAGCAGGATCGGCGACAGGTCGATGCCGCCGAGGTTCGGGATCACGCGGCGCAGCGGGTTCAGGAACGGTGCGGTGAGCTGGAAGAGGATCGGCATCGCCGGCGAGCGCGGGTTGAGCCATGACAGCAGCGCCATCAGGATCGTCATCCAGATCACGAGATTGAGCGCCCACTTCACGACGGTGAGCAGCGCGACCACGACGAGCGTCGCGATCACCGCGGCCGGATCGAAGCCGGCCATCACGACCATCAGCACGACGTAGACGAGCGCGGTGAGGAGGGCTGCGACGACGCTGGCCCAGTCGATGCCGCGCACGCCGGCGATCACGCGGCGCAGCGGCAGCACGAGCCAGTTGGTCGCCTGCAGCACGGCCTGCGTGACAGGGTTGTACGGTGGCACGCGGACGGCCTGCATCCAGATGCGCAGGATCAGCGCGGCGCCGAACAGCGTGAAGACGGTATTGAGCAGAAAACGGGCGATCTCGCCGAACATCGTTGGCATCCTTTTTATACAGTCAGTAGCGCGCGGCCGCCAACGCCGGTTGGCGGCGCATCGGCCGACACATTATCACGCCTCGTCGCGCGACGGGGAGGGGTGCGCGGCCGTGCGCGCGAGCGACGTTTCGACCGCTTCGGCAAGCGCCGGCAGCGACGCTGGCGGTGCGGCGCGCTTCGCCGCGAGCGCGACCGCGCGGCGCGTCAGCAGCGCATACAGCGCCGCGTGATCGCCGCCGAGCGTTTCAAGCAGTGCCAACTGGCGTTCGACGATGCCCGTATCGCCGCGCGACACCGGGCCGGACAGCGCGTTCGCGAGCCCCTTGTCGCGCGCGGTCTCGATCGTGCCGGCGAGCATCGGCAACAGCGCACGCAGCGCGGCGTCCTCGTCGAAACCGAGGCCGCGCCACAGCTCGACCGCCTCCGACAACCCGCACAGCGCGAAGCTCGCCGCGTAGTGCGCGGCCGCGTGGTACAGCATTCGGCCGCCTGCCGGAATCGACAGCGGATGGCAGCCGAGTGCGGCAGCAAGTCGCAGCAGCGTCGCGTGCAGCGCACCGGCTGCTTCAATCGTGACCGAGCAGCCGTCGATGCGCGCGAGGTCGGCATCGGTGCCGCCGAACAGGTAGAGCGGATGGAAGCCGCCGGTGGCCACGCCCTGGTGCCTGGCCGGGTCGAGCAGCGCAACCGCCGACGCGCCGCTGCAGTGGACGACCGCCTGGCTGGCGGCGCGCGACGCGTCGAAGCGGAGGGCGGCCGCGGTCGGCGCGAGATGGTCGTCGGGCACTGTCACGAAGATCAGGTCGGCGGCCTCGGCAACCTGCTGCGGCGTGTCGACTGCGCGGCACCCGGCGATGCGCGCGGCGAGGTCGGCAGCCGATGCGGGTGTGCGGCTCGCGATCGCGACGACCGGGAAGCCTGCCTGCGCGAAGCGCTGCGCGACGCAGCGCGCGAGGCGGCCTGCACCGATGAAGCCGAGGCGGGGTGTGTCGGGAAGGGGCATGGCAGCGAGCGTAAGCAAAAGCGAAGCAACCGCCAGTATCGCAGGAATGTCGGTGGCGTCGCGCAAGGGCAGTTGTCGCGTCGCTGCGGGTATTCATTACCGACGCGCGCCCCGATCCTCTCGCGTATCGGTGCCCGTGGCGACGGTCGAATCACGATCGTGGAATCCGACCCCGAAACACATCGCGCGCACGTCCCGCTTGAAATGTCGGCATCTTGTCTCAAATTTGTAATCGTTCATTACGTGCGCGTGCCTGCTGCGCGCGCCGTATCCGGTAAGACTGACCGGCCAGTGTGTCGCGACCCGAGTCGTCGGACGGAATCGCGCGATCTGCAAGGGTCGCCTCCCGCTCCGGACGCCACACCGCAGGGCACCTCGAGCCGCGTGCAATTGCAATTTGCAACAAATGCACGATACGCGAGGGGCGGGTTTTCGCTACATTGCTTCCATGCGACGTGCATGCCCGCCGTTGCCGACAGGAGCGCACAAAATACCGCTCCAGCAGGAGAATCGAAGTGAAAAAGCTCATTCCGTTCATCGCCGCCGCCGCGCTGGGCCTGGGTGCCGCAAGCGCCGCGCAGGCTCACGTGTCGATCGGGGTCGGCATCGGTATCCCGGTCGCACCCGCGTACCCCGTCTATGCACCGCCGCCGCCCGTGTACTACGCGCCGCCGCCTCCGCCTGTCTATTACGCACCGGCGCCGGCCTACTATGCACCGCCGCCCGCCGTGGTCGTCGGCGGCTATGGTGGCTACTACGGTCGCCCGTACTGGCGCCATGGTTACGGCGGCTGGGGCCATCACGGCTACTGGCGTCGCTGATTCGTCCCGCGCGGCCTGACCGCGCGTGGCAAAACGGCGCATCGTCCCGCGAGGGGCGCTGCGCCGTTTTTCTTTGGGGCGGCCGCTTGACGTGCGGCCCGTGCGGGCCGGCTTCGCTTACACCGCGTGCACGATCAGGTCGCGGTAGCCGCCGACGATCACGCTGTACGAGAAATACGCGAACAGCAGCGCCGACGCGATATGGCACGCACGCATCAACCCGGCGCCCGCGCGCTTGCGGCCCTGGCTCGCGAGTGTGCACATGAAGAGCGTCCAGGCGAGGCCGCCGAGGAAGAAGCCCGACAGGAACACCGACGCGGTGGCCGGCGTCGTCGCGCCGGCCTTCGCGATCAGTGCGCCGCCGACCGCCGCGAACCACAGGATCGCGCTCGGCGACGACATTGCGAGCAGCATCCCGCGCAGGAAGCTGCGGCGTGCACTCGCGCGCGGCTGCGGGGCGTCGTCTGCATCGTCGTTGGCCGTGCCGGCCGGCGCCAGCGCTTCGCGCGCCATCTTCCACGTGAGAAACAGCAGCACCGCGCCGCCGCCGATCCACACGATCCAGCGCACGGGCTCGAACTGCAGCAGCACGGCCATCCCCGCGAGCGCGAGCGCCGCGTAGACGAGATCGCCGACGCACGAGCCGACACCGAGCCAGAAGCCCGGCCGGAAGCCGTGCGACAGCGTCAGCGACAGCATCGCGACGTTCACGAGGCCGATGTCGAGACAGAGCGACAGCGACAGGAAGAAACCGTCGGACAGCATGGAGGCGGGCGGAAAACTCATCTTCGTCGTTCTTGTGGCGATTGCGGTGCACGGGCCGGCGCGCGCCGGCCGCATGACTTCAGAGGCCGAGCTCCTGCCAGAGCCGGTCGACGCGCGCCTTCACGGCCGCATCCATCTCGATCGGGCGGCCCCATTCGCGATTCGTCTCGCCGGGCCACTTGTTGGTCGCGTCGAGCCCCATCTTCGAGCCGAGACCGGCCACCGGCGATGCGAAATCGAGATAGTCGATCGGCGTGCTGTCGACCATCACCGTGTCGCGCACGGGGTCGACGCGCGTCGTGATCGCCCAGATCACTTCCTTCCAGTCGCGGATGTTCACGTCCTCGTCGACGACCACGATGAACTTCGTATACATGAACTGCCGCAGGAAGCTCCACACGCCGAACATCACGCGCTTCGCGTGGCCCGCGTAGCTCTTCTTCATCTGGACGATCGCCATCCGGTAGCTGCAGCCTTCGGGCGGCAGGTAGAAGTCGGTGATCTCGGAGAACTGCTTCTGCAGCAGCGGCACGAACACCTCGTTGAGCGCGACGCCGAGCACCGCGGGTTCGTCGGGCGGCTTGCCCGTGTAGGTCGAGTGGTAGATCGCGTCGCGGCGCATCGTGATGCGCTCGACGGTGAACACGGGGAACCACTCCTGCTCGTTGTAATAGCCGGTGTGGTCGCCGTACGGACCTTCGAGCGCATGCTCGTACGCGGCCGACGCGTTGCCGGCCGGGCGCGGCGGTGCGCCGGCCGGCGCGGGGGCAGGGGCGCCTTCCTGCGGATAAATGAAACCTTCGAGCACGATCTCCGCGCGCGCGGGCACCTGCAGCGTGTCGACGCCGGGCGTGAGGCACTTCGCGAGCTCCGTGCGGCTGCCGCGCAGCAGGCCGGCGAACTGATACTCGGACAGCGAATCGGGCACGGGCGTCACCGCGCCGAGCGTCGTGGCCGGATCGGCGCCGAGCACGACCGCGACCGGATACGGCTTGCCGGGGTTCCGCAGCGCGAACTCGCGGAAGTCGAGCGCGCCGCCGCGATGCGCGAGCCAGCGCATGATCAGCTTGTTGCGGCCGATCAGCTGCTGGCGGTAGATGCCGAGATTCTGGCGCGACTTGTTCGGCCCGCGCGTGACCGTCAGGCCCCACGTGACGAGCGGCCCCGCATCGCCGGGCCAGCAGGTCTGGATCGGCAGCTTGTTCAGGTCGACGTCGTTGCCTTCCCAGACGATCTCCTGGCAGGGCGGCGACGACACCGATTTCGGCGCCATGTCCCACACGGCCTTCGCGAGCGACAGCAGCTTGCCGGCATCCTTCAGGCTCTTCGGCGGATCGGGCTCCTTCAGCGCGGACAGCAGGCGCCCGAGATCGCGCAGCGAATCGAGCGCGGCGTCGTCGCCCGCATCGACGCCCATTCCGAGCGCGACGCGGCGCGGCGTGCCGAACAGGTTGCCCAGCACCGGGAAATCGTAGCCGGTCGGCGCGTTGAACAGCAGCGCAGGGCCGCCGGCGCGCAGCACGCGGTCGCACAGCTCGGTCATTTCGAGCACGTGCGACACGGGTTGCGTGACGCGCCGCAGTTCGCCGAGCGCCTCGAGGCGCTGGATGAAATCTCGTAAGTCTTTGTATTTCATGAAGAAGGTCCGGGCCACCCGTATGACGGGCAGCGATGGGTGGGCGCAGCGGCCGACTGCAGCCCCGAATCGACCGACGATTTTACCCGCGCCGCCGCACGACCGCCCGGCGGAGAAAAAAGTCCACCGCGCGCAAACCCCCTACGGCACGGGATTTGCGATCTGAAGAGCGATCGTAAATTACTTTTTGTTATGATTTTGAGGTTTTATAGTGTTGACGATCTATAAAACCCTGCTAGAATCCGCTCACATTGGCTGCAGGGTAAAAGGCTTCGAGCCGCCAATCACCGATCTTTGACGCAGCGCGTCACCGTCCGCCGAATCCTGCACGGCGTATCCGACGGCTTTAGTAGTAGTCCCAGCCAGCGCTACCAGACGCTGGTTTTTTGCGTGGGTGCCACCGCGTATGCCCGCCTCGCCCAGTGTGCGAAGGCGCCGGCCCTCTTACACCGTGGCCCCGAACGGTACTTATACCGTTTCCCCGATGTTTGTACGTCCCAACCAAGGCGTGCGGCATCGTGATTCCGCGGCGCGTTTTCTGTCTCGCCATCGAGCTGAGCGAGCCGCACGAGTCATGTTCATGGGAGATGATCTGAATGAACGCTTGGTTATCGTGGCGTCCCAATGAGCAGCATGCGCAGATCGTGCGCAACATGCTGCGTCGCGGGACGCGTGTCAGTCACCATCTATTCAGCGTTGTCGGCTGTTTCGCTGTCGCAATTGCGCTTGCACTGTGGCTGCTGCCAACCGTCCGCGGCACGCTCGCCGCGAAGCTGATGCCGGTCGTATCCGCGGCCGTGCAGGCCGGGCCAGCCCGCTTGCTGTCCGGTCATCCGCTGCCGAACTTCGCGCCTGCCGGCGCGCAGCCGCAGCAGGAAGAGACGCCTGAAACGGACGCGCTCGCGGTCGGCCTCGATGTCGCACCGGAAGCCGCCGCACCGGGCGCCCAGGCCGATGCGTCCGATCCGGCCCGCAACGGCCCGTCGCCGGTCGCACTGGCCAAGCTGATCCCGACCCAGCGGGTCGCGGCCGATGCGCGCGACGACCGTGCACTCGCGTCGAACCGCGAACAGGCGCTCGTCGCGACCTACCTGTCGCGCCGTTACCGCGTCGCACAGGAGCCGCTCGGCCAGCTCGTCAAGGCTGCGTTCCAGACCGGCCGCGACGTCGGCCTCGATCCGCTGCTGCTGCTGTCCGTGATGGCGATCGAGTCGGGCTTCAACCCGTACGCCGAAAGCGGCGTCGGTGCGAAGGGCCTGATGCAGGTCATGTCGAAGGTCCATTCCGACAAGTTCGAATACTTCGGCGGCACCGATACGGCGCTGCAGCCGCTCGCGAACCTGCAGGTCGGCGCGCTGGTGCTGAAGGACTGTATTGCGCGCGGCGGCTCGCTCGCGACCGGCTTGCGCATGTACAACGGCTCGACGAACCCCGAAGACAACGGCTACGGTTCGAAGGTGATGGCCGAGCGTGGTCGCCTGCGCGACGTCGCACGCGGCCGCAGCGTGCCGGTCAACGCACCGCAGGCACCGGCCCAGCCGGCGAAGCCGATCGTCACGGCTGCCGTGACGGCGGCGGCAGGCGGCGCGAAGCGCGTGCACGCGACGCTCGACAGCGCGACGTCGGCGAAGGCGGCCGCGCCGAAGGAAGCGTCGCCTCAGGATGACGCGAGCGTCGACACCGCGAAGCAGTCGCACGGCGATCGTTCGGAGCTCGGCGCGTAACGTCACGCGTTCCGCCCGGTACCAGCCGGCAGGCAATGAAAAAGGCACCCGATCCGGGTGCCTTTTCTTTTTGCGGCGCGTGAAACGGCCAGGGTGCGGGCCGTAGCAGTCAGTGCTGCCCGAACAGCGTCGCGAGCCGGTCGACCGCCTCTTCGAGCCGCGAGTAGGCCGTCGCATACGACAGGCGGATATAGTCGCGCGGCGCATGTACGCCGAAGTCCATGCCGGGCACCAGCACGACGCCGGCGTCGTGCAGCATCGCCTGCGTGAGCGCGGCGCTGTCGCCGGCTGCCGGATGGGCGACGCCGCCGCAATGCGCATACACATAGAACGCACCGTCCGGCATCACGGGCACCGTGAAGCCGAGCCGTTCGAGTGCCGGCGCGATGAAATCGCGGCGGCGCTTGAATTCGAGCCGGCGCGCTTCGTAGAGGTCGAGTGTGGCCGGCTCGAAGCACGCGAGCGCTGCGTGCTGCGCGAGCGCGGACGGGCAGATGAACAGGTTCTGCGACAGTTTCTCGAACGTGCCGACCAGCGCGGGCGGCACGACGAGCCAGCCGAGCCGCCAGCCCGTCATGCTGAAATACTTCGAGAAGCTGTTCACGGTGATCACGTCGTCGCCGAACGACAGTGCCGACACGGGCGCCGCGTCGTAGCTGAGCCCCTGGTAGATCTCGTCGACGATCGTGAAGCCGCCGCGGGCGCGCACGGCTTCGGCGATCCGCTTCAGTTCGTCCGGTTCGAGCGACGTGCCGGTCGGGTTCGACGGCGACGCGAGCAGCACGCCGCGCGTGCGGTCGCCCCAGTGCGTGCGGACGTCGTCCTCGGTGAGCTGGAAGCGCGCGTCCGGGCCGCTCGGCACGAGCACCGCGCGGCCTTCGGCCGCCGCGACGAAATGCCGGTTGCACGGATATGACGGGTCGGGCATCAGCACTTCGTCGTCACGGCCGACGAGCGCGAGGCACGCGAGCAGCAGCGCGGCCGACGCGCCGGCCGTCACGACGATCCGCTCCGGGCTGATCGTGAGGCCGTACGCACGCGCATAGTGCGCGGCGATCGCCTCGCGTAGCGGCGCAATGCCGAGCGCGCTCGTGTACTGCGTGACGCCACGGCGCAGCGCGGCCGCGGCAGCTTCGACGACAGGCTCCGGTGCGGTGAAATCCGGCTCGCCGATGCCCATGTGGATAACATCGCGCCCGAGGGACTCGAGCCGCTGTGCCTCCTTCATCAATTCCATCACATGGAAGGGCTGGATCGCGTCGACGCGTGCGGCGAGCGTGACGAGCGAATCGGCGGTGGTATTCATCGGCGGGCAGGGCGGGGGAGAGGAAGAATGAAAAACGGGCGCTTGCGCGCCCGTGGACCGGCAAACGGCGTCAGCTGTTGCGGCGCGCCTGCGTTTCGGCGGGGCGCAGCTTCGCGGCGAGCTTGTCGAGCACGCCGTTCACGTACTTGTAGCCGTCGGAGCCGCCGAACGTCTTCGCGAGTTCGACCGCTTCGTTGATGATCACGCGGTACGGCGTTTCGACATGGTGCGTGAGCTCGAACGTCGCGATCAGCAGCACCGCGCGTTCGACCGGCGACAGCTGCTCGATCGGACGGTCCAGCGACGGCGTCAGCGCTTCGACGAGCGTGACGTGCTCGCGGATCACGCCGTGCAGGATCGCGTCGAGCAGCTCCTTGTCAGCCTTGTCGTAACCGAGCGCGCCGCGCAGTTGCGCGTCGATCTCACCGGAGGACGCGTTCGACAGCAGCCACTGATAGAGGCCTTGCGTCGCCAGCTCGCGCGATTGTCGGCGGGCGCTCTTCTTCATGCGCGCTCCTCTTCGTCGTCTTCGTCTTCCTCTTCGTCCTCGTCGTCATCGCCGAGCTGGTCGAGGGCCATCGTCAGGTTGGCCATTTCGACGGCGACGCGTGCGGCGTCACGACCCTTTTCGGTCATGCGCGCGACGGCCTGCTCGTCGTTTTCGGTCGTCAGGACCGCGTTCGCGATCGGCAGGTTGAAGTCGAGGCCGATGCGGGTGATGCCCGCGCCGCTCTCGTTCGACACGAGTTCAAAGTGGTAGGTCTCGCCGCGGATCACCGCGCCGAGTGCGATCAGCGCGTCGAACTGGCCGCTTTCCGCGAGCTTCTGCAGCGCGAGCGGGATTTCCAGCGCGCCGGGTACCGACACGAGCAGCACGTCTTCACCGGTGACGCCCAGGCGTTCCAGTTCTTCGACGCACGCGTCGGCGAGGCCGTTGCACACGGGCTCGTTGAAGCGCGATTGCACGATGCCGATACGCAGGCCGTCGCCTTCGAGATTCGGTTGGTATTGTCCGATTTCCATGATCTTGTCCGTGGTGTGGATGAACGGTTATAGGGCGAAAGCGTCGTGGCGGGTTACGCGTTGGACGCCGGGCAGGACTTGGCTTCGCCGCCGGGCATCGGAATGAAGCCCGTGACTTCGAGGCCGTAGCCGGACATGCTGCCCAGCTTGCGCGGATTCGACAGCACCTGCATCTTGCCGACGCCGACATCGCGCAGGATCTGCGCGCCGATGCCGAACGTCTTGAAATCGACCGGCCGGCGCTTGAGCGCAGCAGCCTTTTCTTCCTCGTCGAACGCCTTGAAGACGTCGATCAGGTGTTCCTTCGTGTCGCCGCAGTTGAGCAGCACGATCACGCCGAGGTCGCGCTCCGCGATCTCGCGCATGGCGGCGTCGAGCGTCCACGAGTGCGTCGACACACCCGTTTCGAGCAGGTCGAGCACCGACAGCGGCTCGTGCACGCGCACCGGCGTATCGAGGTCGGGCGACGGCGCGCCGCGCACCAGCGCGATGTGCGGCGAGCCGCTCGGCTGGTCGCGGTACAGCACCGCGCGGAACGTGCCGTGCGCGGTCTGCATCGAGCGCTCGGCGATCCGCTCGATGATCGATTCGGTGCGGCTGCGGTACTGGATCAGGTCGGCGATCGTGCCGATCTTCAGGTTGTGTTCCTTCGCGAATTCGATCAGATCCGGCAGGCGCGCCATCGTGCCGTCGTCCTTGATGATCTCGCAGATCACCGCGGCCGGCGTGAGGCCCGCGAGCGCGGTGAAGTCGCAGCCGGCTTCGGTGTGGCCCGCACGCACGAGCACGCCGCCCGGTTGCGCCATGATCGGGAACACGTGGCCCGGCTGCACGATGTGCTCGGGGCGCACGTCGTGCGCGACCGCCGTGGCGATCGTGTGCGCACGGTCGGCGGCCGAGATGCCGGTCGTCACGCCTTCGGCCGCTTCGATGCTGACCGTGAACGCGGTGCCGTACTGCGTGCCGTTGCGGTAGGTCATCAGCGGCAGGTGCAGCTGCTTGCAGCGTTCCTGCGTCAACGTCAGACAAACCAGGCCGCGGCCGTACTTGGCCATGAAGTTGATCGCTTCCGGCGTGACGAATTCGGCGGCGATCACGAGGTCGCCCTCGTTTTCGCGGTCTTCTTCGTCGACCAGGATCACCATCCGGCCGGCTTTCAGCTCGGCGATGATGTCGAGCGTGGAGGCGAGCGTCATAAGGGGGGCGAGAAAGAGGAAAGTGCGTATTTTACGCCAGCCGGACGGTGTTTCGGCCGGCATGGGCCGCGCGCGTCGGGCAAGCGCTCCGGAAAGCGTCGCGGACGGCCCGCGCGGCAGGCCCGACGGGCCGCCGCGCGTGGCCGGCACGCGGGTGCGGAAGGTTGTGGGCCGGGCCGAACCCGGCCGCGCATCAAGCTTGCTGGTCGCGCCCGCCGAGGTAGTCGAGCTTGCCGAGCTCGACGCCGCTGTGGCGCAGGATGTCGTAGGCGGTCGTCACGTGGAAGAAGAAATTGGGCAGCACGAAGTTCAGCAGGTACGACTGGCCGGTGAACTCGATCGGGCCGACACGCATCTTCAGCACGATCTGGCGCGCCTCGCTGCCGTCGATCTGTGCGGCGTCGAAGCCTTTCAGGTAGTCGATCGTCTTCTGGATGCGTGCGTGCAGTTCGTCGAAGGTCTGCTCGACGTCGGGAAAGCTCGGGATTTCGGCATCGGCGAGCCGCGCCGCGCAGCCCTTCGCCGTATCGGTCGCGATGTAGACCTGGCGCACGAGCGGCAGCATGTCCGGGTAGAGGCGTGCACCGGTGAACACCGACGGATCGATCTGTTTCTCGGCCGCGTGCGCCTGCGCCTTGCCGAGGATGTGCTGCAGGTTGGTCAGGCCGCGGATCAGGACAGGCAGCGAAGCCTGGTACATCGAGATGGACATGGGAACGACTCCTGTGGGAAGAGGGGCGGCCGGTGCGCGGCGCGTCGTGCGTGGCGGCGTTGAAACCGCTGTTGACGCATCTTAGCGCGACGGCATGACCCGTGCGCGTCGTTGGCCATTCGGCCGGGAATCGCCAGGGCAAACGACCGCCGGCCGCACCGGAGCGGTTTCAGTCACGCTGGAATGGCGGCCCTCACGGGCACCGGGCATCGATCCGAAAATCGTCGTATCATGAAACATGAAATATGAAATAACGGAGACCCGCATGATCGAACTCGACAGCGCCGCATCGGCCGTCCTTGCCCGGCTGGCGTCCTTCGGCCAGGAAAACGACGCGCAGATGGCCGAGCGCAACCGCAAGATGCTCAACCTCGAGCCGTCCACGGCCGAACTGCTGTACCTGCTCGTCACCGGCGCGCGGCGCCGGCGCGTGCTCGAGATCGGCACGTCCAACGGCTACAGTGCGATCTGGCTCGCGCATGCGCTACGCGAAACGGACGGGCAGCCGCTCGTCACCGTCGAGTATTCGCCGGAGAAAGCCGGGCAGGCGAGGGCCAACCTGCGCGCGGCGTCGCTGCAGGACTGGGCGCAGGTGATCGAAGGCGATGCGACGCAGGTCTGCGCGGCCGTGACGGGCCCGTTCGACTGCGTGTTCTTCGACGCCGATCGCGTGAGCGCGCCGCTGCAACTGGCGCACCTGCTGCCGAAGCTGACCGCCGACGCGTTGCTGGTCGCGGACAACGCGCTGTCCCATCCGGACGAGATCGCCGGCTATCTCGCCGCGGTCGACGTCACGCGCGCGTTCGACACGACGATCGTGCCGGTCGGCAAGGGGCTCCACATCGCACGTCGCCGGCGGCCGGCATGACGCGCGCCACGCTCGAACGCTCGACACTGGGGCGCGACGCCTACGGGGCGATCCGGGAGATGCTGGTCGACGAAGCGCGCTTCGCGGCGGGCGAGAAGATCAGCATCGAGGCGCTGTCGCGCGATCTCGGCATCAGCCGCTCGCCCGTGTGGGCGGCGGTTTCGCGTCTGGAGGCCGAGGGGCTGCTGCAGGTCGTCCCGCGCCAGGGCGTGTTCGTGATCGCGTTCGACCGCGCGCGGATCGTGGCCATCTTCGAGGCGCGGGAAGCGCTCGAGGGCATGGCCGCGCGCCTGGCGGTGCAGCGCATGACGCCCGAAGATCACGCCATGCTGGACGAAGCGCTGGTGCGGCAGGCGCATGCGGTCGACGTGCGCGACGGCGACGCATACCGCATCGCCAACCTCGATTTCCACCACGGGTTGCTCGCCACCGCGCGCAACGTGACGATCGAGACGTCGCTCAGGGCGCTGTACGCACAGGTGCAGACGATGTGTGCGGGCGGCGCGAGCCCGATGGACGACTGGGCGCGACTGGGCGGGAATGTCGCCGAACACCGGCAGGTGTTCGACATGATCGCGAAGCGCGATGCGGATGCCGCCGAGCGTGCGGCGCGCGAGCATGTGCGGCAACTGCTCGACACGATACTGGCGCGAGCGGGTGGGGAAGGCGCGGATGCCTGATTGCCGGCGGCATGCCGGTGGGTGATGCCGGGCAGGATGAAAAAAAGCGGCGGCTGTCGATACCCGGATATCGGGCCGTCAGCCGCCGCTTCGAGGATTGCCGCCGCGATCAGTCCTGATGCGCGCCCTGCGACGACGACAGCATCCGTTCGACATAGCGCGCGATCATGTCGACCTCGAGGTTGACCTTGTCACCGGCCTTCACATGGCGCAGCGTCGTGACCTCGACCGTATGCGGAATCAGGTTGATCGAGAATTCGCAGCCGTCCGCGCAATCGTCGATCGTGTTGACGGTCAGGCTCACGCCGTTGACCGTGATCGACCCCTTGTACGCGAGATAGCGGCCGAGCTCGCGCGGCGCGACGATGCGCAGTTCGTGCGATTCGCCGACCGGCGCGAAGCGCGACACGGTGCCGAGGCCGTCGACGTGGCCCGACACGATGTGCCCGCCAAGCCGGTCGTGCGCGCGCAGCGCCTTCTCGAGGTTCACTTCGCCGGGTTGGGCGAGGCCGACCGTACGGTTCAGGCTTTCGCGCGACACGTCGACATCGAACGCGGTGTCGCGCTTGTCGATCACCGTCATGCACGCGCCCTGGATCGCGATGCTGTCGCCCGGTGCGACATCGGCGAGATCGAGCCCGCCGGCCTGCACGGTCAGGCGCACGCCCGCGTCGGCCGACGCGCCGAGCGGATCGATCGATTCGATGCGGCCGACGGCCGCGACAATTCCGGTGAACATCGTGACGATTCCGTTCAGTGAGGCGTATCGGGCGGTGCGAAACGCGCGAGGATCCGCAGGTCGTCGCCGATCCGCTCGACCCCGTGGAACGACAGTCGCGTGCGGGCCTCGAGATTGGCCGGCGCGGCGAGGTCGAACATGCCGGCCGCATCGGCGCCCAGCAGGCTCGGCGCGAGATAGACGAGCAATTCGTCGACGCACTGTTCGCGCAGCAGCGAGCCGTTCAGCTTGTGGCCGGCCTCGACGTGCAATTCGTTGACGCCGCGCGCGCCGAGCGCCGCCAGCATCGCGGGCAGGTCGACCTTGCCGTGCGCATTCGCGAGCGGCACGATTTCCGCGCCGCGCGACTTCAGCACGTTCGCCCGCATTTCACCGCCGGCGTCGAGTCGTCCGCAGAAGATCAGCAGCGGGGCGCCCTCGAGCAGCCGCGCGTCGAGCGGCAGGTCGAGACGGCTGTCCACCAGGATGCGTTGCGGCTGGCGCGGCGTGTCGATGCCGCGCACGGTCAGCAGCGGATTGTCCTCGCGCACGGTGCCGATGCCGGTCAGGATCGCGCAGGCGCGCGCACGCCAGGCGTGCCCGTCGAGGCGCGCGGCCTCGCCGGTGATCCACTGGCTTTCGCCGGACGGCAGCGCGGTGCGGCCGTCGAGCGACGCGGCGGCCTTCATCCGCACCCACGGGCGGCCGCGCGTCATCCGCGACACGAAACCGATGTTCAGCTCACCGGCTTCATGCGCGAGCAGCCCGCAGCGCACGTCGATGCCCGCGTCGCGCAGCATCCCGAGGCCGCGCCCCGACACCTGCGGGTTCGGGTCTTCCATCGCGGCGACGACCTTCGCGACGCGCGCTTCGATCAGCGCGTTCGCGCACGGCGGCGTGCGGCCGAAATGGCTGCACGGTTCGAGCGTCACGTAGACGGTCGAACCCGCGACGTCGTAGCCGCGCGAGCGTGCATCCTTCAGCGCCTGCACTTCCGCGTGATCCTGGCCGGCCGGCTGCGTGAAGCCTTCGCCGATCACGTCGCCGTCCTTGACGATCACGCAGCCGACGCGCGGATTCGGCGCGGTCGTGTACATGCCGCGCGCGGCGAGCGCGAGCGCGCGTTGCATGTGGGCGAAATCGATATCCGAGAACATGCGCGCGGCCCCGGGTCAGGCAGCGAGTGCCGCGAAGGCGCGGCGTGCGGCCGCGAGCGTCGCGTCGATCACCGCGTCGTCGTGCGTGCTCGACACGAAACCGGCCTCGTAGGCCGACGGTGCGAAGTACACGCCTTCGTCGAGCATCAGGTGGAAGAAGCGGTTGAAGCGCTCGGTGTCGCTCTTCGTGACTTCCGCGAAGCTGGTCGGCACGCGCTCGGCGAAATACAGGCCGAACATCGCGCCGATCGAGTCGGCCGCGAACGGCACGCCGGCCGCGCGGGCTTCGGCCGCGAGGCCGTCGGCGAGCCGCTTCGTCTGCGCGGTGAGTGCGTCGTAGAAGCCCGGCGCCTGGATCAGTTGCAGCGTCTTCAGGCCGGCCGCGACCGCGATCGGGTTGCCCGACAGCGTGCCGGCCTGGTAGACGCCGCCGAGCGGCGCGAGGTGGGCCATGATGTCGCGGCGGCCGCCGAACGCGGCGGCCGGCATCCCGCCGCCGATCACCTTGCCGAGGCAGGTGAGGTCGGCCGTGATCCCGTAGTACGCCTGTGCGCCGCCGAGCGCGACGCGGAAACCGCACATCACCTCGTCGAAGATCAGCACGGCGCCGTGCTTCGTGCACAGCGCGCGCAGCGCGTTCAGGAATTCCGGCGTGCCGCGCACGAGGTTCATGTTGCCCGCGACGGGCTCGACGATCACCGCGGCGATCTCGTCGCCGAACGCGCCGAACGCTTCCTCGAGCGCTGCGACGTTGTTGTATTCGAGGACGGTCGTGTGCTTCGCGATGTCGGCGGGCACGCCGGCCGACGTGGGGTTGCCGAACGTCAGCAGGCCCGAGCCGGCCTTGACCAGCAGGCTGTCCGCGTGGCCGTGGTAGCAGCCCTCGAACTTGACGATGCGGCTGCGGCCCGTGAAGCCGCGCGCGAGGCGCAGCGCGCTCATCGTGGCCTCGGTGCCGCTCGACACCATTCGCACCTGCTCGATCGACGGCACGAGCTTGCAGATTTCCTCGGCGATCTCGATCTCGGCTTCGGTCGGCGCGCCGAACGAGAAGCCGTCGGCGAGCACGTTCTGCACGGCCGACAGGACTTCCGGATGAACGTGGCCGACGATCATCGGGCCCCACGAGCCGATGTAGTCGATGTACTGCTTGCCGTCGGCATCCCAGAAATACGGGCCTTGCGCGCGTGCGACGAAGCGCGGCGTGCCGCCGACCGAACGGAATGCGCGCACCGGCGAGTTGACGCCGCCGGGAATGGTCTTCTGGGCGCGTTCGAAGAGGATCTGATTGTTGGACATGAGCGAAACCTGCGAGAGAAGGGCGCGGGGGCCTGTGCACGGGCCGCGGCGCCTGGGCGGAACGATCGTCTGATTGTACCGGAGACGCGCACGGCGGGCCCGCCAGCGCTTGTGCGGCCTTTCGGCGCGCGGGGAGCGGCACGGGCCGGAAACGGGGGCCGGATTCGGTCCGGCACCCGGCCCGGCTAGCGCGGCGGCTTGCGCTTGCCGGTCAGTTCGGCCCAGCGTTTCTCGAGCGGACCTTCGACCATCGGCTTGATCGACGTGCCGGACGTCTGCGCGTCCCAGGTCTGCACCGAGTACGGGTGGACGCGCAGCGCGTCGCGCGCGATCACGACGTCCTGGTGCGCGTCGACCAGCCAGTCGTAGACGAAGTCGATGCACAACCGGTAGCCGCGCTTCGTCGACGGATCGGGCACCTCGTACGGCGCACGCGTCACGTAGCCGGAGCCGAACACGCCTTTCGGCTCCTTCGCGACGCGGTGCAGGAACACGCGGTCGCCCGGCAGGATGCCGCGTGCGAAGCCGCAGCCCCACACGTCATGCACGGCCTCGCCGGCCTTCACGCGCGCGGCGACCTCGGGCAGCTCGGGCCACGGCCATTTCTTGGGGCTCCAGATCAGCAGGAAAGCGGTCATCGGTTCGGTCGTGCGTTCAAATGATCAGACAAGAGCGGCAAGCTTAATCGAATCCGCGTGCGATCCCGCACACGGGGGCTTGCCGGCCCGCCATCGTACGCGGCCGACGGCACGCAAAAAAGTTGCGCGTACAATCATGGGCCTGAACGCGTCGCTTGCGGCGCGGCCTCCCGTCTTCACCGCCACGCGCGCCGCGATGCGCGCGGGCTCCACTCCGGATACCCATGTCTCACGTCGTCCGCCGCCGGCCCGATGCCCGGCTGATCCTGTTGCTCGGCGCGCTCGCGGCCTGCGGGCCGATCGCCACCGACATGTACCTGCCGAGCCTGCCGTCGATCGCCGACGGCTTCTCCGTCAGCCCCGGCGCCGCGCAGCGCACGCTGACGAGCTTCATGGCCGGCTTCTCGGTCGGCATGCTGCTGTACGGCCCGCTGTCCGATACGTGGGGCCGTCGTCCCGTGCTGCTCGGCGGCATCGCGCTGTTCACGCTCGCGAGCATCGGCTGCTTCGTGTCAGGCTCGATCGACATGCTGATCGTCGTGCGCTTCCTGCAGGCGCTCGGCGCCGGCGCCGCATCGGTGCTCGCGCGGGCGATCGCGCGCGACGCGCACGAGCCGAGCGACGCGGCGAAGGTGCTGTCGATGGTCGCGATCGTCACCGCGGTCGGGCCGTTGCTCGCGCCCCTGATCGGCGGCCAGATCCTGCGCTTCTCGGGCTGGCGCGGCGTGTTCGTCGTGCTAGCCGTGTTCGGCGCGATCTGCGCGGCGACTGCCTACCTGCGCGTGCCCGAAACCTGGCCCAAGGAGCGACGCAAGAGCACGGCCGTGCTCGCGTCGTTCGCGTCGTACGGACGCATCCTGTCGGATCCCGTCGCGTGGGGGCACATGCTGTGCGGCGGGATGGCGTTCGCGGCGATGTTCTCGTACATCACCGCGACGCCGTTCGTGTACATCGAGTATTTCCACGTATCGCCGCAACACTACGGGCTGCTGTTCGGCCTGAACGTCGTCGGGATCATGATCGGCAACTTCGCGAACACGCGCCTCGTCGGCCGCATCGGCTCGCTGCGCATCATCGCGGCCGCATCGCTCGTGAGCGCCATCGCGTCGCTCGCGGTCGCGCTCGTCGCGCTGACTGGGTGGGGCGGACTGTGGTCGATCGTCGTGTGCCTGTTCTTCGTCGTCGGCGTGGTCGGGATCCTGTCCGCGAACTGCACGACCGACCTCATGCACCGCTATCCGCACAACGCGGGCGCGTCGGCGGCCGTGTTCGGTGCGATGCAGCTCGCGCTCGGCGCGCTCGCGAGCGTCGCGATCGGCGCACTCGCGGACGGCACGCCGTTCGCGATGGGCGTGACGATCGGCGTGTCGGGCGTGCTGTGTTTCGCCGGACGCTACCTCGTGCTGCGCTGGCATGGCCGGCCGGTGAAAGCGGGCGCGTGACACGGCAGCCGCGCCGCACAATGAAAAACGCCACCGGCGCATCGCGCGGTGGCGTTTTTCTTTGGGACGCAGGGAGCGGCTGGCGCCGCGCCGCGTCTCAATCCCGCGCGACGTCCTTCGCCGCCGGCGACGCGCCGTGGCTCAGCCAGTCGAGAACGTCGGCCGTTTCGTCGTCGCTCGCGCGCGCCTTCGCCTGCGCGACGGCCTCGGGCACCTCGCCGTTGGTCGACGCGCGACGGATCGCGACGCCGACCGCGAGGATGTCGATCATCAGCAGATGCAGGATCCGCGAGATCATCGACAACTGCGACTCGCGCATCTCGATGTGATCGGTCTCGAGCGCGACGGTCGCGCGCTTCGCGAGCGGCGTGTTGCTCGACGTGATCGCGATCACCTTGGCACCGGCCTGCATCGCGACGTCGAGCACGCGCAGCAGCTCGGGCGCGCGTCCCGACTTCGACACCGCGACGATCACGTCGCCCTTGCCGAGCAGCGCGGCCGACGCGGCCTGCATGTACAGGTCGCCGTATGCGATCGTCGGAATCCCGAAGCGGAAGAACTTGTAGTGCGCGTCCTGCGCGACGATGTTCGAATTGCCGAGCCCGTAGAACTCGATGCGCCGCGCGCCGTTCAGGATCTCGATCGCGTTCTCGACGTGCTCGAAATTCAGGTGCTCGCGCAACTGCAGGATCGCGGACACCGTGTTGTCGAGCACCTTCGCGCCGAAGTCGGTGGCCGTGTCGCCGAGATGCACCTGGCTGTGGCTCATCGGGATCGTGCCGGTGAGGCCGGTGGCGAGCTTCAGCTTGAAGTCCGACAGCCCCTGGCAGCCGAGCGAGCGGCAGAAGCGGATCACGGTCGGCTGGCTCACGTCGGCCTTGCGCGCGATGTCGACGATCGGATCGTTGATGATCGAGCGCGGATGGTTCAGCGCGAGATCGGCCACGCGGCGCTCGGCCGGCGTCAGCGCGTCGCGCATCTGGCGGATCCGCTCGAACACGGCCGACGACGCACCGCCCGAACGGTTCGACAGCTGCTCGGCGAGGATCGCCGATACGCCGAGGAACGCCGGGTATTCGGCGGTGATCAGGTAGGTCGGGATGTTCTCGAGGTAGTGCGTGAAGCGGCCCTTCGCCTCGAAGCGCGCGCGGAACGACGAGCGCGTGAACAGTTCACCGAGCTTCAGCGCGACGCCGCCGCCGATGTACACGCCGCCGAGCGCGCCGAGCGTCAGCGCGACGCTGCCCGCGAACGCGCCGAGAATCCCGCAGAAGCATTCGACCGTCTCGAGCGCGAGCGCATCGCCCGCATGCGCGCGCTCGACGATCTCGACCGTGTCGACGGTCGCGGCCACGCGCTTCTTGTCACGCGCGGCGAGCGCGCGATAGATGATCTCCATGCCGGGGCCCGCGCACACGCGTTCGAACGACACGTGCGGAAACTTCTTGCGCGCGTACTGCAGCACCAGATCCTCGCGCTCGTCCTGCGGCGCGAACGACGCGTGGCCGCCCTCGCTGCCGAGCGCGATCCAGCGGTCGTCGGCCGGAATCAGCCCCGACACGCCGAGCCCGGTGCCGGGCCCGAGCAGCCCGATCACGCTGTTCTGACGTCGCGCGCCGCCACCGACCTGCACGCGCTGCGCATCGGTCAGGCCAGGCAGCGCCATCGCGAGCGCGGTGAAATCGTTGACGACGAGCAGCGTGTCGAAGCCGAGCGCGCGGCGCGTCGCCTCGATCGAGAAGCTCCAGTCGTGGTTGGTCATCGTGACCTGGTCGCCGTCGACCGGATTGGCGATCGCGATCGCCGCGTGGTTCACGCGGCTGATCTTCACGTCCTTCAGGTACTTGCGGATCGCGTCGGTGATCGTCGGGTAATCGGCGCCGGGATACACGCGGATCTGCGTGATCTCGCCCGGGCCGGTTTCCAGCGCGAAGCGCGCGTTGGTGCCGCCGACATCCGCGAGCAGGCGCGGGCCGTCGGCATGCTGACTTGCGACGACCGCCTTACTTTGCGCACCAGTAGACATCGAGCTGGGTCCCCTTGTCGTTGGCCAGTTGGGAAATCGCGTTCTTCTGTAGCGACGCGGCCGCGGCGTCGAGCACGTCGCGTTTGCGGTCGCCCGCGATCAGCAGGAACAGCCGGTCGACGCGCTTCAGCGCATCGAGCGAATAGCTCACGCGCGCATGCGGCGCGGCGCCGGGATGCACGGCGACGAAACGCTCGGGCGTCGTGATCGCGTGGTCCCATTCGGGTGCGTCGGCGAAAATCGACGCGGTGTGGCCGTCCTCGCCCATGCCGAGCACGGCGACGGTCGGCACGCGGTAGTCGGCGTTCGCGTTCAGTGCGGCGACGTGCGCGTCGAGCGTGCTGCGCGTGTCGACGAGCGGCAGGAAGCGGGCAGGGGCCGCCGCGTGCTGCAGCAGCGTGTCGCGCACGAGTTGTGCGTTGCTGGCTGCGTCGTCGTCCGGCACCCAGCGGTCGTCGACCAGCGTCACGTCGACGCCGGCCCAGTCGAGCGCCGCGTGCGACAGCGTGTGCAGGAACGGGCGCGGGCTCGTGCCGCCGGACACCGCGAGCGTCGGGCGCGCGGGCCCGGCGAGCGCGGCGTGCAGCGCCTCGCCGACGGCGCGCGCGAGCGCTTCGCTTTGCGCTTCCTGGGTGTCGAAAGCGTGGATCTCGATCACATCTCCTCCGGACTGCTTTGTCTGTTCAAATCGTACGAATCGTGGAGCACGTAGCCGCGTGCGATGACGTGCGCGGCTACGTTTACATCAGTTCTCTTCTTCGAGCCAGCAGGTGTCGTGCTGCGCGAGCATCGCGCTCGCCGCGGCCGGCCCCCACGTGCCCGCCGCATACGGCTTCGGCGGCTTCAGCGTGCGCGCCCATTCGTTCAGGATAGGCTCGACCCAGCGCCATGCGGCCTCCTGTTCGTCGCGACGCACGAACAGCGCGAGCCGGCCGTTGATCACGTCGAGCAGCAGGCGCTGGTACGCCTCCATCTGCCCTTCCTTGAAGAATTGGTCGAACGCGAGGTCGAGGTGCACGCTCGCGAGGTTCATCCCTTCGCCCGGCTGCTTGGCGAGGCAGTACAGGCGGATCGTCTCGTTCGGCTGCAGCCGGATCACGAGGCGGTTCGAACCGGGGCGCAATGCCGTGGGCCCGAGCGCCGAGTGCGGCACCGGGCGGAAATTCACGACGATCTCGGCTACGCGATCGGCGAGACGCTTGCCGGTGCGCAGGAAGAACGGCACGCCGGCCCAGCGCCAGTTCTCGATCTCGACCTTCAGCGCGACGAAGGTTTCGGTCTGGCTGTCGGGCTTCACGCCCGGCTCGGTCGCATACGCCGGCACCTGCGCGCCCTTGATCACGCCCGCATGATACTGGCCGCGCACGGCCACCTTGCCGATGTCGCGCGGATCGACCGGTTTCAGCGCGCGCAGCACGCGCAGCTTCTCGTCGCGCACCGAGTCGGAATCCATCGAATGCGGCGGCTCCATCGCGACGATCGACAGCAGCTGCAGCAGGTGGTTCTGCACCATGTCGCGCAGCGCGCCCGTATTGTCGTAGAAATCGCCGCGCGCCTCGACGCCGAGTTCCTCGGCGATCGTGATCTGGATGCTCTCGACCCATTCGCGGCGCCACAGCGGTTCGAACAGCGCATTGCCGAAGCGCAGCGCGAGCAGGTTCTGCACCGGCTCCTTGCCGAGGTAGTGGTCGATCCGGTAGATCTGGCCCTCCGCGAAGATCTCGCCGACCGCGTCGTTGATCGCGTTCGACGATTTCAGGTCGTAGCCGAGCGGCTTCTCGAGCACGATGCGCGAGCCTTCGTTCAGGCCGACCGACGCGAGCGCCTTGCAGATCGGCACGAACAGCGACGGGCCCGTCGCGAGGTAGAACACGCGGATGCCGGGCAGCGATGCGATCGCGTCGCGCAGCACGACGTAGTCTTCCGCGCGGCCGAGGTCGAGCTTCACGTACTCGATGCGATCGAGGAAGGACTTCCACGCGGCTTCGTCGAACGCCTTGCCGGCGGCTTTCTCCGCATGCGGCTTCACGTGCGTGTCGACCCACTCGAGATAGCCCGCCCGATCCGATTCATGTCGTGCCACGGCGACGATCCGGCCGCTCTCCGCCAGCATGTTCGCGCGGTGCGCTTCGAACAGCGCGGGCAGTATCTTGCGCATCGACAGATCGCCGGTGCCGCCGAAAAGTACGAAGGTAAAGCTGGAATCGGTATGCATGTGTCTCCGCCGTGTTGGGGGTGCTGGGAAGCGATCCGTAGTGCGATAAAAATATTTTTGACACTGAATTGTAGTTTAACTACAATCCGCCGCAAGGGGTAGCACCTGGGTGAAGAAAAAAAGAAGTGCAGTCGATGAACTGCGCGAGCTTCACCTTCGGGGGCGCCTTGTGCCGAATGTTATCGGACATTGGCGGCGCGCATCGTCCGCGCGCCGTCGGCCCCGGGCTCGCGTCGCATCATCGCGGCGGGCCAGAAACACAAAGAGGAGACACGCCGTTGAATCTCGATTCACGCTTTCTGTAAGAGCCCGGCCGGTCATCGGCCCCGTACGCTGCATGCGTCCCGCGGCTCGATTTCCCCGTCGTTATCAAGAAGCCGGTTCCCGGTCAGGGAACCTCACGAGTTGATTCAGTCTGGAGGAGATAAGTAATGAAAGTTCGCTCGATCATGGGTGCGCTCTGCGCCGCGGGTCTGATGGCTGGCGCCGTGGCGGCGCAGGCGGCCGAGAATGTAACCGTGCTGCACTGGTGGACCTCGGGTGGCGAGTCGAAGGCCGTCGGCGTGCTGAAGGACGACGTGCAGAAGCAGGGCTACGTGTGGAAGGACTTCGCGGTCGCGGGCGGCGCCGGCGCCGCGGCGATGACTGCACTGAAGACCAAGGTGATCAGCGGCGACGCACCGTCGGCCGCGCAGATCAAGGGCCCGCTGATCCAGGACTGGGCCGACCAGGGCGTGCTCGTCAACATCGATTCCGCTGCCGGCGACTGGAAGCAGAACCTGCCGCCGGAAATCGACAAGATCATCAAGTACAAGGGCCATACCGTCGCCGCGCCGTTCTCGGTGCACCGCGTGAACTGGCTGTACATCAACAAGGCCGCGCTCGACAAGGTCGGCGCGAAGGTGCCGACCACCTGGCCCGAATTCTTCGCGGTGGCCGACAAGCTGAAGGCCGCGGGCATCCAGCCGGTCGCGATGGGCGGCCAGCCGTGGCAGGACCTGACGCTGTGGGAAGACGTCGTGCTGTCGCAGGGCCCCGCGTTCTACAAGAAGGCGCTGGTCGACCTCGACCAGGCGACGCTGACGTCGCCGCAGATGCTGTCCGTGTTCGACACGGTGCGCAAGATCCAGGGTTACTTCGATACCGGCCGCAACGGCCGCGACTGGAACCTCGCGACCGCGATGGTCATCAACGGCAAGGCCGGCATGCAGTTCATGGGCGACTGGGCGAAGGGCGAGTTCGAGAACGCCGGCAAGAAGGCGGGCAAGGACTACATCTGCGCAGCGGTGCCGGGCACCGCGAATTCGTACACGTTCAACGTCGACTCGTTCGTGTTCTTCCAGCAGAAGGGCGAGAAGGCCGCGACGCCGGGCCAGCTCGCGCTCGCGAAGACGATCATGACGCCGGACTTCCAGGAGCAGTTCAGCCTGCTGAAGGGTTCGGTGCCGGTGCGCCTCGGCGTGAAGATGGACAAGTTCGACGACTGCGCGAAGAAGTCGTACGCCGACGAGCAGACCGCGATCAAGTCGGGCGGCTTCGTGCCGTCGCTCGCGCACGGGATGGCGCAAAGCGACGCGACCGCCGGCGCGATCACGGACGTCGTGACGAAGTTCATGAACTCGCAGCAGGATTCGAAGAGCGCGGTCGCCGCGCTCGCGAAGGCCGCGAAGGTCAAGTAACGCGCGACAGGCGCCCGGCCGGAAGCGCTTCATCGGCCGGGCGTTTTTGCATGTGCAGCAAACGGGCTCGCCCGCGGGCCCGTGCCGTACCTGGCGCCGGCCCGGCCTGCGTCGCCCTCGTTCCAGGAGTCGAATCAAGTGGCTGCCCCTCTTAACGGAAACGGATCCGGCGCTGCCGCCGCGCGGCGTACGTCGCCGATGTCGGCCTTCGCCGATCGCTGGATTCCGAAGCTCGTGCTTGCGCCGAGCGTCGCGATCGCCGTGGTGTTCATCTACGGCTTCATCCTGATTACCGGCTATCTGTCGCTGACCAACTCGCGGCTGTTGCCGAACTACGAATTCGACGGCTTCGGCCGTTACACGGACCTGTTCCAGAACGACGTGTGGTGGACCTCCGCCGCGAACCTCGGCTGGTTCGGGATTCCGTTCATCGCGGTCTGCGTCGCGCTCGGCTTGTTCCTCGCGATCCTGCTCGACCAGCGGATCCGCAACGAAGGCGCGTTGCGCGCGATCTTCCTGTACCCGATGGCGCTGTCGTTCATCGTCACCGGCACCGCGTGGCAGTGGATCCTGAACCCGGGCCTCGGCCTCGAGAAGGTGATGCACGACTGGGGCTGGACGAGCTTCTCGTTCGACTGGCTCGGCGATCCGGACAAGGCGATCTTCTGCGTGGTGATCGCGGCCGTGTGGCAGTCGACCGGTTTCGTGATGGCGCTGTTCCTCGCGGGGTTGCGCGGTGTCGATGCGGAGATCTTCAAGGCCGCGCAGGTGGACGGCGCGACGCTGCCGACCATCTACCGCAAGATCGTGATCCCGAGCATGCGCCCGGTGTTCTTCTCGGTGCTGCTGATCCTGTGCCACATAACGATCAAGACCTTCGACCTCGTCGTCGCGCTGACGGCAGGCGGCCCCGGCACGTCGTCGTCGCTGCCGGCCATGTTCATGTACACGTTTTCGTTCAACCGCGGCCAGCTCGGCCTCGGCGCGGCGTCCTCGGTGATGATGCTCGCGACCGTGGTCGCGGTGCTGGTGCCGCTGATGTATATGGAATCGAGGAGCACCCGCAATGCAGCCTAAGATGACGATCAGCCGGGCAGTGATCTATGCGGCACTGATCCTGTTCGCGCTGTATTTCCTGTTCCCGATCTACGTGATGCTGTCGACGTCGTTCAAGGATCTCGACCAGCTGCGCACCGGCAACCTGCTGACGCCGCCCACGACCTGGACCATCGATCCGTGGGTGAAGGCATGGAGCGGAGCGTGCACCGGCGTGCGTTGCGACGGGATGAAGCCGTTCTTCCTGAACTCGCTGCAGATGGTGATCCCGGCCGTGCTGATCTCGTCGCTGATCGGCGCGTTCAACGGCTACGTGCTCACGCACTGGCGCTTTCGCGGCGCCGACGCGCTGTTCACGATGATGCTGGTCGGCTGCTTCATCCCGTTCCAGGTGATCCTGCTGCCGATGGCGCGCCTGCAGGGGATGCTCGGCCTCGCCAACACGATTCCGGGCCTCGTGTTCGTGCACGTCGTGTACGGGATCGCGTTCACGACGATGTTCTTCCGCAACTTCTACGTGAGCGTGCCGGCCGAGCTGGTGAAGGCCGCGCGCATCGACGGCGCGGGCTTCTTCACGATCTTCACGAAGATCCTGCTGCCGGTGTCGCTGCCGATCTTCATGGTGTGCCTGATCTGGCAATTCACGCAGATCTGGAACGACTTCCTGTTCGGGATCGTGTTCTCCGGTGTCGATTCGATGCCGATCACGGTGGCGCTGAACAACCTCGTCAACACGTCGACGGGCGTGAAGGAATACAACGTCGACATGGCCGGCGCGATCATCGCCGCGCTGCCGACACTGCTCGTCTACATCGTCGCCGGCCGCTACTTCGTGCGCGGGCTGACGGCGGGCGCGGTGAAGGGGTAGGCGCGGCTTTATCCGATACGACGAACCGGCCGCGCACGACGCGCGGCCCATCGAAACGAACCCGACGCGGCGCCCGAGTGCGCCGCGCGAGACGAGACAGAGGATTCACAGCATGGCAAGCCTTTCCATCCGTGACGTGTACAAGACCTACCCGAACGGGGTGCCGGTCCTGAAGGGTGTCGACATCGAGATCGAGGACGGACAGTTCCTGATCCTGGTCGGCGGGTCGGGCTGCGGGAAGTCGACGCTGCTCAACATGATCGCCGGGCTCGAGACGGTCACGAGCGGCGAGATCTGCATCGACGGCAAGGTCGTCAACGACCTGTCGCCGAAGGATCGCGACATCGCGATGGTGTTCCAGTCGTACGCGCTGTACCCGTCGATGACGGTGCGCGAGAACATCTCGTTCGGCCTGAACATCCGCAAGGTGCCGAAGAACGAACAGCAGCAGATCGTCGACCGCGTGTCGCAGATGCTGCAGATCCAGCACCTGCTCGACCGCAAGCCCGGCCAGCTGTCCGGCGGCCAGCGCCAGCGCGTCGCGATGGGCCGCGCGCTCGCGCGCGATCCGTCGCTGTTCCTGTTCGACGAGCCGCTGTCGAACCTCGACGCGAAGCTGCGTATCGAGATGCGCGCGGAAATCAAGCTGCTGCACCAGCGCCTCGGCACGACGATCGTCTACGTGACGCACGACCAGATCGAGGCGATGACGCTCGGCGACCGGATCGCGGTGATGAAGGACGGCGTGGTCCAGCAGTTCGGCGCGCCGCAGGAGATCTACGATTCGCCGTCGAACCTGTTCGTCGCGGGCTTCATCGGCGCGCCGCCGATGAACTTCATCAACGGCAAGCTGGTCGAGCAGGGCAGCGGGATCGCGCTCGAGATCGACACGGGCCTCGCGCGCAGCGCGCTGAACCTGCCGTTCGACGCGAAGCGGATGAACGGCCACGTGGGCCGCGAGGTGATCCTCGGGCTGCGCCCGGAGCGCATCACCGACGCGCGCAACGCACACCACGGCGAGGCGTCGACGCTGCAGCCGATCGACGTGCGCGTCGACGTGACCGAGCCGACCGGGCCGGATACGCACGTGTTCGCGCAGGTGAACGGCAAGCGGATCGTGAGTCGCGTGCATCCGGCCGCGAACCCGCAGCCGGGGCAGACGCAGTCGCTGCTGTTCGACGTGTCGAAGGCCGTGCTGTTCGATCCGGCATCGGAAGAGCGGATCGCGTGACGCGGCGGTTGCGCCGAACGAAAGAGCAAGGGGCCGTGTCGAACGGCCCCTTTTGTTTGCGTGATGCGGCCGACGTGGCCGCGGGCGTGGCGATCAGTGCGGCAGCCGCACGTCGAACTTGAACGTCGCGAGCCGCGCGACGAGGATGAAGCCGGTCGCGAGCAGCACGCTGTACACCGAGTCGAACTGCAGCCACACGAGCAGCAGATAGAACCAGCAGCCGACGAACGCGCAGGTCGCGTACGGCCGCGAATCGCGCAGGATCAGCGGGATATCGTTGCACAGCACGTCGCGGACGATCCCGCCGACCACGCCGGTGATCACGCCCATCATCACCGCGATGAAGCGCGGCATCTCGGCGTCGAGCGCGATCGCCGTGCCCGAGATGCTGAAGATGCCGAGCCCGATCGCGTCGGCGATCAGCAGCAGCCGTTCGGCCGACAGTCGCGACAGCATCCGCAGCACGAACGGCGCGAACAGCGCGAGCACGAAGATCGCGATCACGTAGTCGTCGTGCACGACCCAGTAGAACGGCCGGCGCTCGAGCAGGATGTCGCGCAGCGTGCCGCCGCCGAACGCGGTCGCGAGCGCGACGACGAACGTGCCGACCGAGTCGAGGCGGTTCTTGCGCGCCTCGATGAAGCCCGAAATCGCGAAGGCCAGCGTGGCGATCGCCTCCAGTATCGCGATCGCGAGCGTCAGCCTAGGATGCGGCACGCGGCCCCCGCTCGGCCGGCGCCGCATGCGGCTGCAGCAGTACGAGCACCGCGCCTGCACCGCCGTCGTTGCCGCGCGCCTCGCAGAACGCGATCACTTCTTCCTTCTGCACGAGCCACGCGCGCACCTTGCCTTTCAGCACGGGTTCCTTGCCGATCGAGCCGAGCCCCTTGCCGTGGATCACGCGCAGGCAGCGCAGCCCCTTCTTGCCGGCTTCGCGGATGAATTCGGCGAGCGCATCGCGCGCCTCGTCGCGCCGCATCCCGTGCAGGTCGATCTGCGCCTGCACGATCCACGCGCCGCTGCGCAGCTTGCGCACGACGTCGCGGCTGATGCCGGGGCGGTGGTAGTACAGCGAGTCGTCGCTGTCGAGCAGCGTCTCGGGATCGAATTCGTCGGACAGCGTCGCGTTCAGCACGGCTTCCTCGTCGCGCTGGGTCTGCTTCGGCACCGGGTCGGGCGGCGTGCGGCCCGACGACGCGCGCGGCGGCGCGTTCAGCGGCCGGATCGAGCCGATTTCGTTGCGGAACAGGTTCGCGTCGGCTTCCGCCTTGCGCTCTGCCTTCGCGGTTTCGACGCGCGTGCGTTCGCGGCGCTCGGCTTCGCCTTGCAGCGACTTGCGCAATGCGCCGAGGCCCGCGAGGCCCTGGCCGCGCAACGCGGCCGGATCGGGCGCGGGCGGCGGGGCGGCCGGCGCGGGGTTCGCGGGACGGGCGGCGATCTTCCGCTTCGCGGGATCGCTCGGATGGGGCTGGTTCTTCGCCATGATTCGGTAACGGGGCAGGCGCGTTCGGGCGCGCGGGCAAAAAAAAGCCGCTGCACGGCGGCAGCGGCTTTCCGGTCGGGCCCGCTTCGCGGCAGCGGACGCCATTGTAGCGCCCGGCGCGGTCAGGCTCGCGGCTTACTTCTTGTCGTGCAGGCTTTCGAGGTAGCGCTGCGCGTCGAGTGCGGCCATGCAGCCCGTGCCCGCGCTCGTGATCGCCTGGCGATACACGTTGTCCTGCACGTCGCCTGCAGCGAACACGCCGGCGACGCTCGTCGACGTCGCGTTGCCGTGCAGGCCGCTCTTCGTCAGGATGTAACCGTCCTTCATCTCGAGCTGGCCCTGGAACAGGTCGGTGTTCGGCTTGTGGCCGATCGCGACGAACACGCCCTGCACGGCGAGGTCTTCCGTCGCGCCGGTCTTCACGTTCTTGATGCGCAGGCCCGTGACGCCCGAATCCTCGCCCGTCACTTCGTCGAGCACGTGATCCCACTTGATCACGACGGCGCCTTCCTTTTCCTTCTCCAGCAGGCGGTCGATCAGGATCGGTTCCGCGCGGAACTTGTCGCGGCGGTGGATCACCGTGACCTTCTTCGCGATGCCCGTCAGGTAGAGCGCTTCCTCGACGGCCGTATTGCCGCCGCCGATCACCGCGACTTCCTGGCCGCGATAGAAGAAGCCGTCGCAGGTCGCGCAGGCCGACACGCCCTTGCCCATGAAGTGTTCTTCGGACGGCAGGCCGAGATACTGCGCGGACGCGCCGGTCGCGATGATCAGCGAGTCGCACGTGTATTCGCCCGAGTCGCCGATCAGGCGGATCGGCTGCTCGTGCAGCTTCGCGGTGTGGATGTGGTCGAAGACGATTTCGGTGTTGAAGCGCTCGGCGTGCTCGAGGAAGCGCGCCATCAGCTCCGGACCCTGCACGCCTTTCGCGTCAGCCGGCCAGTTTTCGACGTCGGTCGTGGTCATCAGCTGGCCGCCCTGCGCGATGCCGGTGATCAGCACCGGGGACAGGTTGGCGCGTGCCGCGTAGACGGCAGCCGTGTAGCCGGCGGGGCCGGAACCGAGAATCAGGACTTTGGCGTGTTTGGGCGTGGACATGTGCGAATCCGTAAAAGGCGGCCGTGGCGGGCGGGGTAGGGCTCGCCGTACGATCCGGGTTGACCGGGATGCCGTCATAGATGGGTATCAGACGCGCATTATAAAGGCCCCGTTGCTGCGTTGCCGAACGAGAGTTTCAATCGTCGCGATAGCGTTTCGCGGCGAGCCGCCCGTGCCGGCGCGGCAGGCCGGGCGTCCCGCCGGTGCGCGGCGGCGCGTTGTCGCACGCGTTCCGGGCCGGCACGGCCGGCCGGTCTCGAGCGTGCGCGGCCGGCCGGTTCGGCACCCCGTCCCTGTTATGTAACCGTCATTTACACTTGGTGGCCCGGTGCAGCGTTTACAATAAGCGGGATCGAACGACAGGCGGGCGCATGGCCCGTCCTCTTTATACGGATTCATGGCAAAAGCTCCTTATTCCGCCCAGGCACAGGCGTTGCCGCACCGGATGTCGAAGCTCCTCACGGAGATCCGCTGGATTCTCCAGGTCGCGCTCTGCGCCTTTCTGGTGATGGCCCTGCTGAGCTACAGCCGGCGCGATCCGAGCTGGACGCACGCCGCCCAGGTCGATCACATCTCGAACTGGGCCGGTCGCGTCGGCGCGTGGACGGCCGACATCATCCTGCTGCTGTTCGGCCTGTCGGCCTACTGGCTGATCGTGCCGCTCGGGCGGCGCATCGCCGTCAACTACCGCCGCATCACGCGCCACGAGGCGATTCCCGACGAACCCGAGCGGCCGATCGGCTGGCTCACCGAGATCTTTGCGTTCGTGCTGGTCGTGCTCGCGTGCGACGGCATCGAGGCGCTGCGCATGTGGTCGCTGAAGGTGCAGTTGCCGCGCGCACCGGGCGGTGTCGTCGGCGAGGCCGTCGCCGGTGCGATGTCGCACGCGTTCGGCTTCACCGGCGGCACGCTGCTGCTGCTGATCGCGCTTTCGATCGGCCTGTCGCTGTACTTCCGCTTCTCGTGGCTGTCGGTTGCCGAGCGCGTCGGCGGCGCGATCCTGTCCGCCGTCAACGTCGCGAAGCTGCGCCGCGAGGCCGAGCGCGACCGCAAGCTCGGCGAGGCCGCGGCCGTGCGCCGCGAAGGCAAGGTCGAAGAGGAGCGCGTGCGCATCGAGGATCACGAGCCAGTGACGATCGTGCCGCCGGTCGTCACGCCGGCGAAGTCCGAGCGCGTCGAGCGCGAGCGGCAGGTGCCGCTGTTCACCGACCTGCCGGGCGATTCGACGCTGCCGCCGGTGTCGTTGCTCGATCCCGCGCCGAAGACGCAGGAAGCGATTTCGGCCGATACGCTCGAATTCACGTCGCGCCTGATCGAGAAGAAGCTGAAGGACTTCGGCGTCGAGGCGAGCGTCGTCGCCGCGTATCCGGGCCCGGTCGTCACGCGCTACGAGATCGAGCCGGCCACCGGTGTGAAGGGCAGCCAGATCGTCAACCTCGCGAAGGACCTCGCGCGCTCGCTGTCGCTCGTGTCGATCCGCGTCGTCGAGACGATCCCCGGCAAGAACTACATGGCGCTCGAACTGCCGAACCAGCGCCGCCAGACGGTGCACCTGTCCGAGATCATCGGCTCCGAGGTGTATGCGGCCGCCTCGTCGGCGCTGACGCTGAGCCTCGGCAAGGACATCGGCGGCAAGCCCGTGTGCGCGGACCTCGCGAAGATGCCGCACCTGCTGGTGGCCGGCACGACCGGTTCGGGCAAGTCGGTCGGGATCAACGCGATGATCCTGTCGCTGCTGTACAAGGCCACCGCCGAACAGGTGCGCCTGATCCTGATCGATCCGAAGATGCTCGAAATGAGCGTCTACGAAGGCATTCCGCACCTGCTGTGCCCGGTCGTCACCGACATGCGCCAGGCCGGCCACGCGCTGAACTGGACGGTCGCGGAGATGGAGCGCCGCTACAAGCTGATGAGCAAGCTCGGCGTGCGTAATCTTGCCGGCTACAACAACAAGATCGACGATGCGGCGAAGCGCGAGGAGAAGATCCCGAATCCGTTCAGCCTGACGCCCGAGGATCCGGAGCCGCTCGGCCGTCTGCCGAACATCGTCGTCGTGATCGACGAGCTGGCCGACCTGATGATGGTCGTCGGCAAGAAGGTCGAGGAACTGATCGCACGGATCGCGCAGAAGGCGCGCGCGGCCGGCATCCACCTGATCCTCGCGACGCAGCGTCCGTCCGTCGACGTGATCACGGGCCTGATCAAGGCGAACGTGCCGACGCGGATCGCGTTCCAGGTGTCGTCGAAGATCGACTCGCGCACGATCCTCGACCAGATGGGCGCCGAGTCGCTGCTCGGAATGGGCGACATGCTGTACCTGCCGCCCGGCACCGGGCTGCCCGTGCGCGTGCACGGCGCATTCGTCGCGGACGACGAAGTGCATCGCGTCGTCGACAAGCTCAAGGAGCAGGGCGAGCCGAACTACGTCGAGGGCCTGCTCGAAGGCGGCACCGCCGACGGTGACGAGGGCTCGGCCGGCGCGGGAACCGGTGAAGGCGGCAGCGAGTCTGATCCGCTGTACGACCAGGCGGTCGAGATCGTCATCAAGAACCGCCGCGCGTCGATCTCGCTCGTGCAGCGCCACCTGCGGATCGGCTATAACCGTGCGGCGCGGCTGCTCGAGCAGATGGAACAGTCGGGGCTCGTGTCCGCGATGTCGTCGAGCGGCAACCGCGAAATTCTTGTGCCGGCGCGCGACGCGGAATGAGTCCGCGGCGTTCGCAGCGCCGGCCACCCAGGGAGAAAACCGCAATATGCAGCAACATTCGTTCGCAATGTCCCTTCGTTCGACGCGGCGCTGGCTCGGCGCGGCGCTCGCCGGCGCATCGCTGATGCTCGCGGCGACGCACGCGTTCGCGGGCGGCACCGAGCAGTTGAAGGCCTTCGTGTCGCAGGTGCGTTCGGCGAAGGGCGATTTCACGCAGCAGATCGTCAAGGCGCCGGCCAAGGGCGCGAGCGCCGTGCAGGCCGCGCCGAAGCCCACCGACAATTCGAGCGGCACGTTCGTGTTCGCGCGTCCCGGCAAGTTCATCTGGACGTACCAGAAGCCGTACCAGCAGGTGCTGCAGGCCGACGGCGAGAAGCTCTACGTGTATGACCGCGACCTGAACCAGGTCACCGAGCGCAAGCTGAACGGCGCGCTGGGCGCGAGCCCGGCAGCGATCCTGTTCGGCAGCAACGATCTCGACAAGAACTACACGCTGCGCGATGCCGGCGAGAAGGGCGGCATCGAGTGGCTCGAGATGTTGCCGAAGGCGCAGGACACGCAGTTCCAGCGGATCGGCATCGGCTTCCGGAACGGCACGCTCGCCGCGATGGAGCTGCATGACGTGTTCGGTAACGTCACGCTGCTGACGTTCACGAACATCCAGACGAACCCGCCGCTGAAGGGCGACACGTTCAAGTTCGTCGTGCCCAAGGGCGCGGACGTGATCACCGGCTGACCGGCGCCGCGCGCCGCTCTCCCGCAACGGGCCTGCCGGCGACGGCAGGCCCGTGTTGTTTCTGGGCGCGGGCACCGGGCGTGGGTACCGGGCGTGGGCACCAGGCGTGGGCACCAGGCGTGGGCACCAGGCGCGGGCCGCGGGAGCCAGGCGCGGCGGCGCCGTCGTGCGGCTGTCATAATGTCGGGTCCGGCGGCCGGTTCGGCCGCCATTGTTTGATGTGGAGCGAGGGTTCATGTCCGACCTGTTTCAAGTCGAACCGCGCCGCCCGCTCGCCGAGGCGCTGCGGCCGAAGACGCTCGCCGAGGTGATCGGCCAGACGCATTTGCTGGGCGAAGGCAAGCCGCTGCGGCTCGCGTTCGAATCGGGCAAGCCGCATTCGATGATCCTGTGGGGGCCGCCCGGCGTCGGCAAGACGACGCTCGCCCGGCTCACCGCGCTCGCGTTCGACTGCGAATTCATCGCGCTGTCGGCGGTGCTGGGCGGCGTGAAGGACATCCGCGAGTCGATGGAGCAGGCGAAGGACACGCTGAACCGTACCGGCCGCCACACGATCCTGTTCGTCGACGAGATCCACCGCTTCAACAAGGGGCAGCAGGATGCGTTGCTGCCGTTCGTCGAGTCGGGCCTCGTGACCTTCATCGGCGCGACCACCGAGAACCCGAGCTTCGAGGTCAACTCGGCACTGCTGTCGCGTGCGCAGGTGTACGTGCTGAAGTCGCTGAACGACGACGAGATGCGCCAGTTGCTGACGCGCGCGCAGGAAATCGCGCTCGACGGCCTCGCGTTCGACGACAAGGCGATCGACACGCTGGTCGGCTATGCGGACGGCGACGCCCGCCGCTTCCTGAACCTGCTCGAGCAGGCGCAGACCGCGGCGACGTCGGCCGGCGTCGCGACGATCGATGCCGACTTCGTCAGCAACGCGATGACGCTGAACGCGAGACGCTTCGACAAGGGCGGCGACAACTTCTACGACCAGATCTCGGCGCTGCACAAGTCGGTGCGCGGGTCGAGCCCGGACGGCGCGCTGTACTGGTTCTGCCGGATGATCGACGGCGGCGCCGATCCGAAGTATCTCGCGCGGCGCATCGTGCGGATGGCGTGGGAAGACATCGGCCTGGCCGATCCGCGCGCGCTGCAGATGGCGAACGACGCGGCCGAGACCTACGAGCGGCTCGGCTCGCCGGAAGGCGAACTCGCGCTCGGGCAGGCGGTGATCTATCTCGCGTGCGCGGCGAAGAGCAACGCCGGCTACAACGCGTTCAACCAGGCGATGGCGTTCGTGAAGCAGGACAAGTCGCGCGAGGTGCCCGTGCACCTGCGCAACGCGCCGACCAAGCTGATGAAGGAACTCGGCTACGGCCACGCTTACCGTTACGCGCACGACGAGCCGAATGCGTATGCGGCCGGCGAGACGTACCTGCCGGACGGGATGCGCGAGCCGCGCTGGTACCAGCCGGTGCCGCGCGGGCTCGAATCGAAGATCGCCGACAAGCTCGCGTGGCTGCGCGACCTCGACCGCGAGGCCGGCAAGAAGGACTGACGGCGTGTTGCGCGGGCCGGTTCGGCCTGCGCCGCCGCCGATCCGTCAGCGCTTGCGGCCCGGCTGCTGTTTCTTCCAGTATTCGAACGGCTCCTCGTGGCATTCGATGTCGAGTTCCGCGACGCGTCCATGCAGGCGCTCCTGCGCGTCGGCGATCGCGAGGTTGTAGATCGCCGGCGCGATCTCCTCGACGAAGAAGTGCAGCAGCGCGCCGGCCTGGATGTTGCCGATCGGCTCGTCCATGTTTTCTGTGAAATAGCGTTGCAGCGATGCGATTGCGCGGTCGCGGACATCCTTGTCGAGTTCGATGGCCATCGGGTTCCTCAGGGTGCGGTGAGGCGAAACCGGGTGCTTCGCCTGATTCGTTGCCGCCCGCCGGTGCCGCTGTTTTGCGATCCGCGAGGGTCGGGCGCGCCGCGATTCGCCGGCCGCCGGCGTGCGGGCCGGCCAGGCCATGTTGCCACGGCCGCCGCCCGTTTGCGGCATTGTCCGTCCGGCCGGTGCCGTGGCGGCCGCGCGGTGCGTTAGAATTCCCGTCTTACACAACGATTTTCCAAGTCCTCCCATGCTCGACATCCAGTTGCTGCGCAAAGACCTCGACGGCGTCGCGAAGCGCCTCGCCGATCGCGGCTACACCCTCGACGTCGCCGCGTTCTCCGCACTCGAAGCGGAACGCCGTGCGATCCAGACCCACACCGAAGAGCTCCAGGCGCGCCGCAACAGCCTGTCGAAGCAGATCGGCGCGATGAAGGGGAAGGGCGAGGACACGTCGGCCGTGATGGCCGAGGTCGGCGGGATCGGCGACGACATGAAGGCGTCGGAAGCCAAGCTCGGCGACATCCAGGCGCGCCTGTCCGACCTGATGCTGGGCATGCCGAACGTCGCGCACGACAGCGTGCCGGTCGGCAAGGACGAAGCCGACAACGTCGAGGCGCGCCGCTGGGGCACGCCGCGCCAGTTCGATTTCGCGGTGAAGGATCACGTCGATGTCGGCACGCCGCTCGGCCTCGATTTCGAGACGGGCGCGAAGCTTGCCGGCGCACGCTTCACGATGCTGCGCGGCCCGATCGCGCGCCTGCACCGCGCACTCGCGCAGTTCATGATCGACACGCACACGCAGCAGCACGGCTATACCGAAACGTACACGCCGTACATCGTGAACCCCGAGATTCTCTACGGCACGGGCCAGCTGCCGAAGTTCGCGGACGACATGTTCCGCGTCGAGAAGGGCGGCGCGGAGAACACGGTCACGCAATACCTGATTTCCACGTCCGAGATCTCGCTGACGAACACCGTTCGCGAGTCGATCGTCGAAGGCTCCGCGCTGCCGATCAAGCTGACCGCGCATTCCCCGTGCTTCCGCTCGGAAGCCGGCTCGTACGGCCGCGATACGCGCGGGATGATCCGCCAGCACCAGTTCGACAAGGTCGAGATGGTGCAGGTCGTCGCGCCGGAAACGTCGTACGCGGCGCTCGACGAAATGGTCGGCCATGCGGAAGCGATCCTGCAGAAGCTCGGCCTGCCGTACCGCGTGATCACGCTGTGCACGGGCGACATGGGCTTCTCGGCCGCGAAGACGTTCGACCTCGAAGTGTGGCTGCCCGCGCAGAACACCTATCGCGAGATCTCGAGCTGCTCGAACACCGAGGCGTTCCAGGCGCGCCGGATGCAGGCGCGTTTCCGCAACGCGCAGGGCAAGCCGGAGCTCGTGCACACGCTGAACGGTTCGGGGCTTGCAGTCGGCCGCACGCTCGTCGCGGTGCTGGAGAACTACCAGAACGCGGACGGCTCGGTCACGGTGCCGGAAGCGCTGCGTCCGTACATGGGCGGCATGGAGCGCATCGACGCGCCTGCCCAGGCGTCGTAACGCAGGCCGTCGAAGTCCTCGCAAAAAAATTTGCATAGAGGGCTTGTCAGCCAGGAAGAGATCGTCTTATAATCTTTTCTTTCGCGGAAACGACCAACCGCGAAATGCAGTAAGGAAGGAGAGGTGGCAGAGTGGTCGAATGTACCTGACTCGAAATCAGGCGTACGGTTTCCCCGTACCGTGGGTTCGAATCCCACCCTCTCCGCCAAAATACGAAGCCCCTTGATCCGGAAGGATCAAGGGGTTTTTCGTTTTGGGTCGGCGGTGCGCGTGTCGATTGCGACGTCAGGCTCGCTACCGGCACACCGGATCGTGCTGATACGTTAGCCACCAACTGCGCACACGATCGTGCCGCGCCTTCGATGCAGCGTCGCTGCATGACGAACCGACTGTCGAAAGTCCTGACGTCTTTCGCGCTGCTGATCGTTGTTTTCGTGTCGACACCGTTTCCCGCGCGAAGCCCGTTCGTCCATTTCGGCATCGCCGATTCCCATGCCGCATCGACCGTGTCTCGCTACGACCTGCTGCGCGCCGGTCTTCACCGCTTTCCTCAGCTTTAAGCCCTCGATTCCTGCGCCGTTAACACGGTGCGGCGGCCGGCACCCGTGCCGCGCCGCATCGTTCCCCGTCGATTCAAGGTCCCATGAAGCTGAGCTACAAGATTCCCCTCGCATTCGCTGTCGCGCTGTTGCTGATGTTCGGTGGCGCGCTGTACGGCATCCACATCCTCAACCGTTCGATCGATACGTTCGCTGAAGACGTGCAGACGAACGTCGGCGACGAACGGCTCGTGTCGGCCACGCTCGTGCAATTCAAGCTGCAGGTGCAGGAATGGAAGGACACACTGCTGCGCGGCAAGCAGCCCGACAAGCTCGACCGGTACTGGCAGGCGTTCCAGACGCGCAACTCGTCCGCCAGTTGCCGGCCGGCGAGAGCCGCTCGCTCGTCGAACAGTTCATGCGTGCGCACACCGCGATGGGCGACGGTTACCGGCGCGGCTTCGACGCGTTCAAGGCGGCCGGCTTCGAGCCGTCGGCCGGCGATGCGGCCGTGGCGGGCGTCGACCGTGAGCCCGCTGCGCTGCTGGAGCGGGCCGCGAAGTCGATTGCGGACGAAAGCGCGGCCGTGTCGGCGCAGGCGAGCCGCGACGCGCAGCATGCGACCATCGCAAGCCTCGCGCTGATGCTGGTCGTGCTCGGCGTCGCGATGGTCGGCGCGTTCCTGTTCAGTCGCGCGATCCTGCGCCCGCTCGATCGTGCGGTGGCGTGCGCGCAAGCCGTCGCGGGTGGCGACCTGACACGCGACGTCGACGCAACCGGCCGCGACGAGATCGCCGATCTGCTGCGCGCGTTGCAGACGATGCAGGCGAGCCTGTCGGGCGTCGTGCTCGAGGTGCGCACGCATGCCGAAGCCGTCGCGACCGCGAGCGCGCAGATCGCGTCGGGCAACCACGATCTGTCGGCGCGGACCGAGTCGCAGGCCGCTTCGCTCGAGGAGACGGCCGCCAGCATGACCCAGCTGACCGGCATCGTGCGCCAGTCGGCCGAGCATGCGCAGCACGCGGCGCAACTGGCGCGCGACGCGTCGCATATCGCGTCTGCCGGCGGCGGCGTGATGTCGGATGCCGTCCACACGATGAACGGCATCGCCGACAGCGCGGCGAAGGTCGGCGAGATCATCGCGGTGATCGACGGCATCGCGTTCCAGACCAACATCCTCGCGTTGAACGCGGCCGTCGAGGCGGCGCGCGCGGGCGAGCAGGGGCGCGGCTTCGCGGTCGTCGCGGCGGAGGTGCGCACGCTCGCGCAGCGCAGCGCGTCGGCCGCGAAGGAGATCAAGGGGCTCATCGAGCAATCGACGCAGCGGGTCGACGAAGGCGCGGTGCTGATCGGCCGCGCGGGGGAATCGATTCACGAGATCGTCGGCGCCGTGCAGCGCGTCACGACGATCGTCGGCGAGATCTCGTCCGCGTCGCAGGAGCAGAGCGGCGGCATCCAGCAGGTGAATGTCGCAGTCACGCAGATGGATGAAGCGACGCAGCGCAACGCGGCGCTCGTCGAGCAGGCTACGGCCGCGACGCAGGCGCTGGCCGAGCAGGCGAGCGCGCTGCGGCACGCGGTGGCCGTGTTCCGGCTGCCGGAAATGGCGTGATGGCTGTCAGCGGCGGGCGCGCGACGTGGCGAGCCCGCGCCCGTTCACGCGGACCGGTCACCGCCGATCACGCCGCGGCCGGATACTGCGCAAGCACCCTGGCGCGAATCGACGGCTTGATGTTCGATTGCGCCATGTCGCCGCCGTAGTGCGCGACGACGCGCGGGTTCATCACGCGATACCAGAGCGGCGGCACGTACGCGAACAGGATCATCGTCGCGTAGCCGGCCGGCAGTTGCGGCGAATCGTCGAAGTGGCGCAGTGCCTGGTACGAGCGCGTCGGATTCGCGTGATGGTCGGCGTGCCGCTGCAACTGGTACAGGAACAGGTTGGTGACGACGTGGTTGCTGTTCCACGAATGCTGCGGCGTGCAGCGTTCGTAGCGGCCGCTCGGCAGCTTGCGGCGGCCGAGCCCGTAGTGCTCGACGTAGTTCACGACTTCGAGCAGCGAGGCGCCGTAGACGGCCTGGATCACGAGGAACGGGATCACGACCTTGCCGGCCATCGCGATCGCGACGCCCCACACGACGACGGTCATCGCCCACGCGTGCAGCACCTCGTTGCGCCAGGTCCACGGCGAATGCCCGAGCCGTTCGAGACGCGCCTTCTCGAGCCGCCATGCCGAGCGGATACTGCCGGTCACGGTGCGCGGCAGGAATGCCCAGAACGACTCGCCGTAGCGCGCGCTCGCCGGATCCTCGGCCGTCGCGACGCGCACGTGGTGGCCGCGGTTGTGCTCGACGTAGAAGTGGCCGTATGCGACCGGTGCGAGCGTGATCTTCGCGAGCCAGCGCTCGAAGCGGTCGGTCTTGTGCCCGAGCTCGTGCGCGGTATTGATTGAGATGCCCGTCGAGGCGCCGAGCGACAGGGCGAAGCCGACGTAGTCGTACCACGCGAGCGCGTGCGTGCCGACGATCCACACGCACATGAAGAACGCGACGTATTCGACGAAGGTCGCCAGATAGACGATGAACCGGTAATAGCGCTCGCGTTCGAGGTGCGGCACGACGGCCTCGGGCGGATTGTCGCGATCGTCGCCGATCAGCGTGTCGAGGATCGGGATCACGCCGAATGCGAACAGCGGGCCGAACCACCAGAACACATGAAGGCCTGTCGACAGCGCAAGCTGGGCAGCGAGGATGGGTAGCGTGATCGTCAGTGCGCCGAGCAGCCACAGGTACCGCTTGCCATCCGACCAGCCCGCGGCCGATCCGTCGGTCATTGCCATTGTCTCCCTCCAGTCAGCGGGCCCGATGGGCGGCCGCATGCACGGTTGTTCGAATCCTCGTGAGCCCGCGACGCGCGCGCGGTGGCACCGGATCGTTGTCCGGTTCTGCCTGTTATACGACCCGTACGCCCGCTTGCCAAACACCGGCGCTAGGCGTGCGACTCCAAACGGCAGGGCGCGCGCGAGCCATGCCGGGAGGGGCCGGCACGCGCCGATTGAAACATGCGACGCAAGCCGGATCGGCTCGCGCATGCCGCGTGTTTGTCAGATGAATCGTGAAGCGTGCGTGCGAGTGTGTCGATCGTGCGCGTCCGCAACAAATGGTGCATTGCAATAAACCGGGTGGGCGGACACTGGAGGAGCGCGCTTTTTGTTTGCTTATATTACGCAGCATTACGGCGCAGGGAGGGACCTGCGACGCGCTCCGGAACGCGACTGCCATGCATCGCAAGGCACACCGGGCGGGACGCCGGACGGCGAATCTTCGACGGTTGTCCGTCGGCACGCATCGGCATGACGATGCTGCGCCTGCACACCGGTTGGCTCATGCCGCGGCTGGTGACGCCTGTTGCCTTTCGATCCGCGCCGTCATTTGAAAATAACGATTTGACTCATGCCCCGCTTTCGGTTGAAGCTAATAGCTTGCTGTCCGAAGGGGGCTGTGCCTGCATGAGTTCGACCTTGACCGTTCGTCGTATCGTTGCCAACCAGGGCAGCGTGTATCGCGAACTCCGCGCCGCATCGCTGCGTGAGCCTTACGCACCGGGTGAAGCGCCGGAGGCCGAATTGCTGAACGTCGAGACGGACGCAGCGTCGGCGATCGCCGCGCTGCGCGCCTTGTCCGACGAGTCGACGACTTTCCTGCTGTACACCGAAGGCCATCCGGCCGGCATGATCGGCGCGTATTTCGACAACACGCCCGATCGGCGCGCGTTCGTCAGCGAACTGTGGGTCGCGCACGCGGTGCGTCATCTGCGCGGCGGCGTGCTGCTGCTGGAGACGGCCACCGCATGGCTCGCCGAGCGTGGCGCCCGCGACATCTATGCGTGGATCGCCGATGCGAACCGCAACGCGATCCGGTTCTACGAGCGTGCGGGTTTCGGCAACACTGGCGAGCACGCGCCGATCGCGCGGATGCCCGGCGCGATGAAATCGCTGTTCGTGTCGCAGGTGAAGCACTGACGCACCCTCGAAACACGGGCCGCGCGGCGCGATGAAGGCCCGTTCGCCCGCTTGCCCGCCCGCCTGCCGGTCGTGTGCCCGCCCGGGCCGCCGCAACCCCGAGTCCCAAAAATAATGGCTGCGCGCGTGGACGCCTGTAAAATACGCAAAAATTTTTTGCAGAGTATCCATGTCGCTTAAAAAATCGCCATTCTTCGAGCTGCGCAGCGGATCGGTCGATACGTTGCTGTTCACCGTGAAGACGACCGATCTTGACGCGTTGCGTACCGAACTGGTCAAGCGCTTCGAAGCGACTCCCGAGTTTTTCGCCGACGATGTCGTCGCGATCGACGTCCGCCGCCTGGCTGACGGCGAACGCGTCGCGCTCGCGGACATCCGGCAGATGCTGAACGACGTGCGGATGCGCCCGGTGGGCGTCGTCGCACTGGCAACGCAGGGCTGGGCGGGGGAAGCCGGCCTGCCGTTGCTCGAGGCGCGCGATCGCCGTGTGCCGGCTGCAAGGCCGGCCGAGGGCGTGGAACCGTCGCCGATCGCCGAGGCCGTTGTCGCCGCGGCAGCCGCGGCGACGCCCGAACCGGCGTCGGAGCAGGCGTCGGCATCGAATCAGCCGGGTGGCCAGACGCTCGTGATCGACCGGCCGTTGCGTTCGGGACAGCAGATTTACGCGAAAGGAGACCTCGTGGTGCTCGCGCCGGTCAGTCACGGCGCGGAGATCATCGCGGAAGGCAATATCCACATCTACGCGCCGTTGCGCGGCCGCGCTCTCGCGGGCGTGCACGGCAATCACGACGCGCGCATTTTCTGCACGTGTCTCGAACCGGAACTGATTTCGATCGCGGGTATCTATCGAACAACCGAGAACCCGTTGCCCGCCGACGTACTGGGCAAATCGGTGCAGATCCGGCTCGAAGAGGAAAAACTGATGATCGAACCGCTGCGCCTGACGTAAATCACGCGGCACGCTCCGGATCGATCGGCTCTCATTGACGAACACAGGGTATTGGGTAAATGGCAAAAATCATCGTGGTGACCTCGGGCAAGGGCGGCGTGGGCAAGACGACGACGAGCGCGAGCTTCGCGTCCGGTATCGCGCTGCGCGGCCACAAGACGGCTGTGATCGACTTCGACGTCGGCCTGCGCAACCTCGATCTGATCATGGGCTGCGAGCGTCGCGTCGTGTATGACCTCGTGAACGTGATCCAGGGCGAAGCGAACCTGAACCAGGCGCTGATCAAGGACAAGAAGTGCGAGAACCTGTTCATCCTGCCGGCGTCGCAGACGCGTGACAAGGATGCGCTGACGCGCGACGGCGTCGAGAAGGTGCTGAACGACCTCGTCGCGATGGACTTCGAATACATCGTCTGCGATTCGCCGGCCGGTATCGAGGCCGGCGCGCTGCACGCGATGTACTTCGCGGATGAAGCGCTGATCGTCACGAACCCGGAAGTGTCGTCGGTGCGCGACTCCGACCGCATTCTCGGCATCCTGTCGTCGAAGACGAAGCGCGCGACCGAAGGCAAGGATCCGATCAAGGAGCACCTGCTGATCACGCGTTACAGCCCGAAGCGCGTGAGCGAAGGCGAGATGCTGTCGCTCGAGGACATCAGCGAGATCCTGCGCATCAAGCTGATCGGCGTGGTGCCCGAGTCGGAAGCCGTGCTGCATGCATCGAACCAGGGTCTGCCGGCCGTGCATATCGACGGTACCGACGTCGCCGAAGCGTACAAGGACGTCGTCTCGCGCTTCCTCGGCGAGGACAAGCCGCTGCGCTTCACCGATTACCAGAAGCCGGGCCTGCTGCAGCGCCTCTTCGGCAGCAAGTAACGGAGGCCGCCCATGTCCATCCTTTCGTTTCTCCTCGGCGAGAAGAAGAAATCCGCATCGGTCGCGAAGGAGCGCCTGCAGCTCATCATCGCGCACGAGCGGGTCGGTGGCCGGCCGCCGGCCGATTACCTGCCGGCGCTGCAGAAGGAGCTCGTCGCGGTCATCTCGAAGTACGTCCATATTTCGAACGATGATATCCGCGTGAGCCTCGAGCGCCAGGACGACCTCGAAGTCCTCGAAGTGAAGATCGAGATCCCGCAAGCCTGACGCTTGCCGGTGTCCCTCCGCACGGCGGCGCCTGCCGCCGTGCGCGTCTTACGCCCTGTTGCACTTTCGGGCACGCCGTAACACGGCGCCTGTCGGCCGTAATCGCCCCTCCCGCATTGAACGAATACGCTCGCGTAACTTGTTCAACCAGGAGGTTGTGATGGCTGTCTCTACCGTTCAACGTCGTATCGTTTCGCTCGCCCTGTTTGCCGCGGGCCTGTCAGCCGTCGTCGCGCCGTTTGCCGCGCATGCGGACGAGATTCTCGTCGGCACACCCGTGATCGCGCCGCAGGGCCGCGTGGTCATCGCCGAGCCGGTTGCCGTGCGCACCGAGGAGATCGTCGTCGTTTCGCCGAACGCGCCGCCGCCGGTGCGCTACGAGGTCGTGCCGACCGCGCGCGTGGGCTACGTGTGGGAGCGTGGGCACTGGCGCTGGGAGCATGGCCGCTACGTGTGGATCGGCGGCCACTGGGAAGCCGAGCGCGTCGGCATGCAATGGGTGCCGGGCCACTGGGACCAGCGCGGTCCGAACTGGTTCTGGACCCGTGGCCACTGGGCGTGATGGAGGCGCGTGATGAAAAGAACCGTCATTGCCATCGCGCTCGTCGCGATCACGCTGGCCGGGTGCATCGTCGTGCCGGCGCGGCCCGTCTACTACCGGCCGGCGCCGGTCGTGATCTACTGAGCGTCGCGCGGGCCGGGTTGCGCCGGGCCGTTCGCGCCGGCCGCAGCCGGTTCGTCGCCCTGCGGGGCCGGTGTGTGCGCCGAGCTTGCACCCGGCGTTGCAGCGACCGGCTCGTCGCCGCCTTGGTCGCGCAGCGTGTCGAGCGGATCGGCAGGCGCGGCGGCCGCGTCCTGCGGCTCCGTCACGCCGGTCACGCCGGTCGCAGCCGCCGTGCTCGCTGCCGCGCTCGCCGCCGATGCCGCGGCCGGTTCGGTGGCCGCGGCGGGCGGCGCGAGATAGCGCAGCGCGAGCGTTTCGTAGAGCGGCGGCGCGAAAAAGCGCGATATGCGGCTCGACACCAGTGCGGTCGCCATCAGCGAAATCACGAGCGCATGGCCGTTGATCATTTCCATCACGATCACGAACGACGTGATCGGCGACTGCGTGACGGCCGCCAGATAGCCGACCATCGCGAGTGCGATCAGCATCGGCAGGCTCATGTTGCTGAACACGACGTGCAGCAGGTTGCCGAATCCGGCGCCGATCGACAGCGACGGCGCGAAGATCCCGCCCGGGATGCCCGGCAGGTACGACGCGACCATCGAGATCATCTTCAGGAACGGATAGAACACCGACAGGTGCTGGCTGCCGTCGAGCAGGCCGCGCGCCTCGGCGTAGCCGCTGCCGAAGGTCGTGCCGCCCGACACCAGGCCGACGACGGCGATCGCGAAGCCGCACAGTGCGGCGAACGTGATCGGCCGCTCGCGGTACAGGCCCAGCAGTTGCGCGGGCAGCCAGCGCCCCGTGTTCAGCAGCAGCCAGCAGAACAGGCCGCCCGCGATGCCCGTGACGATCGCGGTGACCAGCACCGCGACCGCCAGCAGTTTCGGGAAATGGAGGCCGGCATCGATCGTGCCGAAATACGTGTAGTTGCCGTTCAGGCCGAGCGCGACGACACCGGCGAGGATGATCGCGGTGATCAGCACGCCGCTTGCGCGCGCGGAGAAGCTGCGCGTCAGCTCCTCGATCGCGAACACGATCCCGGCCAGCGGCGTATTGAACGCGGCCGACAGTCCGGCTGCCGCGCCGGCCAGCACGAGCTGCCGTTCGATCTGCGCGTTCGAGCGCGGGTAGAAGCGTCGAAGGTTGAACATCAGCGCCGCGCCGACCTGCACGGTCGGCCCCTCGCGACCGATCGTGAAGCCGCCCAGGATGCCCAGGAACGAAATCAGCACCTTGCCGAACAGGATGCGCAGCGTCAGCAACCGGGCGCCGAACGCGCTCGGGCGCGCATGCAGCGTCGCGATCACCTGCGGGATGCCGCTGCCTTCGGCACCGCGGAAGAACCGGCGCGTGAGCCATACCGACACGGCGGCGATCGCGGGCGTCAACAGCAGCGGCAGCCACACCGCGTGCTCGCGCATCGCGCGGAAGGACTCGTAGCCCCAGTCGATCAGCCGCGCGTAAAGTACGGCTGCGAGCCCGACGACGATCGCGCCGAGCCAGAAAATGCCGTACTGTCGCCAGATGCGCAGCGAGCGACGGGTGAGGGCCGGAAACAGGGCGGGAATGGCAGGGCGTGGCATCGGCGGTGGCCATCAGGCAAAGAACCGATTATAAAAAGAACCGGCGCCGCGCAGTCGGGCGACAACGTTTTGCAAGCTTGTAGCAATTCGTTGCAAATGTAATTCAGGAGTAATGTTCGCGACGGGCATCCGTCGTTAGCATCCCCAAATGGCTGGCTCTTCCCCGCAAACGTGAAACGCATCCTCATCGTGAAAGTGACGTCGCTCGGCGACGTCGTCCAGACGCTGCCCGTCGTCGCGGATCTGCATCGCGCCTTTCCGGGCGTGACGGTCGACTGGGCCGTGGACGAATCGTGTGCCGAGGTCGTGCGCTGGCATCCGGGCGTGAGCGCCGTGCTGTGCGCGCCGCTGCGCCGCTTCAAGAAGCTCCGCAACACCGGCGACCTGAAGGCGATTTCGTCGTCGATCGGCGCGTTGCGGGCGCATCGTTACGATGCGGTCATCGACCTGCACGGCGTGTACAAGAGCGCGATCATTTCGGCGCTGGCGCGTGCGGCGCGCCGTGTCGGCTACCAGACCCAGGATCTCGGCGAAACGGGCGCGCGTTTCGCGTATTCGCATCGTTTCGGCCCGCGGCCGGACTGCGATGCGTGGCACGGCATGCGCGTGAGCGCCGGCGAAGCGCTCGGCTACCGGCCTGAAGGCCTCGCCACCTACGGCATCGTCCCGCCGCAGGGCGCGAACCTGCCGGCGGCCGTGACCGATGGTGCACCGTTCATGCTGCTGTTCCATGCGACGTCCAATCCCGACAAGAAATGGCCGGCCGACCATTGGGCCGCGCTGGCCACGCAGATGATGGCGCGCGGCGTGCGGGTGCTGTTGCCGTGGGGATCGAGCGCCGAGCATGACGACGCGAAGGACATCGCCGCGCGTGCGCCGGGCGCAGTCGTATTACCGGCGATGACTGTGCGCGAACTCGGCGCGGCGCTCGGACGGGCCGCGCTGGTGGTGGGGGTCGATACGGGATTCGTTCACATGGCGCATGCGTTGCAGCGGCCGACCGTGATGATCTTCGTCGCGACTTCGCGCCACCATTGCGGTATCGGCGGTGCGCCGAATGCCCTGTCGATCGGCGAGCCGGGCGCGATGCCGTCCGTCGACGAGGCGCTGGACGCGATCGATGCGGTCGCCCCTGCCTATGGCGCGCTGCGTGCGCGCCTGACTGCCTGACGGCTGCCGCGGGCCGGTTCAGGCCAGCAGCGCCTCGATCGTGATGACGGCGGCGATGGCCGCCAGATTTGCCAGCAGCGCCTCGAACACGAGGCCGCGCCACGTTTTCGGCCGGAACCGCAGCGCGAGCAATAGCGCGCCACCCAGCGCGAGTGCGAGGATCAGGACGAGATCGGCATTGCCGAGGCGGATATTCATGGCGGCGGCTCCTTTCAGGGCGGGATCCCCGGGCGCGCAACGGCGCGCCCAGGATCGAGTATAGGCAGCGCCTGCCGCCGCACAACCCGGGTCGCCCCGGGGGCTCAGACGAGCGATGCGTCGCGCGTTTCGCGCATCAGCAGCACGCCGATCAGGCTGATCGCCGCCGCGACCGACACGTATCCGCCGACCCATGACAGCCCGCCGCGCGCCGCCAGCAGCTGTGCGATATACGGTGCGATCGACGCGCCGAGGATCCCGCCGAGGTTGTACGCCACGCCCGCGCCCGTATAGCGGACGTTGGTCGGGAACAGTTCCGGCAGCAGCGCGCCCATCGGCGCGAACGTCACACCCATCAGGAACAGCTCGATCGTCAGGAACAGCGCGACGAGCGGCATCGAGCCGCTGCCGAGCAACGGCTCCATCGCGAAACCCGACAGCAGCGCGGCGATCGCGCCGACGATCAGCACCGGCTTGCGGCCGAAGCGGTCCGACGCCCACGCGGAAAGCGGTGTCGCGAGCCCCATGAACACGACGGCGAAACACAGCAGCCCGAGGAAGCTCTGGCGCGGAATATGCAGCGCCGACACGCCGTACGACAGCGAGAACACCGTCGAGATATAGAACAGCGTGTAGCAGACGACCATCGCGAGCGCGCCGAGCAGCGTCGGCTGCCAGTGCTGCGTGACGAGCGTCGCGACCGGCACGCGCACGCGCTCGTTGCGGTCGAGTGCGGCCTGGAACGCGGGCGTTTCGGTGATCTTGAGCCGCACGTACAGGCCGAGCGCGACGAGCACCGCGCTGACGAGGAACGGAATGCGCCAGCCCCAACTGCGGAACTGCTCGTCGGACAGCGACAGCGCGAGCGCGAAGAACAGGCCGTTCGACATCAGGAAGCCCACCGACGGGCCGAGTTGCGGGAACATCCCGAACCAGCCGCGCTTGCCCTGCGGTGCGTGCTCGGTCGCGAGCAGCGCCGCGCCGCCCCATTCACCGCCGAGGCCGATCCCCTGGCCGAAGCGCAGCACGCACAGCAGCACCGGTGCGAGCGCGCCGATCGCGTCGTAGCCGGGCACGAAGCCGATCGCGGTGGTCGACACGCCCATCACGAGCAGCGACGCGACGAGCGTCGACTTGCGGCCGATGCGGTCGCCGAAGTGCCCGAACAGGAACGAGCCGATCGGGCGGGCAATGAATGCGATGCCGAACGTGACGAACGCGGACAGCGCCTGCGCGGTCGCAGAGCCGTGCGGGAAGAACACGGGGCCGATGACGAGCGCGGCGGCCGTCGCGTACACGTAGAAATCGTAGAACTCGATCGCGGTGCCGATGAAGCTCGCGAACACGATGCGCCGGTGGCTGACGGCGCCGGCCGAACCGGTTGCGTGAGCAACGGTCGGGGGGGATGCGGACATGGATGTCTCCGTTTTGTCGTTGGGGCGGTCGGCTGAGCGTGCGGTCGGGCAGGCGGATGCCTGCCGGGTGTAGCCGAGCGGATGATGCGGATGATGCGATGGCGGCGTGGGCGCGCGCCGTGGCGCGGACGTCACCCGCCGGTCGACGATGGAGACGGGTACGTCGCCGCCGCCCGGTGCCGGCGTGGTCGGCTCGCATGCCGGGTGGGGCGCGCGAACGCGCGCGCGGCGTGATGGCCGCGCGGTTGCGGAAAATTATAGCCAGCGCCGCCGCACACCGGCAATCGCGCGGCGGCGGCGCATCAGTCGATCGATTGCGCCTGCGCGGACGCTGTGCTTTGCAACTGGAAGTGGCCGTCGTCGTTGAAGAGCCAGCCTTCCATCAGTTCGAGCCGGCCGTTGCCGTCGAGCAGTCGCGACGGTGGCGGCGGCAGCGGCGCCGAGCGGCGCAGCGACGCGAGGGCGAGCGCTTCCGCCTCGCTGTCGCCGTTGCTGCGATAGACGGACGCATTGACGAGCCGGCCACCGCCATCGACGGTGAAGGACACAACCACGAGCGAACGGAGCATCGCCTGCGGCGTGCCGTGCAGCATGCCGGATGGATTGCGTTCGGCGACACGCTGCGCTACCTCGACGCGATACTGGTCGAGACTGCCGCTACGCGTGATCGAGGGAATCGTCAGGATCGAATGCAGTGAAGACGGCGGCGTGATCGTGCACGCCGAGAGCAGGGCGGCGACGGCCAGCGCGGCAACACGCAGCCGGTCGACGCGCAAACGGAGAAGGGGGCGCATGGGAGGCTGGCCGGGAGTGACTATAAAAAAATGATAGGCGCACGGACGCGAGTCGATATCGGGACAAACGCATAACGCGCGACGCAGGGCGTTGCGATTGCTGATGACGAGGCGGCGTGCGCCCGCGTACCGCGATGTGACGTGACATGTGACGGCACGCTCGCGCGGCCGCCGCACGCGCGCATCCCGGCGTGCGTGTTGCAAGGTTGAAAGCAAGGCGACGAATGCAAGTGGCGCGCAGGCGCGTGACGACGGTTTGGCCCGGCGCGTCGGTTGCCGCTGGCTGCACCGAGGCAGGCACCCGCGCAAGCGTCGGCGATGCGTGCCGCCCGGTTCAGAATCCGTGCGTGACGAGCGACAGCACCGACAGGTCCGGGTGCGTCCCGTCGATGATGCTCTTGCCGATGTGCACGGCTTCGTGGACAGCCTCATCGACGCTCGCGAAGCTTTCCTCGCCGTCCGCGTGGAACGGTACCGCGTGGCCGGGCAGCGCGGGGTTCGCGCCCGGATGGCACACGTAGCCGGTGTAGGTATGGCGCGTGTCGCTGCCGGGCACGGCGGCCGGCACGACATGGATCTCGAAGCCTTCGTAATCGACGGGTTCCGTCGCGCTCGACAGTTCGGTCATGGCGATCTCCGTGTGCCGCGCGCAGGGTTGGCGCGTGCGGCATCGAGTACGCGGCGGCGGTCGTGTCGCCGTGTTGATCGAATTCTAGGTGATCGAGCGACCGGCCGGGAGGCTTCCGGCGCGGTGATGGGGCGAGCCCGTGGCCGCGGCTCAGCTGCCGCGCGAAGTACCGACGCGAGCGCGATGGCTTCGCGCGCGGCGCTGCATCATTGTTTGCAGCGCGCGTCCTTGCGTTGCACCACGATGATCACCGGGTATTTCTGGCCGTGGTCGAGCTCCACGCGCGCGACGACGGTGAGCGTCGCCGGATCGGAATCGTCGTACACGCTGACCTGTTCGTTGCGCAGGTAGGTCACGCCGGTGCAGTTCGACGTGCGTCCGTCGTCGCCCACCTTGCACTGGAGGTCGTTGTCCTTCAGGTAGTTGTAGGGCGACGGGCTCGCGAGGTATTCGCTCAGGCCGCGCGGCGAACCGCCGACGCCGCTGACGGTTGCGATCGCGCACGATGCCGGTGTGCCGCTGCCGGACGCAGTGTCGGCGGCCGCATGCGTGCTGACGGCACCCAGCAGGGCGACGAGCGACGAGACGATGAGGGGCTTCATGAAGTGGGTTTCCCGTTTCGCGAATCGGAGCGCGGGATTGTAACGGCATCCGGCGCGACGCGTCGGGACGTGCGGGGAGGGCGCGCACGGACAAACCGATAAGCAAAAACCCCGTCATTCAACGAATGGACGGGGCTTGGCGAACTTCCTGGCGGAAGCGGTGAGATTCGAACTCACGGACAGTTTCCCGTCGCCGGTTTTCAAGACCGGTGCCTTAAACCGCTCGGCCACGCTTCCACACGAGGCGGCATTGTAACCGAAATGCCGCCTCGCTCATTCCTTCAATCGTCGCGCAGGAACAATTCCTGCAGGTCGTTGAGGAAACGCTGGCCGAGCGGCGTCGGCGCGATCTGCGCGAAATCGCGCGCGATCAGCCCGTGTTGCTCCGCTTCCTGCAGCGCCGGCTCGATCGTGCTCATCGGCAGGCCCGTGCGTTCGGCGAAGCTGTGCACCGGGAAGCCCTCGACGAGCCGCAGCGTGTTCAGCATGAACTCGAACGGCAGGTCGCGCGCACCGACTTCACGCTCTTCCTGCACGGCCGTGCCGGCCTTTGCCTGCTCGATGAAGGTCGCCGGATGCTTGTAGCGTGCCTGCCGCAGGATCCGGTTCGGGAACGACAGCTTCGTGTGTGCGCCCGCGCCGATCCCGAGATAGTCGCCGAAGCGCCAGTAGTTCAGGTTGTGCTTGCACTGATGATTCGGCTTCGCATACGCGGACACTTCATAGCGCCCGTAGCCGGCCTCGGCCGTGCGCGCATGGATCCACTCCTGCATGTCGGCCGACGCGTCGTCGTCGGGGACGACGGGTGGGAACTTCGCGAACATCGTATTCGGCTCGAGCGTCAGGTGGTACAGCGACAGATGCGGCGGCGCGAACGACAGCGCGGTTTCGATGTCGGTGCGGCATTCGTCGAGCGTCTGGTTCGGCAGCGCGAACATCAGGTCGAGGTTGAAGTTGTCGAAGTTCTTTGCGGCGATCTCGACGGCCGCGCGTGCTTGCGCCGTGTCGTGAATCCGGCCGAGCGCCTTCAGGTGCGCTTCGTTGAAGCTCTGGATGCCGACCGACAGGCGGTTCACGCCGCTCGCACGAAACTGCGCGAACTTCGCGGCTTCGAACGTGCCCGGATTCGCCTCGAGCGTAATCTCGGCATCGGCGTCGAGCGGCAGCAGCGCGCGGACGTCGGAGAGCATCCGGTCGAGGCCGGCCGCCGACAGCAGGCTCGGCGTGCCGCCGCCGATGAACACGGTATGCACCTGGCGCCCCCAGACGAGCGGCAGCGCCTGCTCGAGGTCGGCGCGCAGCGCATCGAGGTATTCGGTTTCCGGAAACCGTTCGCCTTTCCATTCGTGCGAGTTGAAATCGCAGTACGGGCACTTGCGCACGCACCACGGGAAATGCACGTACAGCGCGAGCGGCGGCAGCGACGTGAGTCGCACCTGGCCGGGCGACGTGAAGGTCGCGACGACACGCGCACCGGTTTCCGCGGCCTGACTCATGCAACCCCCTGCAGCGAACGGGTATCGGGCACGCTCATGCTTCCTCCGCGAGCCGCGCCAGCAGCGCCTTGAGCGCCAGCGCGCGATGGCTGTGCGTGTTCTTCACGGCCGGATCGAGTTCCGCGGCCGTCGCGCCGAGCGCCGGCAGGTAGAAATACGGGTCGTAGCCGAATCCGTGCTCGCCGCGCGGCGTGTCGACGATTTCCCCGGTCCAGCGCCCTTCGGCGAACAGCGGTTCGGGATCGTCCGCGTGGCGCACGAGCGCGAGCACGCAGCAATAGTATGCGCGCCGGTCGTCGACGCCGCGCAGTTGCTCGACGAGATACGCGTTGTTCGCCGCGTCGCCCTTGTCGCGACCCGCGCGCTGCGCATAGCGCGCCGAGTAGACGCCCGGCGCGCCGCGCAGCACGCGCACGCACAGGCCCGAGTCGTCGGCGATCGCCGGCAGCCCGGTGAGCCGCGACGCGTGGCGCGCCTTCGTCAGCGCGTTCTCGATGAACGTGCCGAACGGCTCTTCCGCTTCGGGCACCGCGAGCTCGCCCTGCGGGACGATCTCGATGCCGACCGTCGAGAACAGCGCGGTGAATTCGCGCAGCTTGCCGGCGTTGTTCGACGCGAGAACGATGCGCGACAGCGGCGCGATGGTGTGGTCGTCAGGCATGTCAGGCGCCCAGCACGTCTTTCTGAAGCTGCACGAGCTCGGCGATGCCGCCTTGCGCGAGGTCGAGCAGCGCGTTCATCTCGGCGCGCGAGAACGGCACGCCTTCGGCCGTGCCCTGGACTTCGACGAAGCCGCCGGCGCCCGTCATCACGACGTTCATGTCGGTGTCGCACTGCGAATCTTCCGCGTAGTCGAGGTCGAGCACCGGCGCGCCTTCGTACACGCCGACCGAGATCGCGGCGACGTGGTCGGTGATCGGCGAGCGCGTGAGCTTGCCGGCCGCGATCAGCTTCGACACGGCGTCGTGCGCGGCGACGAAGGCGCCGGTGATGCTCGCAGTGCGCGTGCCGCCGTCGGCCTGGATCACGTCGCAGTCGATGTGGATCGTGCGCGGGCCGAGCGCCTCGAGATCGAACACCGCGCGCAGCGCGCGGCCGATCAGACGCTGAATTTCCTGCGTGCGGCCCGTCTGCTTGCCGCGCGCGGCTTCACGGTCGCTGCGCGTGTGCGTCGCGCGCGGCAGCATCCCGTATTCGGCCGTCAGCCAGCCTTGCCCGCGGTCGCGCAGGAAGTCGGGCACGCGTTCGGAGACGCTCGCGGTGCAGAGCACCTTGGTGTCGCCGAATTCGACCAGCACCGAGCCTTCGGCGTGTTTCGTGTAGTGGCGCGTGAGGGCGACCTTGCGCAGTTCGTCGGCGCGGCGGCCGCTCGGGCGGGAAACGGAAGACGTCATGGGGAAATCGCGGAAGGAGAGGAAACCCCGATTTTAGCGCCGAACGGCGGGCTTGCCCGGCGGGGTGGTCCGCAAAATGGGATAATGCGCGCTTCCCGCCCCGCGCTTTCCGATGCGCCGGGCGCCTCGACATATCCCCGCCCGCGAGGGCACCCAGACGGCGAGACGAACCATGATCTACAGCATGACGGGCTACGCGAGCGCGACGCGCGAACTCGCGACGGCCACCGGCAACGGCGGCACCAGCGTGTCGGTCGAACTGCGCACCGTGAACTCGCGCTTCCTCGACCTCAATTTCCGGATGCCGGACGACGTGCGCGCGTGCGAACCCGCGCTGCGCGAAATGCTGATGAACAAGCTGTCGCGCGGCAAGGTCGATATCCGCATCAACCTGCAGCGCGGCGAACAGAGCATCGGCGCGGGCGCGCTGAACCAGTCGGCGCTCGGCCAGCTCGCCGAGCTCGAGCGCTCGGTGCTCGATTCGTTTCCGGGCGTCGGCCGCCTGCGCGCGGGCGAGATCCTGCGCTGGCCCGGCGTGATCGCCGAGAGCGGCGTGTCGGCGGAAGCGATCCGCGATGCGGTGCTCGCGTGCGGCAAGGAAGCGATCGGCGAGCTCGTCGTCGTGCGTTCGCGCGAAGGCGCGCAGCTGGCGACGATGCTGCTGTCGAACGTCACCGAGATGGAAGCGATCGTCGCGCGCATCACGCCGCTCGTGCCGGAGCTGATCGCGAAGCATCAGCAGAAGATCGTCGAACGGCTGCAGGAAGCGCTCGGCATCGCGGCGCCCGAAGGCAGCGCGCCGATCGTCACGCGCGAGGAAGCCGCGGAACGCATTCGTCAGGAAGTGACGATGTACGGGATCCGGATCGACATCGCGGAAGAGCTTTCGCGTCTTACCGCGCACCTGAACGAAACGCGCCATGTCATCGAGAAGGGCGGCCGCGTCGGCAAGCGTCTCGACTTCATGATGCAGGAACTGAATCGAGAAGCAAACACGCTCGGCTCGAAGGCGGCGGCGAAGGAACTGGCCGACGCATCGATGGCGCTCAAGCTGTTGATCGAGCAGATGCGCGAGCAAGTGCAAAACCTGGAGTAACGCAAGATGATCCACCCCACTCACGACGCGCATACGCTTCACGCGGGCGTCTATCCCGGCAACCTGTTCATGGTCATTGCGCCGTCGGGCGCCGGCAAGTCGACGCTCGTGAACGCGTTGCTGTCGAAGGACAGCGACATCTGCCTGTCGATCTCGTACACGACGCGCAAGCCGCGCCCCGGCGAACAGGACGGCCAGCACTATCACTTCACGACCGTCGAGGATTTCCGCACGCGTCATGCGGCGCACGAATTCCTCGAGAGCGCGGAAGTGCACGGCAACTACTACGGCACGTCGCGCGTCTGGATCGAAGAGCAGATGAAGAGCGGCCATGACGTGCTGCTCGAGATCGACTGGCAGGGCGCACTGCAGGTGAAGAAGCAGTTCCGTAACGCGGTCGGCATCTTCATCCTGCCGCCGTCGCTCGATGCGCTCGAGGAGCGTCTGAAGAAGCGCGGCCAGGACGAACCGAACGTGATCACGCGCCGCCTGCTGGCTGCCGGCAGCGAGATCGCGCACGCGTCGGAAGCGGAATACGTGGTGATCAACGAGAATTTCGAGCGTGCGCTCGCGGAGCTCGAATGCATCGTCGCCGCGACGCGCCTGCGCTTTGCTTCGCAGTACGCGCGACACACGGAGCTGTTCATCGAGCTCGGCATCCATCTGCCCCACGCGGAATGACGCGGGGGCCGAGGGACATAAGGTAGAATAACGACTATATTCAGAAGGAATTACCACCATGGCTCGCATTACCGTCGAAGACTGCCTGAAGCAAATCCCGAACCGCTTCGAACTGGCGCTCGCCGCCACCTACCGCGCGCGGCAGCTCGCGCAAGGCCATACGCCGAAGATCGAAAGCCGCGACAAGCCGACCGTCGTCGCGCTGCGCGAAATCGCTGCCGGCCAGGTCGGCGTCGAGATGCTGAAGAAGGTGCCGGTGTAACGCGCATCCGGCCCGTTCCAGCCATGTAATCCACGCGCGCAACGACCCGACCTGGAGGCGAATATGAGCACCACCCCATCGTCCGCCTCCGCGGATTCGACCACCGAAGCCACGGCCCAGTCGCCTGCGCGCCAGTACATCGACGCGGTCCTCGAACAGTCCTTCCGGCATCTGTTCGGGCCGACCGCCACTCCGGAGCAGCCTCGCAAGCACGGCGTCGTTTCGATCGCGAAACTGACGACCGTGCTTGCCGAGTATCTACCTCCGGAAGAAATCAAAGAGGTCAAGGCGGCGTTCCACTTCAGCGACGAAGCCCACCTCGGTCAATATCGCCAGAGCGGCGAACCCTACATCACCCATCCTGTCGCCGTCGCGGAAATCTGCGCCGGCTGGAAGCTCGACGCGCAGGCCGTGATGGCAGCGCTCCTGCACGACGTGATGGAAGACCAGGGCGTGACCAAGAGTGAGCTGGCCGAACGGTTCGGCCCGAAGGTCGCCGAACTGGTCGACGGCCTGTCGAAGCTCGACAAGATGGAGTTCCGCAGCCGCGAGGAAGCGCAGGCGGAAAACTTCCGCAAGATGCTGCTCGCGATGGCGCGCGATGTGCGCGTCATTCTCGTCAAGCTCGCCGACCGCCTGCACAACATGCGTACGCTCGGCGCGGTGCCGATGGAAAAGCGTCGTCGCGTCGCGCGCGAAACGCTCGACATCTACGCGCCGATCGCGCACCGCCTCGGGTTGAACAACACGTATCGCGAGCTGCAGGACATGAGCTTCGCGAACTTCAACCCGCATCGCTACGCGACGCTCGAGAAGGCCGTGAGGGCCGCGCGCGGCAATCGCCGCGAAGTGATCAGCAAGATCCTCGAGGCCGCGCAGCGCGCGATGGCCGACGCGAAGATCGACGCCGAGATCACCGGCCGCGAGAAAACCATCTACAGCGTGTACCGCAAGATGCGCGACAAGCAGTTGTCGTTCTCGCAGGTGCTCGACGTGTACGGTTTTCGCGTCGTCGTTGATAGCCCGCTCGACTGCTACACGTGCATCGGCGCGCTGCACGCGCTGTACAAGCCCGTGCCCGGCAAGTTCAAGGACTACATCGCGATCCCGAAGATCAACGGCTATCAGTCGCTGCACACGACGCTCGTCGGCCCGTTCGGCGCGCCGATCGAATTCCAGGTGCGCACGCGCAAGATGCACGAGATCGCCGAGGCAGGGGTCGCCGCACACTGGCTGTACAAGAACGGCAGCGCGGATCTCAGCGACGTGCAGAAGCGCGCGCACCAGTGGCTGAAGTCGCTGCTCGACATCCAGAGCGAAGCCGGCGATTCGAGCGAATTCCTCGAGCACGTGAAGATCGACCTGTTCCCCGACGCGGTCTACGTGTTCACGCCGAAGTCGAAGATCATGGCGCTGCCGCGTGGCGCGACGGCGCTCGATTTCGCGTATTCGATCCACAGCGATCTCGGCAACCAGTGCGTGGCCGTGAAGATCAACAACGAATTGCTGCCGCTGCGCACCGAGCTGAAGAGCGGCGACATCGTCGAAGTGATCACCGCGCCGTATTCGAAGCCGAATCCCGCATGGCTCGGTTTCGTGCGTACCGGCAAGGCGCGTTCGGCGATCCGCCACTACCTGAAGACGATGCGCCTGAACGAGTCGGTGCAGCTGGGCGAGCGGCTCGTCGACCAGAGCCTGAAGGGCTACGGTCTCGCGCTGGCCGATGTCGAGCCGGAAGTGTGGGAGAAGCTCGTGCAGTGGACGGGCAACAAGAGTCGCCAGGAAATTTTCGCGGACATCGGCCTCGGCCGCCGCGTTGCCGCGGTAATGGCCAAGCGCATCGAGGTGCTGATGAGCGGCCGCGACGCGGACGACGACCTGCCGAAGTCCGAGCGGCATCCCGCGCATCATGCGCCGCCGGTCGTGATTACCGGCACCGAAGGGATGTCCGTGCAGTTGTCGGCATGCTGCCGGCCGATTCCGGGCGATGCAATCATGGGTTACATCGGCATCGGCCTGGGGATGGCGATTCATACGACCGATTGCCGCGTCGCACAGCGGATTCATCGCCGCGACCCGGGCCGCTGGATCGATGTCGAATGGGCGCCGCAGCCGGGCCGCCTGTTCGATGTCGCGGTGAAGGCGCTCGTGAAGAACACCAAGGGCATCTTCGCGCGTGTCGCGGCGGACATCACGTCGGCCGACGCGAACATCGTGCATATCGCGATGGACGAGGATCTGACGCACGAATCGACGGTGCTGCGCTTCGTGATCCAGGTCAGCGACCGCGTGCATCTCGCGAACGTGATGCGGCGCGTGCGAACCAACCCGGATGTGATGCGGATCATGCGCGAGCGCTCGACCGACGACGGTGCGCATGCGCGCCACGACGGCGGCATGCGTATCGAGCGCGAACGGCAGGATTACTGACGCGGCTCGGTGCGCGGGTGCTCGATCGACTGACGGCGGCCAATGGCCGCCGTTTTCACGAGTGCTGCGGCACGAACCTGCGATGGCGCGAGCGAGAGAAGAGGGGGAGGCGAAAAAGAAAAAGGGCTTTCCCGGAGGAAAGCCCTTTTAAGGTGGCGCGGCTGGCAGGATTCGAACCCACGACCCCTTGGTTCGTAGCCAAGTACTCTATCCAACTGAGCTACAGCCGCACGCAAAACGGTACTGCTTCAACTGTCGGAACCTTCTGCGATGGGAAGGCCCCCCAAAAAAGTGGCGCGGCTGGCAGGATTCGAACCCACGACCCCTTGGTTCGTAGCCAAGTACTCTATCCAACTGAGCTACAGCCGCACGCAAAACAAAACTTCTACTGCTTTGAACTGAAAGGGCCTTCGGTTCTGAAGGCCCTCGAAAAAGTGGCGCGGCTGGCAGGATTCGAACCCACGACCCCTTGGTTCGTAGCCAAGTACTCTATCCAACTGAGCTACAGCCGCACGCAGAAGCGAAATTATAGCAGGGTTGTATAAAAAGGGAAGCCTTATTCGCGAATTAGGTTGCGTGGCCCGGGCGGTGGCCCTTCGTGTACCCTTGGAGGATCAGTCATCCATGTTGAATCTGCATCATGAACAAGGCGTTTGTCAAAGAGTCGGACGGTGACGACGACGATCTCGACCAGGCTCAACCCGCGATTCCGGCGGGCGCGAAGAACTACATCACGCCGGCCGGCCACAAGCGGCTGAGAGACGAGCTGTTGAGCCTGATCGACGTCGAGCGCCCCGAGGTCGTGCGGCTCGTGTCGTGGGCCGCGTCGAACGGCGACCGGTCGGAGAACGGCGACTACATCTACGGCAAGCGGCGGCTGCGAGAGATCGACCGCCGTATCCGTTTCCTGACGAAGCGGCTCGATCTCGCCGAAGTCGTCGACGCGAGCCGGCAGGAGAACGTCGACCAGGTGTTCTTCGGCGCAACGGTCGATTACGAGACGCCGGACGGCGTGGATCACACGATCACGATCGTCGGGATCGACGAGGTCGATCTCGACCACGGCTGCGTCAGCTGGATTTCGCCGGTCGCGCGTGCGCTGATCAAGGCGAAGATCGGCGATACCGTCACGCTGATGACGCCGGCCGGCCCGCAGCCGATCGACATACTCGACGTCCGCTATCCGGCGCGGGGCACCGCCTGAGCATCGGCCCGCGCGCACGGCAATGAAAAAGCGCCCCGGCGGGGCGCTTCGTCATCCGGCTTGCGGCCGTGTATCGCTCAGAAGCGATGGCGCATGCCGGCCGTGACCGCGATCTGCTTGTTGGTCGACGATGCGGCGCCGAGCCCGTTGATGTTGGCGCCGAGGTCGAGGCCGTCGTTGTTGACCTTCTGGAATTCACCCTGCAGATAGACGTCGGTGCGCTTCGACAGTGCATAGTCGGCCTGCAGGTTGAACTGGTGCCAGGTCGGCTTGTCGCCGGCCAGGCGGCCCTGCGTGTACGTGTACGAGCCGGCGAGCGACAGCGCGGGCGTCAGCGCGTAGCGGCCGTTGACTTCATAGTTGCTGAAACGCGCGGTTCCGCCAAGGCCCGTGATACCGCCGGACACGCCGGATTGACCCGCGCTGATCGCGCGGATGCCGGTCAGGCGCGTCTGCGTGAATACGAAACCGACCGTGGCGGGGCCGAAGCCGTAATTCAGGCCCGCGCCCCAGGTGCGCTGCACGCGCGACGCGAAGGTCCAGTCGCCGGTCACCGCGCCCGGATCCGAGGCGGCCTGTGCGAGCGCATTCACGTCGCTGTTCAGCTGCAAGTAGGCCGCGGCGAAGTTGAAGCCCAGGTAGCTGTACGACACGCCGCCGCTATACGCGCGGTTGTTCGCGAATGCCGTCGAGTTCGAGAACCCGTACAACGCGCCGAACTTGAGGCCGCCATAGTTCGCGCTCTGGTATTTGACCGAGTTGTTGATCCGGAACGAATTGTTCAGGTTGTCGTTGTCGAACGGGTGGGCGAACTGCGTGCCGCCGTATTGCGTACCGGTCAGCGACAGCGGCCCGAGGTAGTCGACGACGCTGTCGTACTGCCGACCCAGCGTCAGCGAGCCGTAGCTGTCGTGCGCGAGGCCGACGAACGCTTGCCGGCCGAATTCGCGGCCGTTCTGCTTCAGCGCGCCGTTATTGATGCCGAAACCATTCTCCAGCGTGAAGATCGCTTTCAGGCCGCCGCCGAGATCTTCGGTGCCGCGCAAGCCCCACCGGCTGCCGTTGACCGAACCGCTCGTTTCCTGCCAGGCGCTGTGACCGCCCTGATTGTTCGTATAGGTGATGCCTGCGTCGATCAGGCCGTATAGCGTCACGCTGCTTTGCGCGTGTGCGGCGGTAACGAATACACCCGACAACGCGGTGACGATCAGGGTTTTTTTCATGGATCTGTCTCCAAACAGGATGATGTCGATCGAACCTGCTGCCGGGCTGTTTTGCTTGACGCTTTTGCTTGACGCCGTGACCGGCAGAGCGGCGGTACGCTTGTCAGAAAGCCATCTGCAGTGTACGGAGTGCGGGAAGTGCGGAAGGGGCGCGCTTTAAGCAATAATGTATTTTGGAATTCGCAACGATCGGTCGGATCGCGCAAACGATTACCCATCAAGGGTTTGCGGCAGTGCAGCGAAGGAAAGTGGCGTTCAGGACTGCGTAACGGGCGTTGCGCGATCGCGACAGATAATCAGCGGCAGGCGGGGGAGCTCATAGCGCGATTATTGACACATCGGCAATAGAGGTTTGTGTGGAGCATGGCTAATGAAAGGTTGATCTCTCGTTATACTGCGATCTCTGCTTTCCGAAGCAGACTTTTTCGTTGACGGAAAAGATCTCCAAACCTTTGTCGGCGCGACTTCCCAGTCGCGCTTTTTTTTGCCCCGCCGGTCCGTGCGCTACTGCGCGTACGAGCGCCGCTTGCGCTTGGCCGCAGGCGCGGCTTCCTCGGCATCGGTCGGCGGCGGCGTATAGGTCCAGTCTTCCATCACGTAGTGACGGGCATCCAGTGGCGATGCAAGCAGGTTCTGCCAGTGGTCGCCATGCCAGGTCGTATCGAATTCGGTATCGCACGGCGCTTCGCGCACGGACTCGGCCAAGGCGCGGGACTTGCGACGTACGCGTCCGAGCCGGCTCGCGAAGCGCTTGATTCCGTCCAGCCACATGACCGTCTCCTTCCTTTCGGCGTTGCGTCAGCATCTCAATGTCCCCGGATTTCCGCAACCCGGAAAAAACCCGAGGAATTTACCGAGCCGATTTGTCCCCGGTAGAAATTGCATTGCCGCGATTATTATCGATCGGATCCCGGTAATGTTGACAGGTTTTTGATGCGAATCAATTAATCAAAGGCGATGGTGTACCGATTCCATTGGCATTAGCGCTTTTTTGATAAAACAACTGTTAAAAATTTTCTTGACGCACCCGGATTGTCCAATTTATAAAGTCAGCACTCCGTCCTCGGGCGGCGTGCTGGTGCGGGTGCTGGCGCAATGTTTCGGGATTTCGGGAAACGGCTATAAAAATAGCTTTTTTGATCTAATCGAGTGGGGAACGAAGACATGGATACCGGTATCGTGAAATGGTTTAACGATGCTAAAGGTTTCGGCTTTATTACGTCGGACAATGGTGGTGAAGATTTGTTTGCGCACTTTTCCGAAATCAAGATGGACGGCTTCAAGACGCTGAAGGAAAACCAGCGTGTTTCGTTCGACGTGAAAGTCGGGCCGAAAGGCAAGCAGGCAGCGAATATCCAGGCGGCCTGACGCGCCACGCATTGCCGATCACGTCCGGCCCCCGCATGGCGGGGGCTTTTTGTTTTCCGGGGACGGAACACGTGGGTCCGCGCTGGCCGCGACCCTGCTTGCCGGTGCATACTCACGGAAGCATCGTTTTCCAGTCTTTTCATGTCCGATTCCCGTCCGTCCGATCCCGCCAGCGAACAACCGCTCGTCTTCGTCGATCTTGAAACCACCGGCGGCTCGCCCGCCGAGCACCGCATCACCGAAATCGGCGTGGTCGAGATCGGCCCGCTCGGCGTGTCGACGTGGACGAGCCTCGTCAATCCGGGGCAGGCGATACCGCCGTTCATCCAGCAACTCACGGGCATTTCGGACGCGATGGTGCGCGACGCGCCGTCGTTCGCGTCGCTCGCGCCGGCGCTGTTCGAGCGGCTCGACGGCAAGCTGTTCGTCGCACACAACGCGAGCTTCGATCGCGGTTTCCTGCGTGCCGAATTCGAGCGCATCGGCCTCGCGTTCAATCCCGACGTGCTGTGTACGGTGCGGCTGTCGCGCGCGCTGTTCCCGCGCGAATCGCGGCACGGGCTCGATGCGTTGATCGAGCGGCACGGTCTCGTTCCGGCGGCGCGCCACCGCGCGCTGGCGGATGCCGACCTTCTGTGGCAGTTCTGGCGTCAGTTGCACGACATTGTGCCGCTCGAGCGGCTGCGCGACCAGATCGCGCGCACGACGCGCCACTTCCGCCTGGGCGGCGATCTGACCGAGGCGTGGCTCGACACCGCGCCTGCCGGGTGCGGTGCCTATGCGTTGTTCGGGGAGGGTGACGCGCCGCTGTATGTCGGCCGCAGCGTGAGGGTGCGGCAGCGGCTGCGCGCGCTGCTGACCGGCGAACGCCGTTCGTCCAAGGAAATGCGACTGGCGCAGCAGGTGCGGCGCGTCGAATGGCGCGAGAGCGGTAATGAACTGGGCGCGATGCTGGCGGAAGCGCAATGGATTGCCCAGCTGCGGCCGTCGTACAACCGGCGCCCGGCAGCCGATGGCGCCCGTGGCGGCAATGCACCCTGGCCGTTCGACGGCGCCGTTGCGTTCGAGGCGAACGGCGAGCGCCGCCTGTTTCATGTGATCGATGGCTGGCGTTACCTTGGCGCGGCCGAGTCGCTCGACGCGGCCGCACGGCTCGTCGCCGAGGCGGCGGACGGCGCGTTCGAACCCTTCACCCATCGCCTGCTGCAGACGCATCTCGCGCGCGGGCTGCAGCTGATTCCGCTCGCCGCGCTCACGCCGGCAGGTTGAGGGCGGCCGCGCGTCACGCGCGCGGCGCCCGCTGCGTCAGCCGATCGCGCTTGCGCCGCCGCCCGAGCAGACGTGCGACAGCGCGGTGTCGAGTGCCTGCGTCTGCTTCGAGTCATACCGCGTCAGCGTTTTCCAGTTCGCGATGCTGCGCGCGAGGCGTGCCTGGCAATCGGGCGCATTGCGCAGTGGTTCGACCTGCGCGAGGCCCGCGAGCATTTTCTGCGTCAGACGGTCGAGCGCCGGGCGCGTGCTGGTCGCGAGGTCGGGGGGCGTGCCCTCGGGCGGCCGTGTCGCACGCCAGGTTGCGAACAGTGCGTTCTGCACGTCCTTGCTCGCGGCGATCTGATCCTCGAAAAACGTCCGTGCGAATGCCGGATCGACCCCGGCCGGTGCCGCGCGCTTTTCGACCGACGTGAGCAGGGCTGCTTCGCGCGGCTGGTCCTCGATTGCCTTGTGATTCGCCCATTTCCATCGCGCGACCGGTTCGGCGAGCGCGAGGCGCTGCGACGCGAGGGCGACGATGTTGGTGAGCGCGGTGTCGTCACCGTCGGCACGAGCAACGTGGGGCGACGCAAAGAGGGCGACGCCGAGCGCGGCGACAGCGACGCTGGCACGAATGGCTTGCTTCATCGGAATGATCGGGAGAGCCGGGCGGGCCGGACGTGGAAAACCAGAAGAATAGACGAAGACAGTCGCGCGGCGTAGCGTCGCGACAGGAGAATCAGCAGGCGAGCTGATCCGGCACCGTCAGGCTCTTGCGGCCCGGGTGCGAGGCGAATTGCGCGCGATGCGCAGTGATGAACCGCACGATAGCGATGATCGACACGTGGCGGTTACAGAACCGGACGGGCGTTCACTTCGGCGAGTACAGCTTGTGCTGCTCGTCGAAGAATGCCCGCACGTACTCGGGCAATTCGGCGAGGAATTCCACGCCGACGGGTTCCGGATCCGGGCTCATCACTTGCTCGGGCGGTGGCATGCGAGTGGGTCTTTCGTCCATGGTCATTTCTCCAGCAGGTTCAATGATTATCAACCTCGCGCTTGGATTTATGCCAGAGGCGAATCGTTAGATTTTGTCTCTGTTGTATTAACGGCACATGCGCTGCGACGCGAAGTGTGATGGCCGCTATTGCATCCAGCGCAATCGGCAACAATCGGGTCGCTTGTTATACTTGCGCGCACTTTTTCCTGGACCGCGATGAGACGAACGACGCGATGGATCGGCCTCGTATGGCTGGCGCTGGTACTGAACGTACTGTCGCCCGTCGTCGGCTACGCGCGTCTGGCGTCGAGCGGTTCAGGCGCGCTCACGCTCGAATTGTGCAGTGCAGCGGGCGCACGCCAGGTCGTGCTCGCCCAAGCGGGCGACCAGCGCGACACGTCGTCGTTCGATCATGCCGGCGTGCCGCACTGCGTGTACTGCCCGGGCTTTGCGGCGAACCTGGCGCTCGGCACGCGTCTGCCCGAGATGCCGGGCTTCGTGCGGACGTTCGCGTATCGCATGGCCGTGCCGGCCGTTCCCGATTTTCCCCGCAAGGGCATCCGTCTCGCGCAGCCGCGGGCCCCGCCTGAAAACTTCCCGATCTGATTGATGTCGTTCGCGCGCCCCGGTGGCGCGCGTGCCGCCCGCGGCCCGATCCGCGTGCCGCGCCGTGCGTGCGCGGCGCGCGCGCTCGCGTCCGGCGGCGTCCGATCAAGTTTTCAGGAATTCATTCATGTCGTCTCCCTACGTCGCGCGGCTGCCGCGCGGCCGGCTCGCGCTCGCATGCGCGGCCGCTTTCGCGTGGCCCGCTGCTCACGCCGCATCCGCGGACGATGCGCGTGCCGATTTCGCCCTCGGTGGCGTCGAGCGCCCGGCCGGTGGCGCCGTGCCGGCTTCCGCGGTTGCCACCGTGCCGCCGGCACCGGCCGGCGATACGCTGACCGCCGTCAGCGTGACCGCCCAGCGCCAACCGGTCGATCCGGATACGCCGGCCGTCGTGACGTCGATCACGCGCGAGCAGATCGAGTCGCACACCAACGTCACCACCGAGGACGCGCTGAAGTACGCGCCGAACCTGATGGTCCGCAAGCGCTACATCGGCGACCGCAACAGCGTGTTCGCGGGCCGCGATTTCAACGAGCTGCAGAGTGCGCGCGGGCTCGTGTACGCGGACGGCGTGCTGCTGTCGAACCTGCTCGGGTCGAGCTATGCGTATCCGCCGCGCTGGTCGCTGATTCCGCCTGACGACATCGCGCGCGTCGACGTGCTCTACGGCCCCTTTTCCGCGCTGTATCCGGGCAACTCGATCGGCTCGACCGTGCTGCTCACGACGCGCCGCCCGGACACGCTCGAGGCGTCGTTGTCGACGCAGTTCTTCACGCAGCGCTACCACGACGGCTACGGATTCGCGGACAGCTTCGGCGGCAATCACCAGACCGCGCGGATCGCCAACCGTGTCGGCCGGTTCTGGTTCGCGCTGTCGCTCGACCGGCTGGAGAACAACGGCCAGCCGATGCAGTATGCGAGCCCCAATTCGGCCTACAACCCGAAGCTGGGCGCCGCCGTGCCCGTGACGGGCGCCGCGGCCGACATCGGGCCCAATGGCAAGCCGCGGACGATCGTCGGCGCGCAGACGATCGAACGGACCGAGCAGCTCAACGAGACGGTCCGGATGGGGTACGCGTTCACCGACCACGTCGACGCGACGCTCACGCTCGGGCATTGGGAGAACCATTACCGGCAGCACGGCGAAACCTTCCTGCGCGACGCGGCCGGTAATCCCGTCTACGGCGGCAACGTATCGATCGGCGGCCAGAACATGACCGTCGCGCCGAACGCGTTCGCGCCGCAGCGCGGCGACCAGGAGAACTGGCTGTACGCGCTCGGCCTGAACGGCCGGCTCGATTCGGGCTGGCGGCTGTCGGGCGTCGTGTCCGCGTACGATGTGTCGCGCGACGTGCTGCGCGCGGCGTCGACCGTGCAGGGCGGTGCGGGCACGCTGTTCCAGGGCGACGGCACCGGCTGGCGCACGCTCGACCTGAAGGCCGAGGCGCCGGAGGTGAAAGGCCACACGTTCACGTTCGGCTATCACTACGACAACTACTTCCTGCGCAACGTCACGTACAACACGGCCGACTGGCTGGCCGGGCCGACCACGTCGCTCGCGAGCGTCTATCGCGGCGACACGCGCACGCAGGCGCTGTTCGGGCAGGACGCGTGGCGCTTCGCGCCCGGCTGGCTCGCGACGCTCGGGTTGCGCTACGAGCGCTGGGACGCGTATGGCGGCGCGCTCGGCAACGCGAGCGGCACGCTCGGCTATGCGGACCGCGGCGCGAATGCGCTGTCGCCGAAGGTCGCGCTGCAATGGGACGCGACGGACGTGTGGCGCTTCCGGCTGTCGTTCGCGACCGGCACGCGGTTCCCGACGGTCGGCGAACTGTTCCAGGGCACGATCTCGAACAACGCGATCGTCAACAACAACCCGAACCTGCGGCCGGAAAAGGCGATCGACTGGGACTTCACGGCCGAGCGCGACGTGGGTGTCGGCGTCGTGCGCGCGAGCGTGTTCCAGAGCGACCTGCGCGATTCGATCTATAGCCAGACGACCGTCTCGGGCGCGACGACCGTCACCAACATCTCGAACGTCGACCGCGTGCGCGTACGCGGCGTCGAACTCGCGTTCAGCGGCGAGAACGTCGGGCTGAGGGGGCTCGCGATCGACGCGAACGTGTCGGCAAGCAATGCGCAGATCCTCGCCGACGCCGCGAATCCGGCCTATGTCGGCGCGCGCTTCCCGCGCATTCCGCGCATGCGCGCGAACCTGCTCGCGTCGTACCGCTTCGACGAACACTGGCTCGCGAGCGTCGGCGTGCGCTACTCGGGCCGGCAGTTCAACACGCTCGACAACAGCGACGTGAATCCGGACGTGTATGGCGGCACGAGCTCGTTTACGGTCGTCGACCTGAAGGCGCGCTATCGCCTCGATCGTCACTGGACCGCGTCGCTTGGCATCGACAACCTGACGGACCGCCGCTACTACGTGTTCCACCCGTATCCGGGGCGCACTTTCTATGGAGAACTGAAATGGTCGCTGTGAAGTCGATCGCGGCGGGCTGTGCGCTGTGGCTCGTGGCGCTGTCGCCCGCCGGCGCGCATGATGCGAGCGACGCGTCGAAAGCCGCCGATCCGCATGCCGCGCACATGAGCATGCAGGCCGCGCCCGCACAGCAGAAGCAGCCGCTCGCGACGGGCGCCGCGTTCGATGCGCGTCACCGGCTGTGGGTCGCGTGGGTCGAAGGCGCGCACGTCGTCGTCGCGCACTCCGACGATGCGGGCCGCACGCTGTCGGCACCCGTCACCGTCAACGCGATGCCGGAGCCGGTCTACACGAGCGCCGAGAATCGTCCGAAGCTCGCGACGAGCCCTGACGGACGCGCGGTGTACGTGTCATGGTCGATGCCGCTCGATGCGCCGTACACGGGCATGGTGCGTTTCTCGCGCTCGCTCGACGGCGGCGCGACGTGGAGCGTGCCCGTGACCGTGCATCGGGACCGCCAGGCGATCACGCATCGTTTCGACATGATGGCCGTCGATCCGGCCGGCGACATCGCGATCGCGTGGATCGACAAGCGCGATCTCGTCGCGGCGAAAGCGGCGGGGCAGGCGTACGAAGGCGCGGCCGTCTACTACGCGGTGTCGCGCGACGGCGGTGCGTCGTTCGAGCCCGAGCGCAAGGTGACCGATCACACGTGCGAATGCTGCCGGATCGCGATGGCGATCGATCCGGCCGGACGCATCGAGGCCGCGTGGCGCAACGTGTTCCCGGGGCAGATCCGCGATCACGCGCTCGCGGTGCTGCCCGTCGCGGCGTCGGAGCCGGTCGTGCCGGTGCGGGCGACGTTCTCGAACTGGCACGTCGAGGCGTGTCCCGAGCACGGGCCCGCGCTCGCGATCACGCCGGACGGCACGCGTCACCTTGCATGGTTCGGCGTCGTCGACGGCCGGGCCGACGTGTTCTATTCGCGCATCGGCGCCGACGGCCAGCCGCGCGGCACGCCTTGGGCATTCGGCGCGAATCCGGCGGTGCCGGGCGAGCAGGCGTCGCATGCGGCGCTCGTCGCGCGCGGCGACGTCGTGTGGCTCGCGTGGAAGGCGTTCGACGGCGACACGATGCAGATCAAGCTGCGCCGGTCGGACGATCGCGGCGAGCACTGGGCGGCGCCGCGCGTGATCGCGGCGACGTCGGGCGCAAGCGATAACCCGCAATTGCTCGACGATGCGGGCCGCGTCTATCTGTCGTGGCGCACGCGTAACGACGGTTATCGGCTGATCGCGGTGGAGGGGGCGCAATGAAGCGGCTGATCGTGTTGCTCGGCGTTGTGCTTGCGAGCATGCCGGCGTGGGCCGGCGGTGAACCGCAGCCGTTGCGTGCGGCCGACGTCGCGCGGCTGGTTGCGGCCGCAAATGGGCGGCCGCTGGCAATCGAGATCTGGTCGCTCGATTGCGGATACTGTCGCGAGAACGCCGCGCATCTGGTTGCGTGGCAGCGCCGTCACCCCGACGTGCAACTGGCGATGGTCGCGATGGATGCGTACGACGACAACGGTGCGGCGATCGCGCAGGCGCTCGCGCAGATGAACCTGCCGCCGCACGTTGCGCAGTATGCGAACGCGGAACCGATGCCCGAGCGTTTGCGCGCGGCACTGGATGCGGGATGGAGAGGGGAAATGCCGCGCACCGTGTGGATCGGGCGCGATGGCGCACGCGAAGCGCGCAGCGGGGTGCTGACGACCGACGTGCTCGATGGCTGGTTGCAGCACGCGAAGCGTTGAACGAGCGGGTGGCGCGCGGCAAACGAGCCGCGCGCCGGCCTGATGCGAAAACGCGCCCGAAGGCGCGTGGAGAGTAGCGTCAGGCCGCTCGCTTGAATAGCCGGATCACGAACAGCAGGATCACCGCACCGACGACCGCGACGATCACCGAGCCGATGAAGCCGCTGCCGACACTGATGCCGAGTATCCCGGCGAGCCAGCCGCCGATCACCGCGCCGACGATCCCGACGATGATGTCGACGATCAGCCCGAAGCCGCCGCCTTTTACGAGCAGGCCGGCAAGCCAGCCGGCGATCGCGCCGATGATGAGCCACATAATCAAGCCATGAGTCATGGTGGTCCTCTCCTTGGGTTGAGTCGAAATGACCGGACGCCGGCTGTCGTGCGCCGCAAGCTGGGTGAAAGCGGCATGCGACCCGCCGCGCCGCCCACGCAATGTAACGCGATAGGCGGGTCAGGATCGTTAAGTAATGTTATGCACCCTCAAGCGGATTTTCCAGGGAATTCGTCTGCTTACGACACGGTTCGTGCGGCGACGATGCGTGGCGAAATGATTCTGTAAGAAATAAATGAAGGTGAACCGGGCCGGTCAGTCGTCTCGCCGTCCGTGCGTCGCTGCCGGCCCGTTTGTCTCGGGCAGTCCTTCGCCTGCACCGGCGATCAGCCGGGCGACGGTCGCGGGTTCGCCGATCGTCTCGATCGCCAGGAGTGCGAAGCGGGCGAGAAAGAGCGACGCATCGGCTTCGCCGATCCGGGTCATCGTCCGGCAAAGGTCGGTATAGAGCATGTCGCGTTCGGTGTCCGTCATCATGCGGTCTCCTGAAGATCGGTTTCGGTGGACGTGCGTGGATGGAGCACGCGTTCGAGCGCGGCGGCGAGATCGTCGGCGTGCGCGTCGTGCCAGCGGCCGAGTACGTGCCCGTCCGGCCGTACGAGATAGACGGTGCCGTTGCGTGCGCCGTAAAGGTCGAACAGCCGGCCGTCGTCGTCACGGCCGCCGCAGGCCGGGTGCCGCGGCGCCGCATGTCGCGCGAGCGTGACGAGCGCGAACGGCACGTGCGCCTCCTGCAGGCGTCGCTCGAGATCGTCGAGCGATGGATCGGGCACGCCATCGCTCGTGAAGCAGAACGCGGTGAAGCACGGCGCGACGAGATCGGTCAGATGGCCGCGGCGTGTGTCGCTGCCGTGTGCCGCATACAGTGTCAGCGGACATTCGGCGAGTACCGTGCCGGGCGCCGGGCCGGCCACGAACGTGTCGCGTTCGGCCGCGTTGAGCGGCGACGCCGCATAGGCGATGGCCGATGTCTGACGCGGGTTGATCAGCGAACGCAGCGCCGGATGCCGGACCGCGAGCGTCAGCACGGCCTTGCGCATCAACTCGAATGCAAACGACGGCGGCGCCATGAACTCGGTGCTCTTCGTGCCATAGCGCAGGTTCTCGTGCGTTGCGAACACGCGCTCGTCCGAGTAGCTGTCGAGCAGTGCGTCCGACGCGATGCCGCGGATCGCGTACGCGAGTTTCCACGCGATGTTGTCGGCATCGTCGATGCCCGAATTGGCGCCGCGCACGCCGAAGATCGGCACGAGGTGCGCGGCGTCGCCGCAGAACATCACGCGGTCGTGCCGGTAGCGTTCCAGCGTCAGTGCGTTCGCCTTGTAGATCGTGATCCAGATCGGCGACCATGCGCCGCGCTCGCCCATCATGTCGAGCAGGTTCTGCACGCGCGGAATCACGTTGTCGGGCTTCACGGCAGCCTCGGCGTCCTCATCGTCGCGCAACTGGTAGTCGATCCGCCACACGTTGTCGGGCTGCTTGTGGACGAGCACCGTCGAGCCGGGATTCGACGACGGATCGAAGTACGCGAGCCGTTCGGTCGGCCGGTTGCTGTCGAGCGCGATGTCGACGATCACGTAGCGGCCCTCGTAGCTCGTACCCTGGAGCGACAGGCCGAGCGCATCGCGCATCGTGCTGCGTCCGCCGTCGCATGCGACGACCCAGTCGGCATCGAGCGCATAGCCGCCGAGCGGCGTGTCGACGTCAAGGCGCACGCCATCCGGTTGCCGCGTCACGCCGGTGACCTTCGTCTGCCAGCGGATTTCGATGAGATCGGGGCGGCGCCGCGCGGCGTCGAGCAGGAACTGCTCGATGTGATACTGCGCGAGGTTCACCATCGGCGGCAGTTTCTGGTTCTCGTCCTGCGGCATCGTGAAATGCAGCACTTCGTCGTGACGATAGAAACTGCGTCCGCCGGTCCACGGCAGCCCCGTGCGCAGGAAATCGTCGAGCGCGCCGAGCCGTTCGATGATTTCGAGGCTGCGGCGCGAGATGCAGATCGCGCGGCTGCCATGGCAGACCGAATCGTCGGCTTCGATCAGCACGCTGCGGATGCCGTGATTCGCGAGGCCGAGCGCGACGGCGAGGCCCACGGGGCCGCCGCCGACGATCGCGACGCGATGCCGGTGCGTATCGATGCCGTCGATGCGGTCCGGCAGATGCGCGGGATAGCGTTCGGCGACGAACGGATAGGGTTTGAACGCGATGGTCATCGTTGGCTTCCACGGTGGTCTGGTTCGACGTGCGCGCATCGGCGATGCGATGGGGCAACGGGTCGATGCAGTATGGAAGCCGGTGGTGCCACCGTTGTCCCCATTTCGGGTACAGCGGGGCATGGCAGGCGCGGCGGCGCTACGTTCGGCGCGAACCGGGACGCATCAGGGCTGCATGCACAGCGCAAACAGCTCGCGCTGGCTCGAAATGCCGAGGCGCCGATACGCGCGCTTCTGATAGGTGACGACGCTCGATGCCTTCACGCCGATCGTCTCGCCGATCTCGTGCGCGCTCTGGCCTTCGAGTACGCCGCGCAGCACGTCGAGTTCGCGCTTGGACAGTTCGGAGCATGCATGGCGTAACCGCGCGAGCATCCGTTGCGGGATGCCGATCTGCGTCGCGCCGGCGAGTGCGTAGTGATGTTTCGCGGCCTGCGCGATCAGCGGCGCGAGCGTTTCGATCGCCGCGATCTCGCGTGGCTGGAACGCGCCGCTGCGATGTGCGCGATACAGGTTGATCGACAGCCATGTCGCATCGTCGGGCTGCATCAGCAGCGCCAGCCGGTCGGATACGTCGGGGCCGCGATAGCATGCGGAGCGATACGCTTCGTGATCGATCTCGTCGCCTGCCTGCTGGTGCAGCAGCAGGTCGTGCCGGTGCGCGCCGCGATGCGCGGTCGATACGATCTGCTGGTTGCCGTCGAGTGCGTAGAAGTGTCGTGCGTAGGTGTCGGCGACGTCGCGCAGGTAGCGGCCGCCACGATGATCGGCAACCGACATCGTGCGTGGGCGATTACCGAACTCGTACGCGAAGATCGTGCACTGCGTGATCGACAGCGCATCGTCGAACAGCTTCAGGACTTCGGCCGCGAACGCGTTAGGCTCGTTGCCGCCGATCGCGGCGACGAGGCGCGTTGCGCGGGAGATATCCAGCTGCGCGTTGAGAGTCGGTCGCTCGAGGCGCCAGGTACGCATGATGCGGTGAAGAAGGCGGTGTGGTCCGGCGATTGTAATCGGCGGCACGCGATGCGTGAGTCGGGGGATGCCCGCAAGCGGAGATGAGTCGGGGAGGGGCGTGCGCACGATTTCGGCGCCGGAAAAGAGAAAAGGTCTGACAAGCGATGCTTGTCAGACCTTTATGTCTTGGTGCCGGAGATAGGAGTCGAACCTACGACCTTCGCATTACGAATGCGCTGCTCTACCAACTGAGCTACACCGGCAGCAGAGAAATGAAATTATATGGTGAAATCCGAGATCTTGGCAATAGGTTTTGCGAACTTTTTTTCAGCTTGCTGCTGCTGCTTCGCGAAACCCTCGATCCGGCGGACTTCCCGCTTTCACTTCACTGTGATGCGACCGGTCAGGGCCACATCAAGAGGCGCGATTGTACTTGCGCCTCGCACCTCCGTCTAGTGCTGCAGTGCAATTATTTTGCTTCGTCGTGATAGCCGGTCACGCGCTCGACTTCGTTCTTCGAGCCAAGGAACACGGGCACGCGCTGGTGCAGGCCCGTCGGCTGCACTTCCATGATGCGCTGCGTGCCGGTCGTCGCGGCGCCGCCTGCCTGTTCGACGATGAACGACATCGGATTCGCTTCGTACATCAGGCGCAGCTTGCCCGGACGATCGGGCGTGCGCTTGTCGGCCGGGTACATGAAGATGCCGCCGCGGTTCAGGATCCGGTGCACGTCGGCGACCATCGATGCGATCCAGCGCATGTTGAAGTTGTCGCCGCGCGGGCCGTCCTTGCCGGCGTTCAGTTCGTCGACGTAGCGCTTGACCGGGTCGTACCAGTGGCGCGCGTTCGATGCGTTGATCGCGTATTCGCGCGTATCGGCCGGGATCTGCATGTTGCTCTGCGTGAGCACCCACGAGCCGACTTCGCGGTCGAGCGTGAAGCAGTTCACGCCGTTGCCGGTCGTCAGCACGAACACCGTCTGCGGGCCGTACACGGCATAACCCGCGGCGACCTGTTCCGTGCCGGGCTGCAGGAACGATTCTTCGGTCGCCTGCTTGCCGTCCGGACAGCGCAGCACCGAGAAGATCGTGCCGATCGACACGTTCACGTCGATGTTCGACGAGCCGTCGAGCGGATCGAACACGAGCAGGTATTCGCCGCGCGGGTAGTTCGCCGGGATCGGGAAGAACGTTTCCATTTCTTCCGATGCCATCGCGGCGAGGTTGCCGCCCCATTCGTTCGCGTCGAGCAGGATTTCGTTCGACAGGATGTCGAGCTTCTTCTGCACTTCGCCCTGGACGTTCTCGCTGCCGGCGGTGCCGAGCGCTTCGCCGAGCGCGCCCTTCGACACGTTGTAGCTGATCGCCTTGCACGCGCGTGCGACGACTTCGATCAGCAGGCGCAGGTCGGCGGGGAGGTTGTTGGTCTCACGTTGCTGTTCGATCAGGAACTTCGACAGCGTGGTGCGGCGGGCAATGGACATGACAGACTCCGAAAGGCCAAAGAATCCTTGAATGGCCGCAATTTTACCTGTCGCGCCTCCCGCGCCGCCGGCTTTTTTCGTCCGGTTACATCGCCGGGCGGCCGGGTCGGCCCGGTTTCCGGCGGCGGAGGCGGGCGCGGCGCGTATCGCCACGGCGGCGAGCCTCGCGGTCAGACCCCGTGATTCCGCGCCGTTTCACCCACGCCCGCGCAATAAAAAAGCCGGCGCCGCGTCGGGCGGCACCGGCTTCATCGCGCGAATGCGATGCGGGCGATGGCGTTACGCGAGCGCCTTCTCGACGATCTCGCGCACGTCGCGCGACTTCGCACCGGCCGCGACTTGCTCGAGCGCGCCGCGCATCCGGTCACGCAGCGCCGGCGTGAAGCGGCGCCAGAGTTCGAGCGAGCGCGCGAGGCGTGCGGCGACCTGCGGGTTGATCGCGTCGAGCGCGAGCACCTGTTCGGCCCAGAACGCGTAGCCCGAACCGTCCGCCGCGTGGAATTGCGCGGGGTTGGCTGCACAGAAGCTGAAGATCAGCGAGCGTGCGCGGTTCGGGTTCTTCAGGTTGAACGCCGGATGCGCGAGCAGCTTGCGCACCTTCGCGAGCGTCGGTTGCGCGGCCGTGCCGCGTTGCGCCGCCTGCATCGCGAACCACTTGTCGATCACGAGCGCTTCCTTCTCGAAACGACGGTAGAAGTCGGCGAGCGCCTGCTCGGCCGGCTCGTTCGCGCCCGCGGCGGCGGCGGACAGCAGCGCGCCGAGCGCGGCTGCGCGATCGGTCATGTTGTTCGCCGCGTCGTACTGCGCGGTCGCGAGGCGTACGGCATCGGCCGGATCCTCGAGTTCGGCGAGATACGCGAGCGCGAGATTCTTCAGCGCGCGGCGGCCCGAGGCCTCCGGCGTCGGCTCGTAGGCGCCGGGCGTCTGGTGCTGTTCGTACGCGGCGAGCCATTCGGCGCGCAGCGCGGTCGCGAGCTGGCGACGCACGAACAGGCGCGCACGATGCACGGCGGCCGGATCGGCCTCGGCCATCTGGTCGGCGAGATAGGTTTCCGACGGCAGCGTCAGCGCGAGTTCGCGGAACGCGGGCGACAGCGTCGCGTCGGTCAGCACGCGGCGGAACGCGGCGATGAAGTTCTCGCCGAGCGTGAGCGGTTCGTTTGCGGCGGCACGCGAGGCGAGCGTCAGCAGCGCGCGCGTCGCGAGGCGCTGGCCGGCCTCCCAGCGGTTGAACGGATCGCTGTCGTGCGCGAGCAGGAACGCGAGATCGTCGTCGCTATAGTCGTACTCGACGATCACCGGCGACGAGAAGTTGCGCAGCAGCGACGGCAGCGGCGCTTCCGGCACGTCGACGAACGTGAAGGTCTGCTCGGTGTCGGTGAAGTCGAGCACGCGCGTCGTGCCTGCAGCGGCGGCTTCGCCGTCGAGGCGCAGCGGCAGGTCGCGGCCGTCGCGGCCGATCAGGCCGATCGCGAACGGAATCAGCAGCGGCCCCTGCTGTGTTTCGCGCGCGGCCGGCGACGCGTCGCCGTAGCCCTGCGCGAGCGTGACCGTATAGCGGCGCGCGGCCGCGTCGTACGCGGTGCGCACCGACACGCGCGGCGTGCCGGCCTGGCTGTACCAGCGCTCGAACTGCGCGAGGTCGCGCCCGTTTGCGTCGGCCATCGCGTGACGGAAGTCGTCGCAGGTCACCGCATGGCCGTCGTGACGCTTGAAGTACAGGTCCATCCCCTTGCGGAAACCGTCGCGGCCGAACAGCGTCTGGTACATCCGCACGACTTCCGAGCCTTTCTCGTAGACGGTCATCGTGTAGAAGTTGTTGATCTCGACGTAGCTCTCCGGGCGCACCGGGTGCGCCATCGGGCCCGCATCCTCGGCGAACTGCAGCTGGCGCAGCACGCGCACGTCCTCGATGCGCTTGACCGCGCGGGCCGCCGATTCGACATCGTCGCCCGCGGCCATGTCGGCCGAGAATTCCTGGTCGCGGAACACCGTCAGGCCTTCCTTCAGGCTCAGCTGGAACCAGTCGCGGCAGGTCACGCGGTTGCCGGTCCAGTTGTGGAAGTACTCGTGGCCGACCACCGATTCGATGTTCGCGAAGTCGGTATCGGTCGCGGTCTCGGGGTTCGCCAGCACGTACTTCGTGTTGAAGATGTTGAGCCCCTTGTTCTCCATCGCGCCCATGTTGAAGTCGCCCACCGCGACGATCATGAAGCGGTCGAGATCGAGCTCGAGGCCGAAGCGCTTTTCATCCCAGCGGATCGAATGGATCAGCGAATCCATCGCGTGACGCGTCTTGTCGAGGTCGGCCGGTTCGACCCACACCTGCAGCAGCTTTTCCTTGCCCGAGCCGCTCGTGATCTTCTCCTCGATCGCGACGAGCTTGCCGGCGACCAGTGCGAACAGGTAGCTCGGCTTGCGGAACGGGTCTTCCCACTTCGCGAAGTGGCGGCCGTCGGGCAGGTCGCCCGAATCGACGAGGTTGCCGTTCGACAGCAACACCGGGTACGCGGCCTTGTCGGCGCGCAGCGTGACGATGTACGACGCCATCACGTCGGGGCGGTCGAGGAAGTAGGTGATGCGGCGAAAGCCTTCGGCTTCGCACTGCGTGAAGAAGTTGCCGCTCGACACGTAGAGGCCAGACAGCGTCGTATTCTGGTCGGGTGCGCATGCGCTTTCGAGCGTCAGCTCGAACGCATCGGGCACGTTCTCGACCGTCAGCCCGTGCTCGTGCGCGCGCACGGCGCCATGCGGAGCGCCGTCCAGCCATGCGCCGACGAATTCGAGCGCTTCGCCCATCAGCTCCAGGTGCGGCGCGGGCGCGGCATCCGGATTGCGGCGCACGCGCATCGTATTCCTGACGATCGTGCGGGCCGGCGCGAGATCGAATTCGAGCGCGACGGAATCGATGAGGAAGGCCGGCGGCGTGTAGTCGGCGCGGCGGATCACGGTGGAGGAGGCGTTGTCGGACATGGTCGTCGAGATCGGTGGAGTGGGGGGGGCGGGCCCGTCACGCGGGCCAGGCGAACCGGGCCATTGTACAAAGGCTTGCGGCTGCGTGCCGGGCGAACTTTTTACCGCTTCCGGCAGTCCGCGTATTATCGGCATCCCGTTACGGTTCGCGCGGTGCGACGAACGGGTGACGGATCGACGAGGATCAACATGAAACGCGATTGGATTTTTCGCGGTGCGGGCTGGGCGGCGGCGCTGTGCGTGGCGCTGCTGACGGGCTGCACCAGCTATGTGACGACCCAGGTCACGGCCTTCTCCGACTGGAGCGGCAGCGACGCGACACGCACCTATGCGTTCACGCGCACCGATGCGCAGAAGAACAGCATCGAGCAGTCGACCTACGAGCCGATCGTCGCGAACGAGCTGTCCGCGTATGCGTTCCGGCAGGTGCCGCCGGCGCAGGCGCGCTATCTCGTCGGGCTGACCTATGCGGTCGGCAGCGATCTCGTGACGGTGCCGCAGCCGGTCTACTACGACCCGTGGTTCGCGCCGGGGCCGTACTGGCGGCGCGGGCCGTGGGGCCCGTGGGGTCCCTGGGGGCCGATGCCGGCCGGCTATGTCGCGCAGACGTACCAGGTGTTCGACTACACGCTCGGTATCCGCATCACCGAGCGGGCGACGGGCAAGGAGGTGTACAACGTGTCCGCGCGCACGACCGGCGACAACGGCACGCTGCTGTACGCGATGCCGTTCCTCGCGCGTAGCGCGCTCGCCGATTTCCCGCTGTCGAACGGCGCGGTCCGCTCGGTCCGGCTGCCGGTCGACAAGCGCGGCGGGCCGGCGGCGCCGGCCGCCAACGAACGCGCGGTGCCGGTTGCACCGGCCTCGGGCGTGGCCGTCGCGAAATAACGCGGTATTCATTTCGGCGCGGCCGTCCGGCCGCGCCGGCCATCCCTTTCCGTCAGACCCCGATACCCAGCAGCGCCAGCGCGCCGAGCACGACGAACAGCACGGCTGCGATCCCGTGCACGAGCTTGGTCGGCAGGCGGTGCGCGAAGCGGTCGCCGAGCAGGATCGCCGGCACGTTCGCGAGCATCATCCCGAACGTCGTGCCGGCCACCACGCCGATGTAGTCCTGGAAGCGCGCAGCCAGCGCGACGGTCGCGATCTGTGTCTTGTCGCCCATTTCCGCGAGGAAGAACGCGACGAGCGTCGCGCCGAACACGCCGAGCCGCGAACGGTTGGCGTTGGCTTCGTCGGCGTCGAGCTTGTCCGGCACGAGAATCCACAACCCCATCGCGATGAACGAGAACGCGAGCGCCCAGCGCATGATCGACGGCGTGACGAGCGCGCCGAGCCATTCGCCGAGTGCGCCGGCGAAACCGTGGTTCACGAGTGTCGCGACGAGCACACCGAGAATGATCGGCACCGGCTTGCGATAGCGCGCGGCCAGGACGAGGGAAAGCAATTGGGTCTTGTCGCCGATTTCAGCGAGGGCGACGGCGCCGGTGGAGATCAGGAAGGCTTGGGACACGGATGGGGTTCCACGGGCCGGTGTTGTGCGTGCGAGCGACGATCCACGGCGCGCCGGGCCCTGATGCGGCGCACTGTGAACCATCGGTCTCGCCAGGCCTAGGTGGCTGCGTCCGCCATGGCCGTACGGCCAAGTCTGTTGACGGACGCCTCCGTCACGATGCGCGCCGGGGGCGCGGGACATCGAGCGGAGCGGCTACTCCCCAATGAGCGGCGAATTCTAGCACGGCGCATTGCGTGCTGGAAGGCGGTCGGGCAGGGTGTCGGGGCCCGATCCGCGTCCGGCTGCCCGGCAGGCGCGGCGGCGAATGTGCCGCGCCGGCCGGGACAGCGTTCCGGCGGGCCGTTACCGTTACCGTTACGCGGCGGCCGGGCGGCGCGCGGCGCCGCGCTCGTGGACGAGCTCGCCGGCCGCGTAGGTGCGGTACACCGCGCGGTCGTCGCCGAGCAGTGCGAACGCGAACAGCAGTTCCTCGAGCGAATCCGCGCGCTTCGTGCGCCGCGCCAGCAGCGGCGTGGCCTGCGGGTCGAGCACGACGAAGTCGGCCTCGGTGCGCGGCTTGAGCGTGCCGACCGTGTCGGCGAGGTCGAGCGCCTGCGCGGCGCCGGCCGTCGCGAGCCAGAACATCCGCGTCGCGGTCAGGTGGTGGCCCGACAGCCGCGCGACCTTGTGCGCCTCGTTCATCGTCTGCAGCATCGAGAACGACGTGCCGCCGCCGACGTCGGTCGCGAGCGTGACGGGCACGTCGTGTTCGCCGGCCTTGTCGAAGTCGAACAGCCCGCTGCCGAGGAAGAAGTTGGACGTCGGGCAGTGCGCGACGACGGTGCGCGTCTCGGCCATCCGGCGGCGGTCCTCGTCGTCGAGGTGGATGCAGTGGCCGTACACCGCGCGCGGACGCAGCAGACCGTAGCGGTCATAGATGTCGAGATAGCTGCGATGGCCCGGGAACAGCTCGGCCACCCATTTCACTTCGTCGACGTTTTCCGCGACGTGGCTCTGCACGAACACGTCCGGATGGCGGCGCGCGAGTTCGCCGCACGCTTCGAGCTGGGCCTCGGTCGACGTCGGTGCGAAGCGCGGCGTGAGCGCGTACATCTGGCGGCCCTTGCCATGCCAGCGGTCGATCAGCTCGGCGCTGTCGTCATAACCCGATTGCGCGGTGTCGCGCAGGAACTCGGGGCAGTTGCGGTCCATCAGCACCTTGCCCGCGATCATCCGCAGGTCGCGCGCGTCGCTCGCCGCGAACAGGGCATCGGCCGACTGCTTGTGCACCGTGCAGTAGACGAGCGCGCTCGTCGTGCCGCACGCAAGCAGTTCGTCGACGAAGAAATCGGCGACTTCGCGTGCATGCTCGGGGTCGCCGAACTGGCGCTCGGTCGGGAACGTGTACTTGTCGAGCCACGGCAGCAGGCCCGGCGCCGGCGACGCGATCATGTCCGTCTGCGGATAGTGGATGTGCGTGTCGATGAAGCCGGGCACGATCAGCTTGTCGCTCAGGTCGTGGACGACCGCGTCGCGCGCGAGCGTCGCCGCGAGCTGTGCATACGGGCCGGCCGCGACGACCTTGCCGTCAGCGACGATCAGGAGGCCGTCGGTCTCGTGGTTCGCGGCCTGGCTCGATTGCGCCGGGTCGCCGTTGAAGGTCAGCAGCTGGGAACGGAAAGCGGTTTGCGTCATGACGAATGGTCCTGCATCAAGGTAAGGCGAACAGAAGAAAGCGATCGACGCCGCACGGGGGCGGGACGGTGCTTCGCGAGCGGTTGCGGCACGCTGCGTGCGGCACGACCGAAGGCGAGTGCGCGGGCGAACGTGGCGGCCGAAGCCGCCAGCCAGTGGTTGCCGGCTAACCTCGCAGCCGTTGCGCTCGTGACCGATGCGGCGGCGAACGGAACGGCACACCGCGACGGCAGGCACGAGCGGGCGACGACGAACCGTGCCGTCGCCACGCGCGCACGCCCGCGACCGGCCCGGCGCAAGGCCGAACCGGTGGTCGCGAAGCGGATGCCGTGTCTCATCTGTCTAGCGTTCCTCGATGCGGGCCGTCACGCGGCCTGCCAGTACGCGTCGAGGCGCGCGTACAGTGCGTCGCGCTGCGCCGGTTCGATGAACGACGCTTCGAAGCCGTTGCGGATCACCGCATGGACTTCGGCATCCGTGAGCTGCAGCCCTTCGGCCGTCGCGAAGTAGTTTTCATTGACGTAGCCGCCGAAATAGGCCGGATCGTCGGAGTTGATCGTCACCGCGACGCCGCGCTCGAGCAGCGCCTTCAGCGTGTGCTTCGCCATGTCGTCGAACACGCACAGCTTCAGGTTCGACAGCGGGCAGACGGTCAGCGCGGTGCGCGTTTTGGCGAGGCGTTCGACGAGCGCCGCGTCTTCGATGCTGCGCACGCCGTGGTCGATCCGGTCGACCTTCAGGACATCGAGCGCTTCGTAGATATAGGCGGGCGGCCCTTCCTCGCCCGCGTGTGCGACGAGCTTCAGCCCGAGCGCGCGCGCCTTCTCGAACACGCGCGCGAACTTGACGGGCGGATGGCCGAGCTCGGACGAGTCGAGGCCCACGCCGATCAGCCGGTGGCGATAGCGCTCGAACAGCGGCAATGCGGATTCGAACGTCGCGAGCGCGTCCTCTTCGGACAGGTGGCGCAGGAAGCACAGGATCAGCTTGCTCGACAGCCCGCGCTGTTCTGCATCGGCGAGTGCGCGCTCGATGCCCGCAACGACTGTCTCGATCGGCACGCCACGCTCGGTGTGCGTCTGCGGATCGAAGAACAGCTCGGTGTGGACGACGTTGTCGGCAAGCGCGCGTTCGCAATACGCGGCCGTCATGTCGTAGAAATCCTGCTCGGTCAGCAGCACGCTCGCGCCGGCGTAATAGATGTCGAGGAACGACTGCAGGTCGGTGAATGCGTACGCGGCGCGCAGCGCGTCGATCGAGTCGTACGCGAGCTTCACGCCGTTGCGCTGCGCGAGCGCAAAAATCAGTTCGGGCTCGAGCGAGCCTTCGATGTGGATGTGCAGCTCCGCTTTCGGCGCGCGGGCAATCTTGTCCTTGAATGTCGGGGTCATGGCGTCGTTCTTGGTCGGTCAGTAGGTAGGGGAAGCCGGTGCTGCCGCGTTCGTGTTCGCCTCGACGGCCTGCAGCAATTGCGCAGCCACCGAGATCGCGATCACTTCGGGCGCCTTGTCGATGATGCCTTCGACACCGATCGGGCAGCGCATCCGCGCGACCTGGGCCGGGTCGATGCCGATCGCCGCGAGGCGATGATCGAACTGCACGCGTTTGGCGTGCGAGCCGGTCATCCCGAAGTACGCATAGTCGCCGCGTCGCAGGATCCGCTCGGCCAGCACGAAATCGAGTGCGTGGTCGTGCGTCATCACGACGAAGTAGGACTGCGGCGGTGCCGCGTCGACCGCATCGGCCGGGGCAGCGGCCGCTTCGATCGCGAGGTTGCCGATGCCGGCGAGCGCGTCGGCCGGCGGGAACACCGCATCGGGCCCGTCGATCCAGCGCACGTGGCAAGGCAGCGTCGCCAGCACCTTCACGAGCGCGGTGCCGATGTGCCCGGCGCCGAACAGCACGACGGGGAACGCATACGGCGCGATCGTTTCGGTCATCAGCGACACGCCGCCGGTTTCCCACAGCAGGCAGTCGGCACGCGCGGCTTCCGATTCGGGCTCGCTCAACAGCGGCGCGCCCGGCGAGGGGCCGAATGATACGCTACGCACGGTCGCGGCGCCGGCCGCGACGCGCTTCGCGAGCGACATGATCCAGCCGAGATCGCCGACGTCGAGCCGCTCGAACGCGAGTACCACGGCGCCGCCGCAGCACTGGCCGAGACTCGGGCCGAGCGCGAGCCGTTCGAGCCGGCGCGCGTGCGGCACGTGCGCGCCATCCTTCAGCAGATGCCGCGCGATCTCGATCGCCTTCCATTCCAGATGACCGCCGCCGATCGTATGGCGGGCCATGTCGCGCGTGACGAGCATCTTGGTGCCGGCTTCACGCGGCGCCGAGCCGTCGGTATGCGCGACCGTCACGAGCACGGCCGCTTCGCCATGCGCAAGCAGTTGCTGCAGATCGCCGAGCCAGGCTTCCATCAGCACACCCCGTGCGAAACGACGCGACACGACACGCGGCGCGGGCTGGCGGGCGTGGCGATGACGGACGGGAGCGGGGCAGGCCGGCCGCACGGCCGATGCAGTGCGACGGCAGCGCGCTGAGGACGCGCGCCAACGGCGCCGCCGGACACGCGGACGCCATGAGGGTGACGGATGCGGATGGTTTGCGTTGTCATGATGAATCCAGTCGACATTGCGGATCGGGCGCGCGTTACGCAGGGGTGGTGAGACCGCCTGGCCTCGCGCACGTAGATCGCCATCCAGTCCCGAAGATAGCACCGCCATGCGGCGCGAACATGGCCGGGCGGTGATCCGGGCTATCAGGAGGCGATCATGTCGATCATAGGCCCGCCGCGCGGGATCGGGGCGTCGATGCGTGCACATCGGGCTGAAACGCACGCGTGGCGGGGCGTGGGCACGACGGTCGCGCGACGCGCGTTTGCCCGTTGATCGGGGTTGCGGCGGAGTAGGTGTTTACGCGCGGCTGGCCGGATGCGGCCGGCAAACGCGTGAATCTGAGCCTGGGGACCGGCCGGCGGCGTGCAGCCCGATCGGTCGGGCCGCACATGCCAGGGGCCGGCAAAGCGGCCGTCGAGTCAGCTGGCGAGCTTGCGGCGATGGCGCCAGAGGCTCGCGACGACGGCAACCAGGATCAGGGCGAAGCCGATCAGCGCCCAGCCGGGCAGCAGGATGCCGAAGATCGGCGGGTAGACGGTCTCGCACAGCCCCGCGACCTTGAACATGCCGGGGAACCACTGCGCGGGCGGCAGGCTGTCGACGATCGGCTGCAGCGTGTCGAAGCCGCAGCTGAAGCCCGGATTCATCTGGATCGACAGGTGTCGCGCGGCCGTGCCGACGCCGCCGGCCGCCGCGATCGCGATCAGCAGTTCGAGCACCCAGATGCCGCGCCAGTTGCGGATCCCGGCGGCCAGGAACGCGAAGATCCCGATCGCGGAGAAGAAGTAGCGCTGGATGATGCACAGCGGGCACGGATCTTCGTTCTTCACGTACTGCAGGTACAGCGCACCGGCCAGCAGGGCGATGCACGCCCATCCGAGCAGCATCAGCAGGCGGCGTTCACGGCGTAGCGCAAGCGTGTAGTCGTTCATGTCAGCGGGGTTCCTCGTCGGTCGGTCCGGAAAACAATCGCGCGATTTTAGCGCGAACGGTCTGGCACGAAACTGACAGCGCGCGTGCGGCACCCTGCCGCACCGCGCGCGTTGCCCGCCGGCGACCGGCCGGTGCGGTCAGCGGATCGTGTTCAGCACGGCCTCGACCGCCTGGCCGATCGCGAGCAGCGCGTCGTCCCGATGCGGCGCCGCCGCGAGCATCAGGCCGACCGGCGCCGCGTCACGCGGGTGGCACGGCAGCGACAGGCCGCACGCGTCGAGGAAGTTGAACGCGCTCGGATTGCGCAGGATCAGCGCATTGGTGCGCGTGAACGCGTCGTCGTCCGTTTCGAGGTCGGCGATGCGCGGCGGCACGACCGGCACCGTCGGTGCGACGAGCGCATCGAAGCGTGCCCAGACCGTGTGTGCGGCTTCGTCGAGCATCGCGGCGCGCGCGGCGAGCAGGTCGAGATAGTCGGCCGCGCTCGCGGGTTCGCCCTTCAGGATCCGCGTCAGCACGCGCGGGTCGTACTGGTCGCGATGCTGCGCGAGCAGCGGACGATGCCAGGCGTACGCCTCGATCGGCGAGAAGCCGAAGCGGTTGATCTCCGGCAGCCGGTCGAGCGCAGGGAAGCGCACTTCGGTGACGATCGCGCCGGCGGCTTCGAGATGCTTGAGCGCGGTGTCGAGCGCGGCCGCGACGTCGGCGTCGACACCGTCCGTTACATAGTTCGTCAGCACGCCGAGCCGCACGCCTTCGAGCGGCCGCGCGGCCGGCACGTGCGGCTCGAGGCCCGCGAGCATCCGGTCGACGAGCGCGCAGCACGCGACCGTCAGGCCGATCGGGCCGAACGAGTCGAGCGTCGTCGACAGCGGCACGCCGCCTTGCGTCGGGATTCGGCTCGCGGTCGGCTTGAAGCCCGTCAGCCCGCACAGCGCGGCCGGAATGCGGATCGAGCCGCCCGTGTCGGTGCCGAGCGCGACGGCGGCCATTCCGTCGGCGACGGATGCGGCCGCCCCCGACGACGAGCCGCCGGAAATCCGCGCATCGCCCGGTACGTCGCGGTGGTACGGCGAGCGCGGATTGCCGAAGTGCGGATTCAGTCCGAGCCCCGAGAACGCGAACTCGCTCATGTTGGTGCGGCCGACCAGCACCGCGCCCGCACGCTTGAGCCGCGCGACGGCGACCGCATCGGTGCGCGCGGCCGGCGCGCCGTCGAGCACGCGCGAACCCGCGCGCGTCACCTGGCCCGCGACGTCGAACAGGTCCTTCACCGACACCGGAATGCCCGCGAGCGGCGACAGCACGGTGCCTGCGGCGCGCAGCCGGTCGTGCGCGTCGGCGGCCGCGCGTGCGTTGTCGGCGTCGACTTCGGTGAAGACGGCCGCGCCCTGGCCCGACGGATCGGCGATCCGGTCGAGCGCGGTATCGACGAGCGCGCGGCTCGTGGTGCGGCCGGCCGCGAGGTCGGCGGCGAGCTGGGCGAGCGGGGGAAAGGGCGTGAAAGTGGTCATGGGCGGCTCAGGGGCGAAGATGTTGAAGAAGCGTGGAGCGGAACGAATCGATATGGCCTTCGACGGCCGCGCGCGCACCGGTGGCGTCGCGTGCGGACAGCCGTTCGAACAGCTCGCGATGCTCGTGCTGGACGTCGGCGAGGTGGTGCGGTTCGGACAGTGTGACGAACCAGAAGCGCAGCGAGCGCTCGTGCAGTGCGCGCAGGATTTCGGCGAGGACCGCGTTGCGTGCGGCCACGGCGATCGCCTGATGAAATGCGCGGTCGAGTTCCATCATTCCCTCGACGTCGTGCGTGTCGACGCACGCCTGTCCTGCGTCGAGCAGCGCGGCCAGGCGCGCGAGATCGTCCGGCGTCGCGTGGCGCGCGGCGAGTTCGGCGCAGTGCGCTTCGTTGATGCGCCGCACGTCGATCACCGCGACGATGTCGTCGAGCGACAGCGGCTGCACCATCAGGCCCTTGCGCGGCATCACCGACAGCAGCCCTTCGAGCACGAGCCGATGCACGGCCTGGTGCACCGGCGTGCGGCCGATCCCCGTGCGCGCGACGAGGTCGGCTTCGTTGAGTGCGGCGCCCGGCTTCAGGCGCATCGTGATGATGTCGCGCTGGATCAGCGCGTACGCACGGTCGGCGAGGCTGGCCGCCGGGGTGGCGGGACGATCGCGGGTGACGTCGGTCAGGGTGCTCATGCGAGGTGCGGCGAGGCGGCTAGACGGGGCGCGATCATGGCGCGGGCGATCGGAAAGCGTGGACGATGCCTGGATATTATTGTGATATATCACTGATGTCCAGTGCGGGAGGCAAGACGCTGGTGGTGCCGGCGCACGAGCGGGGGCGCGCTCCCGCGTCGCCTGCATCCACTTGCAACAATGGCGACAGGATGTTGCAGGTTTGCCGCGCGATCGTGCACTGAAGCATAATGAATCCTCGTCTATCCATACGCGTGAGCGACGTACCAGACCATCGTCATGAGCGAACACACGCCTTCCCCGGCCGGTCTGCCCGGCACCTCTTCCGCTTCTTCCGATTCCCTCCGTCCCGATCCGGTGCAAACGCCCGATGCGCCGGCCGCGCAAGCCGCCGCACCGAACGTCCCAGCAGACGGCGCGCCGCCGGTCACGGCCGCGTCCGAGCCCGGTGCGTCCGGCGCGGCGGCTGCCGCCGTCGATGGCGTTGCCGCGCCGCCGAAGCCGGGTGCGCCGCCGCCCGGCTTCGGTGCGCAGCCGGATTTCGAAACGGCGCGCCCGCCGCCCGCGAGCGCGCAGAATGCACCGCCGGCCTACCTGAAGCAGAGCGACACGCCATGGTCGGTGTTCGGCCGGATCATCGCGGCGCGGGCACGCCGGCTGTTTGACCGCGCGGGCCAGCGCATTACGCAACGCACGCTGCGCATCGGCGTGTCGGCGCGGATCTTCCATCCGGAACCGGGCGCGAAAGGGCTGCGCGGCAAGACGCTGCAGTATCTCGAGGAATCGATCGCCCACTGGGTGATGTCGCGCGACGTGCTCGTGTTCATGATTCCGACCGTCGGCCACCAGGGGATGATCCACCCGAGCAACATCCGCCTGCGCGACTATGCGAAGCATCTCGACGGCCTGCTGCTGCAAGGCGGCGCCGACGTGTCGCCGCAAACCTACGCGGCATCGGATGTGCGCCCCGAATGGCCGGGCGATCGCGTGCGCGACATGTACGAACTCGAGCTGTTGCATGAATTCGTCGAGTCCGGCAAACCCGTCCTCGGCGTGTGCCGCGGCTGCCAGCTGATCAACGTCGCGTTCGGCGGCTCGCTGTACCAGGACATCGCCACCGATGTGCCGACTGCGAATGCGCACGTGAGCGAGCACTACGACCAGCATCGTCACGCGATCCGTTTCCCGGATTCGTCGACGCTGGCGAGCATGTTCCCCGGGCGCAGCGAAGCGATTGTCAACTCGATCCATCACCAGGCGATCCGCGATCTCGGCCGTGACCTGAACATCGAGGCCGTGTCGGCTGGCGACGGGATCATCGAGGGCATTCGCCATCGCCGCTCGCCGTTCGTCGTCGGCGTGCAGTGGCACCCGGAGTTCCATCGCGCGGGCGGCTCGGAGCTGCTCGACTGCACGCCGCTGCTCGATGCGTTCCTGCGCGCGGCGCGCGAAACGCGCCTGTAGCAGCGGGCTTGCTTCGCGTCGCATGAAGGTCGGCCGCATCCCGATAAATTCGAGATGCGGCCTTTTGGTTTTGAACGATAATCGCGAGTTCCGATTCGTTCGCCGGAGTCTGACGTTGGCTTTCCGAAACTTTTCTCCTGCCCGATGCGCAACGTGGATCGCTGTGCTGGCGGCCTGCGCGCAAACGGGCGCGGCCTGGTCTGCCGACGCGACCGCCCCCGCCGCCGGTACGCGTCCGGCGGTGACGAGCCTGAGCGGCGGCGCAGCGCCGGCGGCCGCGTCTAATGACGCCGCCACGCAAGGCAACGTCGCCGAACTGACGCAGATGCTGCACGACGGACGGATCGTCGAGATGCGCACCACGTACAACGGCAGCTACGGCGCGAGCCTGCTGTTCGATCCGCGCGAGATGACGTACTACGTCGCGCTGTTCCAGGACAAGAATCTGTGGCGCGTGATCCGCTCGCAGGAGAAGAACCGCGCGGAGATGGTGTACGCGAACTTCGTCCAGCAGACCGTGCAACTCGCCGATATCGAGATCCGCCGTACCGAGCTGCAGGCGCAGAAGGCGTTTCTCGAACGCGTGATCGCGCTGCAGTCGAATCGTGCGCAGCAACTGCAGGCCGACCTGAGCGTCGCGCGCAGCCAGCAGGCCGAAGTCGCACAGCGCCAGAAGTCGGCGCAGGAGCAGACGCAGGCGCTGCAGGTCGAGAAGCGTGCCGCGCAGTTGCAGTTGCGCGATCTGCAAGAGCAGGTGCGGCAACTCGAGAAGCAGACCGAGACGGGGCTGCCCGCGCACAAGTAACGAATCGTCAGATGGACGGCAGAGACGAGCGAAACCCGGCGAAGCGATCTTCGCCGGGTTTTTTATTGGGCGGTTGTTATCGGGAAATCGTCAGCGCCCGAATGTGTCTGGTGTGTCGGCCAATCGGCGGTGGGACAGTTGCGACGTCCAGTCGAAACCGGTGGCGCTCGCGTGCGTCGTGCGGGCGGGTTCGGTGCCGCGCAGTGCGTTTGCCATTGCGATCAGCGTGAGCGGATCGTCGAGCGCATCGGGCGCGAGCGGCGGCGGGGCGTGTTGCTCGCGCGCCGCGATGGTCGCCGTTGTGTGCTGGAGCGGGGAATGCGCGGTGCGCTGCTTGACGATCGGTGCTCGGGCGGGCGTCGTTGCCGGTTGACGACCGCCTGCCCGAGAAGGCGATGCAGCGGCAGTGTGTTGTGTGTCGGACGTTGTCTGCGGGCGAGGCGGCGTCGGACGACGGACGACGCGGTGCGGGGCTGGCTGCGATTCGGCCAATTTCGTGACGGGTGTCGCCACCGTGTGCGGCGGCGCGGCGTGCGTCGGCTGATCGGGCTGAACGGGCTGACCGGCGGCGACGCGCACGGTGCCGTTGAATGAGCGAGCGTGATCCGGCACGGTGCTCGCCGTATGAATCGCGTGTGTGGACCCGAAATCCATGGGCAACTCGTGCACGGCGATCAGCCAGCCGATGATACCGAGCGCGCCGATGCTCAAGCAGGTTGCGTACGTCGCGCGCCGGTCCCGACGGTTGCCGGCGGTACGGGGGAGGAGCCAGCCAGTGACGGCAGGCGCGACAGGCACGCCGGTCGACGCTGGCGTCGGTTGCCAGTGGCATGCGCGGTGCGGCCGGTCGACGTCGATGCAGGACGTCGTCAGCGTCGCGAGGTAGTTCCTGGTGGGCTGCGCACCGGGCGCACCGCGAAATTTCCATTCACGGCCGAATGGCGGGACGTGGTCGAGCGGGGCGACGCGAGGGCGGGCGAGCGCGCCTTCGACGGGGACGAGGGGCGTTGGGGTCATGAGGGCGGTGCGCCATGCGACACAGGCGAGCGTGCCGGCGCGGCGCGGAAATGTCGTCGCAAATCGTGACATTGTGGTCAGCCATTGCGGGCCGGTCGATCAGATCAATTCGATTCTCGTGCCCGTTTCAGGGCGACTCGTACGAGTCGGATGCTGCGACGGCAACGACAGCGGCGCTACAAGGCAAATGTCGGCTTCGCGTGGCATCATTCGCGGACCATACCGGTGCACGCATCGTTGCGCGATGCGCCGCCGGAGGGCACCGATGCCCGTGCGCGCCGGCCAGACGCGTCGCGCATCGCCGGGTCCATGCGGCGCGAATTCGCGCCATCCGAGCTGAGCGAGAAAAACATGTCCACAGCGTCACACGCCATCGCACAGGAATCGAAAGTCCGCACCGTGTTCCGGGTCGTCAGCGGCAACTTCCTGGAAATGTACGACTTCATGGTCTACGGGTATTACGCGTCGGCCATCGCGAAAACCTACTTCCCGAGCGGCGACGCATTCGCGTCGCTGATGCTGTCGCTGTCGGTGTTCGGCGCGGGCTTCCTGATGCGGCCGGTCGGCGCAATCGTGCTCGGCGCGTACATCGACCATCACGGTCGCCGAAAGGGGCTGATCCTGACGCTCGGGCTGATGGCGATCGGCACGCTCGCGGTGGCCGCGATACCGGGCTACGCGACGATCGGCGTGCTCGCGCCGGTGCTCGTGCTGCTCGGCCGGCTGCTGCAGGGCTTCTCGGCCGGCGTCGAACTCGGCGGCGTGTCGGTCTACCTGTCGGAGATCGCGACGAAGGGGCACAAGGGGTTCTATACGTCGTGGCAGTCGGGTAGCCAGCAGGTGGCTGTCGTGTTCGCCGCGCTCGTCGGCGTGCTGCTGAACCGCGCGCTGCCGGCCGAGGAGATGACGGCGTGGGGCTGGCGCATTCCGTTCCTGATCGGCTGCCTGATCGTGCCGTTCCTGTTCCTGATCCGCCGTTCGCTGAAGGAGACCGACGAATTCCTCGCGAAGCGTCATCGTCCGACGATGGGCGAGATCATGCGCTCGATGCTCGACAACTGGGGCGTCGTGGTTGCCGGCATGGGGATGGTGATCATGACGACGGTGTCGTTCTACATGATCACCGCCTATACGCCGACCTTCGGCAAGGAAGTGCTGCACCTGTCGTCGCTCGACGCGCTGGTCGTGACCGTCTGCGTCGGTATCTCGAACCTCGTGTGGCTGCCGCTGTCCGGTGCGCTGTCCGACCGTATCGGCCGCCGCCCGGTGCTGATCGCGTTTACGGTGCTGACGCTGTTGACGGCTTACCCGGCCGTGCTGTGGCTCGTCGGCGATCCGTCGTTCCTGCGGCTGCTCGCGGTCGAGCTGTGGTTGTCGTTCCTGTATGCGTCGTACAACGGCGCAATGGTCGTCGCACTGACCGAAGTGATGCCAGCCGACGTGCGCACGGCCGGCTTCTCGCTCGCGTATAGCCTCGCGACGACGATCGGCGGCTTCACGCCCGCGATCTCGACATTGCTGATTCACCAGACGGGCAACAAGGCGGCGCCGGGGCTGTGGCTGAGCGTGGCCGCTATCTGCGGGCTGATCGCGACGCTCGTGCTGTATCGCACGACCGAGGCACGCAACCAGTACAAGGCGGCCTGACGGGCGCCGTTGCATCGCGCCAAAACGCGCGGCACGGGCCGCGCGGATCATATTGAAAAAGGGAGCGCCGCGCGCTCCCTTTTTTGTCTGCGTTCAGGCTTCGCGCAGTTTGCCGGCGACCGTGGCCGCGACGTCGAGCCATTCGCCCGGCGCAGGCTGGCGGGCGATCCGGGCCTGCGGATACCACGGGCAGTCCTCGCCGGTGAACCAGCGCCAGTCGGGCGCGAACGGCAGCATGACCCACAGCGGTTTGCCGAGCGCGCCCGCGAGGTGCGCGACGGCCGTGTCGATCGTGACGACGCCGTCGAGCCGCTCGATCAGCGCGGCCGTATCGGCAAAGTCGTTCAGCCGGCCGTCGAGGCGATGCACGCGCGGATGCGCGTCGACGCGCATGCGTTCGTCGTCGTCGAGGGCCGGTTGCAGCACGATCCAGTCGATGTCCGGCAGTGCGAGCAGCGGCGCGAGCGCATCGAACGGCATCGAGCGGTTTTCCTGCGCCTGCCGGCGCCCCGACCAGGCGAGGCCGAACTTGCGCTTCGACTGCCCGCCGAGCGAGCCGCGAAAGCGCCGCCGGGCGCCGTCGGGCGCGTCGAGGTAGCGCGAGCCGCCGACGATGTCGTCCGGTTGAAGCCCCAGCAGGAACGGCAGGCTCATCAGCGTGCAGGCGACATCCGCCGCAGGCAGCCTGGCAGCGCCCTGCGCGACGAGCGTCACGCGCCAGCGCGACGCGGCCGGCGCCAGCAGTGGCACGAGTTCCGGCTGGACTTCGAGCACGACGTGCGCGCAACGCGCGCGGGCAAGCGGCACGAAGCGGGCGAACTGCAGCGTGTCGCCGAACCCCTGTTCCGCGCGGATCAGCAGCGCGCGTGACGCAATCGGCTCGCCTTGCCAGCGCGGCAGCGTGCCGAGCGGTGTGGCGCCCGGCGTGTCGTGGCGCGCTTCGTATGCAGGCAGGCCGCGCGTGAAGTCGCCGAGCGTCAGCAGTGTGACCGCGCGGTGCAACCGCGCGAGCGTGAGATCGGGCGCGACGCGCAGCGCCTGGTCGAATGCGCGCAGCGCCATCTCATGTGCGCAGAGCGCGTGATGCGCGTTGCCGAGATTCAGCCACGCGAGGCCGAACGACGGATCGAGACCGACGGCGCGCTCGTAGTAGGGCAGCGCATCGCGGTGGCGCGCTTGCGCACACAGGGCGTTCGCGAGCCCGAACAGCGCGAGCGGAAACGGCGGGTGCAGCGCGAGCGCGGCTTCGAACGCGGCTGCCGCTTCGGCATGCCGGCCGAGCGCATCAAATGTGTTGCCGAGATTGAAATGCGCGGCGACGAAACGCGGTTGCGCGGCGATCGCGGCCTGGAAGTGCGCGATCGCGTCGTCGGCGCGGCCGGTCGCGTTCAGCGCCATCGCGAGGTTGTTGTGCGCGCCCGCATGCCCGGGTCGCAGTTCGAGCACGCGACCGAACGCGGCGAGCGCGTCGTCGTGGCGGCCGAGCGCGTTCAGTGCGTTGCCGAGATTGTTGTGGATCGATGCGTCATCGGGCGTGAGCCGCAGCGCGCGGCCGAACGCATCGATCGCATCGTCGTGACGCTGCAGTGCCGCATACGCGTTGCCGAGGTTGTAGTGCGCGAGCGGAAATTCGGGCGCGAGCGTCAGCGCGTTGCGAAAGCGGTCGATCGCCTCGTCGAGCCGGCCGAGCGCCTTCAGCGCATTGCCGAGATTGAGCTGCAGCGCGGCATCGTCCGGGCGCAGCGCGACCGCGCGGCCGACGAGATCGGCTGCTTCGGCATGCTGGCCCTGCTGGTGGCGCAGCACGCCGAACAGGTGCAGCGCGTCGGCGTCGGCGGGGTTGGAGGCGAGCGCGTTGCGATAGCCGTGCTCGGCCTCGGCGAGGCGGCCCGCGCGGTGTGCGGCATATGCCCGGTCGAATACGGAATCCATGACGCGAAAACTGACGGAAAGCCGGTATTTTCCCACACCGCGAGTCGCGGCCGCGCTTCGGCCGGTCGGCATATGGCCCCGTCACGCTGAGCGGCGTAGACTTGCAGGGTCGCGGAGGTTCTCATGGCTGACACACTGCCCGATATCCCGCCCGTGCTGATCGTCGGCGCGGGGCCGACCGGTCTTGCCGCGGCGATGAGCCTCGCGCGGGCCCGCGTGCCGGTGCGCATCATCGATCGCCTCGCAGCGCCCGCGCCGTATTCGCGCGCGATCGGCATCCAGGCGCGCACGCTCGAACTGCTGGAGCAGCATCGCACGGTCGAGCCGTTTCTCGCGCTCGGTCATCGCGCGCACGCGGCCGCGCTGCACGCCGACGGCCGCGTGATCGCGCGGCTCGATTTCGATCCGCTGCAAACGCGCTATCCCTATCTGCTGTTTCTCGACCAGAGCATCACCGAGCGCCTGCTGGCCGAACACCTGGCGCGGCTGGGCGTGACGGTCGAGCGCGGTGCGACGCTGACCGCGTGCGACACGGGCGGCACGTCGCTCGACGTGTCGATCCGCTGCGCGGACGGTCGCGACGAGTCGTTCGCGCCGTCGTACCTGATCGCGGCAGACGGCGCGCACAGCACGGTCAGGCATCTGCTCGGCCTGGGCTTTGCCGGACAGGCATTCGAACAGACGTTCCTGCTCGCCGATTTCGCGGCGATACCCGACTGGCCGGACGAAGAGATCCACCTGTTCACGTCGCCCGAAGGCATGGCCGGCCTGTTTCCGATGGGCGACGGCCGTTACCGGCTCGTGGCCGACCGTCCGCCCGGCAGCGACGCGTCGTCCGATGCGCCGACGCCGACGCTCGCGGAGTGCGACGCGATCGTGCGTAAACGTGCCGGCGTGTCGATCTCGCCGAGCGATCTCGCGTGGTCGTCCTATTTTCACCTGCATAGCCGGATGGTCGACCGGTTGCGTCACGGCCGCGTGTTCTTCGCGGGCGACGCGGCGCACGTCCACAGCCCGGCCGGCGCGCAGGGCATGAACACCGGCATCCAGGAAGCGTTCAATCTCGGCTGGAAGCTCGCGCGCGTGCTTGGCGCCGGCACGCCCGAGCGGCTGCTCGACACGTACCACGCGGAACGCCATCCGATCGAGCGCGACGTGTTGCGGCAGACCGGTTTCGTCACGCAGATGGTCGAAGCCGAGCGCGGCGCGATGAGGCTGCTGCGCGATCATGTCGTGCCGCTGCTGGCGTCGTTCGGGCCGATGCGCGACGCGGTGCGGCGCACGGTCAGCGAGCTTGGCGTGCAGTACCGGAAGAGTCCGCTCACGCTCGAACGCGTGCTCGACGGCGGGCCGCGCGCAGGCGAGCGGGCGCCCGATGCACTCGTGCATGTGCTCGACGGGCCGCTCGGCCGCGCACCGGGAACGGCGCGGCTATATGATCTTCACGATCCGGCGAGCTTCGCGCTGTTGCTGCTGGAAGAGCCGGTGAATGAAGATGCCGGCGGTGTACCGGCCATCGCGGCCGATGCGCAGGCGCTCGTGCAGGGGCTCGAGCGGATCATGCCGGATGCGGTGCGCGTGTGGCGCGTCACCGATACCGCAGGCGACGGGGCCGCCGGGCTGGCGCAGGAATACGGCCGCTCGCGGCCGTCGTTCTACCTGCTGCGGCCGGACGGTTATGTTGCCGCGCGCGGGCGCACGGCAACCGACGCGAACGCGCTGCTGCGCCACTGCGAAACCTGGTTCGCGGGCATGACGCAGTCCGCGTAACGGTGCGCTCAGGCGCTCGCGGCGGCGGGCACGAGCGATGCACGGTGCGCGGCGATCGCGTCGCGCACGATCGGTGCCGCGCGTTGCGCGCCTGCGCTCGACGGATCGTCGAGCGCGGCGAGAAACGCGCGGCGCATCCGCGGTTCCCAGAAGCGCCGGATATGGTCGGCGATGCCGGCCAGCGACTCGTCGCGATCGGGCATCGATTCGAAGAATGCGCCGATCTGGTTGGCCATGTCGATCAGGTGTTCGTGGTCCATCGCTGCCTCACTTGCCTGTCGTCACGGTGTCGGGCGTGGCCGCGCGGCGCTCGAGCAGGTCGATCTGCTCCGCGTTGAAGCGCGCGTACGCGCGCTGCCAGTCGGACGGTTGCGCAACCGGCAGCACCTGCACCGCCGTCACCTTGTATTCCGGGCAGTTCGTCGCCCAGTCGGAACTGTCGGTCGTGATCACGTTCGCGCCCGATTCGGGAAAGTGGAACGTCGTGTACACGACGCCCGGCTGCATGCGCTCCGTCACGAGCGCGCGCAGCACCGTGTGCCCGGCGCGCGATTCGATGCCGACCCAGTCGTCGTTCCGGATCCCGCGATCCTGCGCGTCGTGCGGATGGATCTCGAGGCGATCCTCTTCGTGCCACCGGACATTTTCGGTCCGGCGCGTCTGCGCGCCGACGTTGTATTGCGACAGGATGCGGCCCGTCGTCAGGATCAGCGGATAGCGCTGCGTGACCTTTTCCGGCGTCGGAATGAACTTGGTGATCACGAACCGGCCCTTGCCGCGCACGAACGCATCGATGTGCATGGTCGGCGTGCCTTCCGGCGCGTGTTCGTTGCACGGCCACTGGATGCTGCCGAGCGCATCGAGCTTCTCGTACGACACGCCCGAGAAGGTCGGCGTGAGCCGCGCGATCTCGTCCATGATTTCCGACGGATGCGTGTAGTGCATGTCGTAGCCGAGTGCCTGCGACAGCAGCAGCGTCACTTCCCAGTCCGCATAGCCCGCGAGCGGCGGCATCACCTTGCGCACGCGCGAGATGCGGCGCTCGGCGTTCGTGAACGTACCGTCCTTCTCGAGGAACGTCGAACCCGGCAGCAGCACGTGTGCGTATTTCGCGGTCTCGTTCAGGAAGATGTCCTGCACGACGATGCATTCCATCGCCGACAGCGCGGCCGATACGTGCTGCGTGTTCGGGTCCGACTGGACGATGTCCTCGCCCTGGCAGTAGAGCCCCTTGAAGCTGCCGTCGAGCGCTGCATCGAACATGTTCGGGATGCGCAGCCCCGGTTCCGGTTGCAGCGTGGCCGACCACGCCTGCTCGAACTGCGTGCGCACGACCTCGTCGCTGATGTGCCGGTAGCCGGGCAGTTCGTGCGGGAACGAGCCCATGTCGCACGAGCCCTGCACGTTGTTCTGGCCGCGCAGCGGATTGACGCCGACGCCTTCACGGCCGATGTTGCCGGTCGCCATCGCGAGGTTCGCGATGCCCATTACCGTCGTCGAACCCTGCGCGTGTTCGGTGACGCCCAGCCCGTAATAGATCGCGGCATTGCCGCCCGTCGCGTAGAGGCGCGCGGCCTCGCGCACGCGTTCTGCCGGCACGCCCGTCACGTCGGCGGTCGCCTCCGGTGAATTCTCCTCGCGCGACACGAATTCGCGCCATTGCTCGAATGCGCGCGTGTCGCAGCGCTCGGCGACGAATGCGTCGGCAACGAGCCCTTCGGTGACGATCACGTGCGCGAGCGCGTTGACGATCGCGACGTTGGTGCCGGGGCGCAGTTGCAGGTGATGCGTGGCCTTCACGTGCGGGCCGTCGACGACGTCGATGCGGCGCGGATCGATCACGATCAGCTTCGCGCCTTCGCGCACGCGGCGCTTCATCCGCGAACCGAACACCGGATGGCCGTCGGTCGGATTCGCGCCCATCACGACGATCACGTCGGCCTGGCCGACCGATGCGAACGTCTGCGTGCCGGCCGATTCGCCGAGCGTCGTCTTCAGGCCATAGCCGGTCGGCGAATGGCACACACGAGCGCAGGTATCGACGTTGTTGTTGCCGAACGCGGCGCGCACGAGCTTCTGCACGAGATAGGTTTCCTCGTTCGTGCAGCGCGACGACGTGATGCCGCCGATCGAATCGCGGCCGTACTTCTGCTGCAGCTTGCGGAATTGCGTTGCCGCGTAGGTGAGCGCTTCGTCCCAGCTCACTTCGCGCCACGGGTCGGTGATCTTCTCGCGGATCATCGGCTTCGTGATGCGGTCCTTGTGCGTGGCATAGCCCCAGGCGAAGCGTCCCTTCACGCACGCGTGGCCTTCGTTCGCAAGGCCGTTCTTGTGCGGCGTCATGCGCACGACCTGCGTGCCCTTCATCTCGGCCTTGAACGAGCAGCCGACACCGCAGTACGCGCAGGTCGTGATCACGGAGTGTTCGGCCTGCCCGAGCTGCACGACGGATTTTTCCTGCAGCGTGGCCGTCGGACATGCGGCGACGCACGCGCCGCACGACACGCATTCCGACGCCATGAACGATTCGCTTTCGCCCGCGGCCACGCGCGATTCGAAGCCGCGCGCGGCGATCGTCAGCGCGAACGTGCCCTGCGTTTCCTCGCACGCGCGGACGCAGCGGTTGCAGACGATGCACTTCGACGGGTCGTACGTGAAATACGGGTTCGATTCGTCCTTGCGGTCTTTCAGGTGATTCGCGCCGTCGAAGCCGTAGCGCACTTCACGCAGCCCGACGACGCCCGCCATGTCCTGCAGTTCGCAGTCGCCGTTGGCGGGGCAGGTGAGGCAGTCGAGCGGATGGTCGGAGATGTACAGCTCCATCACGTTGCGGCGCAGCGACTGCAGCCGGTCAGACTGCGTGCGCACCTTCATGCCGGCTTCGGCAGGTGTCGTACACGACGCCGGATAACCGCGCCGGCCTTCGATCTCGACGAGGCACAGCCGGCACGAGCCGAACGGCTCGAGCGAATCGGTTGCGCAGAGTTTCGGGACGTTGACGCCGGCTTCGATCGCCGCGCGCATCACCGACGTGCCGGCCGGTACCGTCACCGGCTGGCCGTCGATTTCGAGCGTGACATCGGTATCGGCGTGCCGTTGCGGCGTGCCGTAATCGGTATCGTCGAACGGATCGCGCTCGCGCGCCTGTGCGGCGCTCTTGCACGCGCATTGGCCCGAGCCGCAGCCGCCTTGGCGGACGTTGTTCGTGTCGAGGGACATGCAGGGCTCCTTCTGGGTCAGGCCGCAGCCTTGACCGGGCCCGACGCGGCATCCTTGCCGGCAGCGAGCCCGAAATCTTCGGGGAAATGGTCGAGTGCGGACAGCACCGGGTACGGCGTCATGCCGCCCATCGCGCACAGCGAGCCAGCCAGCATCGTGTCGCACAGGTCGCGCAGCAGCGTGACCTGACGCTCCGACGTGTCGCCGTCGCGGATGCGTGCGATCGTCTCGACGCCGCGCGTCGAGCCGATCCGGCACGGCGTGCACTTGCCGCACGATTCGATCGCGCAGAACTTCATCGCGTATTCGGCCAGCTCGGCGAGGTTCGACGTGTCGTCGTGAAGAACGATCCCGCCATGGCCGACGACCGCGCCGATCGCCGTATACGCCTCGTAGTCGAGCGGCACGTCCCACTGATGGTCGGGCAGGTAGGTGCCGAGCGGGCCGCCGACCTGGGCGGCGCGAGCGGGCCGGCCGCTGGCCGTGCCGCCGCCGAAGTCGAACAGCAGTTCGCGCAGCGTGACGCCGAACGCGAGTTCGACGAGGCCGCCTTGACGGATGTTGCCCGCGAGCTGGAACGGCAGCGTGCCGCGCGAGCGGCCCATCCCGTAATCGCGATAGAACGCCGCGCCGCGCGCGAAGATCACGGGCGCCGTCGCGAGCGTGATCACGTTGTTGATGACGGTCGGCTGGCCGAACAGGCCGGCGAGCGCGGGCAGCGGCGGCTTCGCGCGCACGACGCCACGCTTGCCCTCGAGCGATTCGAGCAGTGCCGTTTCCTCGCCGCATACGTACGAGCCCGCGCCTTTCGCGACGTGCAGCTCGAACGCGTGCGCGGAGCCGAGTACGTGGTCGCCGAGCCAGCCGGCTTCGCGGGCGCGGACGATCGCGGCTTCAAGCGTGGCGATCGCGTGCGGATATTCGCTGCGCACGTAGATGTAACCGATCGTCGCGCCTGTCGCGATGCCCGCGATGATCATCCCTTCGATCAGGCAGTACGGATCGCATTCCATGAGCAGGCGGTCGGAGAACGTGCCCGAATCGCCTTCGTCCGCGTTGCAGACGATGTACTTCTGCGCGGCGCGCGCGTTCCGCACGGTGCGCCACTTGATGCCGGCCGGGAACGCCGCGCCGCCGCGGCCGCGCAGCCCCGATTCGAGCAGCGTCTCGCATGCGGCATCGCCGTCGAGCGCGAGTGCGTTCTTCAGGCCCGCGAGGCCTTCGTGTTGCAGGTAGTCGTCGATCGACAGCGGATCGGTCAGGCCGATCCGCGCGAACGTGAGGCGTTGCTGGCGCGCAAGATAGGGCAGCGCATCGACGAGGCCGATGGCGCTCGGGTGCGTGCCGCCGTCGAGCCAGTTGGCGTCGAACAGGGACGGCACGTCGGCGGCCGACAGGTTCGCGTAGCCGACACGGCCCGCGGCCGTGCCAACCTCGACGAGTGGCTCGAGCCACAGGAGCCCGCGCGAGCCGTTGCGGACCAGTTCGATCGCGACGCCGCGCCGTTCGGCTTCAGCGACGATCGCGGCGGCGAGCGCGTCGGCGCCGAGCGCCAGCGCAGATGAGTCGCGCGGAACGTAGATGCGGGTCGTCATGCGGCCTCCGGCGTGCGGGCGACCGCGTCGGCGAGCAGCGCGTCGAACTTCGCCGGCGTGACCTTCGCGTGCAGCACGCCGTTGACCGTCAGCGACGGCGACTGCGCACACAAGCCGAGGCAGTACACCGATTCGAGCGCGACGGCGTCCGGCGCGTGCGTAGCCGCGGCATCGCCGTGCGCTGCATCGAACCGGCAGCCCGTGCGCGCTTCCGCGTGTGCGGCCAGCGTTTCGCAGCCCATGCTGCGGCACGCTTCGGCGCGGCACATCTGGATCGTCACACGCGCGGGCGGCGCGGTGCGGAAGTGGTGGTAATAGGTCAGTACGCCGTGCACTTCCGCGCGCGACAGGTTGAGTGCCTTGGCGAGCGGCGCGACGCAGCCCGGCGGCACGTAGCCGGCGTCGTCCTGGATCGCATGCAGGATCGCGACGAGCGACTGGCCGGCGCGCGCATGACGCTCGACCAGCGCGTCGGGCGCAGGGGAATTCGGGGACATCGGTTATGCTCCTCCAAAGTCTCATATGCGCTCGAAATTCATATAGTGCGCACCGTGACTTCGTTCTGATTGATTTTGACCAACGATAAGCGGAAGATTTCGCGGTCGCAATAGGAAATCGGAGTGCATAATTGATTCGAATCGAATGCGACGCGTATCTGACCGTACGCGACACGGAAGGCCGGTCGGCCAGCCTGTCGGATGTTGCGCCGTTACTGGAACTCGTGGCCGACACGGGCAGCATTGCGCAGGCGGCGCAAGCCAAAGGACTGTCGTACCGGCACGCTTGGGGCATGCTCCGCGCGCTGGAGGCATGCATCGGCGGTGAGCTGATCGAAACGGCACGCGGCAAGGGATCGACGTTGTCGGCGCTCGGGCAGGCGGTCGTCGATGCGCAGCGTCTCGCGCGCAGCCGGCTCGACGGGAATTTGCGCACGCTGGCGGCCGAAGTGGCGAGCGACCTGAACCGGCGGCTCGCGCAGCGCGACGGCGCCGTGCGCATCCACGCGTCGCACGGCTACGCGGTCGCGACGCTCGTCTCCGCGCTCGTCGATGTGCAGGCCGCCGTCGACATCAAGTATCGCGAGAGCGTCGAAGCCGTGCAGGCACTCGCGCGCTGCGAATGCGACCTGGCCGGCTTTCACCTGCCGCGCGGAGCGTTTCGCGCGCAATGCGCGCAGATCTACCGGCCGTGGCTCGACGACACGCGCCATGTGCTGATTCATCTGACGCGACGCCAGCAGGGGCTGTTCGTGCCACGCGGCAACCCGAAGCAGGTCCGCGGGCTCGCGGATCTCGCGCGCAACGACATCCGCTTCGTCAACCGGCAGCCGGGGTCGGGCACGCGCATGCTGCTGGACCTCGCGCTGCGCGCGATCGGCATCGATCCGGAGCGCATCGACGGCTATGCATCGGCCGAGCTCACGCATTCGGCGATCGCGGCGTTCGTCGCGAGCGGGATGGCCGATCTCGGCTTCGGCGTCGAGCCGGCCGCCCATCATTTCGGGCTCGATTTCATCCCGGTCGTCGACGAGGACTATTACTTCGCGTGCGAACGCGCGCGGCTCGACGCGAGGCCGCTCGCCGGCGTGCTGGCGCTGCTGCGCGACGCACGTTTCGTCGAGCGCGTCGCGCATCTGGACGGCTACGATCCGGCCGCGTGCGGCACGCTGACGAGCGTTGCGAGCGGGCTGGCCGGCGGCGACGGCACGCACGCGCAGGGCGGCAACTCCCGGTAACGGGGACACGATCGAGCCGCGCTGCAGCAGCGGGGGATTTGCGCTACGCTTGCCGCTTGATCAACGTTCCAACAAGCACGCCGTTCAGGCGTCATTCCGCCATGAAATTTTCCGTTTCCCTTGCCGCGGCAGCGTTGACCGCGGGGCTGCTGGTCGTCGCTTCGCCGTTTGCGCTCGCGCAGAATTCCCCGGGTGTGCCGGGCGGCATCCTGAGCGAGCAGTTTCGTTTGAACGAACATCCGCAGATGCCTTTCGCGGCGTCGGCGCCGTCGCAGAAATACCAGGGCAGCAAGAAGTCGGCGTTGCGCCGCAAGGGCGACCTTGGCGATCCGAACGGCTGCAACCTGAAGTGCCCGATGGATACCCAGTAATGCGCTGACCGGCGCGTTTACGCTCCGGGTGAGGCGCTGTGCTTTCGCGCAGCGGCCAAGTCTCCTGACCGACAGGCGTACGAGCGCCGTCCCCGGATCTGATCATGTTCGAGCCCCGCGAAGCGTTGCCGCTTCGCGGGGCTCGTGCTTTTCGGCGAGGCTGCATGCAAGGGGTTGCCGGACGAAACCGCCGTTTGCACGCGTCGCTGTCCTGGCAATCTATCTAGGGTTAACCCGTAATCCAGGAAGGATGTCTTCCAGAAACCTGCCTTATTCTTAAGCATCCGCCTACATAAACTTCGGTTTGTCAGCGATGAACAAGGTGTTCACCGCGAACACAGACAAATCTGGAGGTAGGTCATCATGAAGTCGCTCGTTCAAGCTGTTGTCGTCGCCGCCGCTCTCGTTGCCCCGGTCGTGTCGTTCGCCCAGTCGGGCTCGACGATCACCCGCGCGCAGGTCCGTGCCGAACTGGTCCAGCTCCAGCAGGCCGGCTACAACTCCGCCCGCGGCGAAGATCCGCACTATCCGGAAGCGATCCAGGCCGCCACGGCCCGTGTTGCAGAGCAGCAGCGTGCGCTGGCGCAAGCGCAAGGCGCCGACGCCAGCGGCTACGGTGCACAGGCTCAGGGCGCATCGGCGTCGGGTTCGCGCGCGATGGGCGTGCGTCCGGCCAGCACTGAAGAAATGAAGTCGCTGTATCGCGGCAGCTAAGTCGCGCATCGCTCGGCGTGCGTGAGCGCCGGGTGCGACGACGCGTCGTGCCCGACGTTGCGGTAGCCGGGCAGGCCGCAGTCAGGCGCGGCCAATCGCTGCGCGGGCGCGGCCGACCATCCGTCACCTCCTGCCGCCGGAGCACCGGCGGCATTCCGCCCGGCCGCCCGTCCGTGGCTGGGCGCTTTTTCGGCAGGAGAGGGATGCATGCGTTTCGCCGGCAACAAAAAACCCCGCAGACTTGCGTCATGCGGGGTTCGTGCGACGAGCGCGGAATTTGGTGGAGGCGGCGGGAATCGAACCCGCGTCCAGAAGCGCTCCACGACTAGTTCTACATGTTTAGTCCAGTCTTTTGATTTAACCGCAGCGACGCGGACGAACACGCTGCACTACGGCGATTCGCTAGGTTTTCGACCCTGGCGTCGCGACGCCGACAGGGCTTAACTGACGTAAATGACCTCTGGCGGTATTGCTACCGGTCTTGCGACACTAGCCCGTCAGTGAACTAGGCAGAGGACGGCGGCCGTTAGGCTGCCAGTGCGAACGTATCGTCGTTTGCAGTTACGATTTTCCCATTGATTAACGAGGTGACGGGTCCTCGACATGCCCTAGCCGCTTCACAACCCCTGTCGAAACCAGGTCGCCCCCGCGGATAAGATCAAACATTATAGCCCAACATCGCGCAACAGTTCGCGCAGTTCCTGCGTCGTATCGACGAGATGCTGCGCTTGCCAGTCGGCCGGTGCGACGCCGTCGCCGCAATAGCCGTACGCGGCCGCGACTGTCGCCATGCCCGCAGCGCTGCCGGCCTGAATGTCGCGCAGGTCGTCGCCGACGTAGACGATGCGCGCGGGCGCGAGCGTCAACTGGTCGGCAGCGTGCAGCAACGGGGCAGGGTGCGGCTTCGGGTGCGGCGTTGTGTCGCCCCCGACGATGCAGGCGGCGCGCGGTGCGAGGCCGAGCAGGTCGACGAGCGGTGCCGTGAGCCGCATCGCCTTGTTCGTGACGATGCCCCAGCGCACGCCGCGCGCATCGAGTTCGTCGAGCACGTCGCCGATGCCGGGGAACAGCGACGTATGCACGCAGAGATCCGTCGCGTAGTTGGTCAGAAACTCGTCGCGCATCGCTTCGTAGCCGGGCGTGTGCGGATCGATGCCGAACGCGCCGCCGAGCAGGCCGCGCGCGCCGGCCGAAGCCAGCGGGCGCAACACGTCGAGCGACGTTTCGGGCAGGCCGCGCTCGCGCTGCATCTTGTTGACGGCCGCCGCGAGATCGGGCGCCGTATCGGCAAGCGTGCCGTCGAGGTCGAACAGCACGGCATCGCAGTGCAGCAGGCGCGGTTCGTCTGCAGCCCGCGCGGTCGAAAGGGGAGTCGTCATGCCGGTCGGAAGGTCACGCGGCGCGGCGGCACGCGATGAGGTAGTTGATGTCGGTGTCGTTCGACAGCGCGAAGCGCTTGCCGATCGGGTGGTACGTGATGCCCTTGATCTCCACGATGTGCAGATCCGTCGCGCGCACGAAGCCGGCCAGTTCCGACGGGCGGATGAAGCGCGCGTAGTCGTGCGTGCCCTTCGGCAGCATCTGCGCGATGTACTCCGCGCCGATCACCGCGAACAGGTAGGACTTCAGGTTGCGGTTCAGCGTCGAGAAGAACACCCAGCCGCCCGGTTTCACGAGCGTCGCGCATGCGGCGACGATATCACCGGGCGACGGCACGTGCTCGAGCATCTCCATGCACGTGACGACGTCGTAGGTGCCCGGTTCGCGCGCGGCGATCGCTTCGGCGGCGATGGCCTCGTAGTCGACCGTGATGCCGCTTTCGAGGCTGTGCAGGTCGGCGACGCCAAGTGCTTCGGTCGACAGGTCGATGCCCTTCACGTGGGCGCCTAGCCCGGCCATCGATTCGGACAGGATGCCGCCGCCGCAGCCGATGTCGAGTGCGCGCTTGCCGGCCAGGTGCGCGTGGGCATCGATCCAGCCGAGCCGGACCGGGTTCAGGTCGTGCAGCGGCTTGAATTCGGCATTCGGATCCCACCACAGGTGGGCGAGGTCGCTGAATTTCTGGAGTTCGTGCGGATCGGCGTTGGTCATGTCGGCAAACGGGCTACGGAAGGAGGGCGGTGCTGCGGTTCGTCAGACCCGAGTATATAAGAAGCGGACGAGCGGCGAAGCGGCGAGCGCCCGGACGGGCATCAAAGAAAAAGCCCCGCCGGAGCGGGGCTTTGAAGCAGTCGAAAACCGCGGCTTAGTTTGCCGGAACGGTCGTCTTCTGGACTTCTTGCGTACCAACCACTTCGACTTCCACGCGGCGGTCCGGTGCGAGGCAGGCGATGAGTTGCTTGCGGTTCTTCTGGTTGCAGCCAGTCGTAACCGGGTTGCGCTTGCCCTTGCCTTCCGTGTAGATCTTGTTGGCCGGCACACCCTTGCTGACCAGGTACGACTTCACGGCTTGCGCACGGCGCAGCGACAGACGGTCGTTGTACTTGTCCGAACCGATGCGGTCCGTGTAGCCCGTTGCAACGACGACTTCCGTGTTCATGCCTTCGATCTTCGAAGCCAGTTCGTCCAGCTTCTGCTTGCCCAGCGGCTTGAGCGTTGCCTTGTCGAAGTCGAACAGTGCGTCAGCTTGATACGTGATCTTCTGGCTCGTAATGGCCGGAGCGACCGGAGCGACCGGCGGCTGCGGTGCCTGGGCGACCAGTGCGCCATCGCACTTCGCGTTGGCGGTGGCCGGCGTCCAGAATGCATCGCGCCAGCAGAGCTCGTTCGTGCCGTTCATCCACACCCATTCGCCCGTGCCGTTCACCCAGTTGTCATTGACGGCTTGACGCGACGCCGGCACCGACTGTGCCGAAGCGGATGCAGCCATAACTGCGGTAGCTGCAATGAACGCGAGCTTTGAAAGTTTATTCATATTTCTCCTCTCGAAATTGAGATTACCGCAGGTTTACTGCGAGCCTGTTGACGGTGACAAGTCATACATTGCTCGAAGTATAACATTGGTGCGGTACAAAAAACGCGGCACCGCTCTGTGTAGACTTTAGACTTCGAGCAGCGTCTAACCCTCAGTGCGTTGGCATTTTGCCATATCGTTCCCTTCCTACGAAAAAAAATCCTCCCCACCCTAAGATCGCTTCAACTTTGTGGTGCATGCGCAACACCGGCCTGCCGCAACTTTTAGAAATTGTCAAGAGTGTGTCGGCGAAATTGCGCGAATGTGTGCAGTTGTTTACTCGTGCGCGTGAAACGGGCGTGACGGGATTGCCTGCGACGTCGCGTCGCGTGCGATTTTGGTCGAATCGCCGGCGCCGCGATTTTTGCTATTTATATATAGAGGGGGGGAGCGAATTGGCGGCTGATGGGCGCATGTTAGAATCTCGCGTTGCGTTGCGCATGCAGCGCCCACGCGAAAGGCGTTCGCCGTCTTCGCTCCGAAACGATACGGATACATGGATCAATTCGCCAAAGAGACCCTGCCCACCTCCCTAGAGGAGGAAATGCGCCGTTCGTATCTCGATTACGCGATGAGCGTGATCGTCGGACGTGCCCTCCCGGATGTCCGCGATGGCCTGAAGCCCGTGCACCGGCGCGTGTTGTTCGCGATGCACGAACTGAACAACGACTGGAACCGTGCGTACAAGAAGTCGGCGCGTATCGTCGGCGACGTGATCGGTAAATACCACCCTCACGGCGATACCGCGGTCTACGACACGATCGTGCGGATGGCGCAGGACTTCTCGCTGCGCTACATGCTGATCGACGGGCAGGGCAACTTCGGCTCGATCGACGGCGACAACGCCGCAGCGATGCGTTACACCGAAATTCGCATGGCGAAGATCGGTCACGAACTGCTCGCCGACATCGACAAGGAAACGGTCGATTTCGAGCCGAACTACGACGGCAACGAAACGCAGCCGTCGGTCCTGCCGTCGCGCATCCCGAACCTGCTGATCAACGGCTCGTCGGGCATCGCGGTCGGCATGGCGACCAACATCCCGCCGCACAACCTGAACGAAGTCGTCGACGCGTGCCAGCACCTGCTGGGCAACCCGGAAGCGACGATCGACGAGCTGATCGAGATCATCCCGGCGCCGGACTTCCCGACGGCCGGCATCATCTACGGCGTCGCAGGCGTGCGCGACGGCTACCGCACGGGGCGCGGCCGCGTCGTGATGCGCGCGGCCACGCACTTCGAGGAGATCGACCGCGGCCAGCGGATGGCGATCATCGTCGACGAGCTGCCGTACCAGGTGAACAAACGCTCGCTGCTCGAGCGGATCGCCGAGCTCGTCAACGAGAAGAAGCTCGAAGGCATCTCCGACATCCGCGACGAGTCCGACAAGAGCGGCATGCGCGTCGTGATCGAGCTCAAGCGCGGCGAAGTGCCGGAAGTGGTGCTGAACAACCTGTACAAGGCGACCCAGCTCCAGGACACGTTCGGCATGAACATGGTCGCGCTCGTCGACGGCCAGCCGAAGCTGCTGAACCTGAAGGAAATCCTGCAGTGCTTCCTGTCGCACCGACGCGAAGTGCTGACGCGCCGCACGATCTACGAACTGCGCAAGGCCCGCGAACGCGGCCACGTGCTCGAAGGTCTCGCGGTCGCGCTCGCGAACATCGACGATTTCATCGCGATCATCAAGGCCGCGCCGACGCCGCCGATCGCGAAAGCGGAGTTGATGGCGAAGCCGTGGGATTCGTCGCTCGTGCGCGAGATGCTGACCCGTGCCGAAGCCGAGAACGCGGCGGCCGGCGGCCGCTCCGCGTACCGTCCGGAAGGCTTGAACCCGGCGTTCGGCATGCAGAGCGACGGGCTGTACCGTCTGTCCGACACGCAGGCCCAGGAAATCCTGCAGATGCGTCTGCAGCGCCTGACCGGCCTCGAGCAGGACAAGATCATCGGCGAGTACCGTGAAGTGATGGCGCAGATCGCCGACCTGCTGGACATCCTCGCGCGCCCCGAGCGGATCACGACGATGATCGGCGAGGAGCTGACCTCGGTGAAGGCCGAATTCGGCGACGCGCGCCGCTCGAAGATCGAGCTGAACGCGACCGAGCTGAACACCGAGGATCTGATCACGCCGCAGGACATGGTCGTCACGATGTCGCACGCGGGCTACGTGAAGTCGCAGCCGCTGTCCGAGTACCGCGCGCAGAAGCGCGGCGGCCGCGGCAAGCAGGCGACGCAGATGAAGGAAGACGACTGGATCGAGACGCTGTTCATCGCGAACACGCACGATTACATCCTGTGCTTCTCGAACCGCGGCCGCGTGTACTGGGTCAAGGTCTATGAAGTGCCGCAGGGTTCGCGCAACTCGCGCGGCCGGCCGATTGTCAACATGTTCCCGCTGCAGGAAGGCGAGAAGATCAACGTCGTGCTGCCGGTCAAGGAATTCTCGGCCGACAAGTTCATCTTCATGGCGACGTCGCTCGGCACCGTGAAGAAGACGCCGCTCGAGGCATTCAGCCGTCCGATGAAGAAGGGCATCATCGCGGTCGGCCTCGACGACGGCGACTTCCTGATCGGTGCGTCGATCACCGACGGCGCGCACGACGTGATGCTGTTCTCCGATTCCGGCAAGGCCGTGCGCTTCGACGAGAACGACGTGCGTCCGATGGGGCGCGAGGCGCGAGGCGTGCGCGGCATGCAGCTCGAGGACGGGCAGCAGGTCATCGCGCTGCTGGTTGCCGGCAGCGAGGAGCAGACCGTGCTCACCGCGACCGAGAACGGCTACGGCAAGCGCACGCCGATCACCGAATACACGCGTCACGGCCGCGGCACGAAGGGTATGATCGCGATCCAGACGTCCGAGCGTAACGGCAAGGTGGTGGCCGCGACGCTCGTCGACGCCGAGGATCAGATCATGCTGATCACGACGGCCGGCGTGTTGATTCGCACCCGTGTGTCCGAGATTCGCGAGATGGGGCGTGCTACGCAAGGTGTTACACTCATCAGTCTCGATGAGGGTACCAAGCTCTCCGGCCTGCAGCAGATCGCGGAGGCCGAGGAGGGCGATGGCGAGGCCGACGAGGCGTCGGACGGCGAAGCCTGAAGAACGGATGAGACTCTAGCCGCCGCGGGCGAAAAGCGCCGCGGCCGGCGAGCAACCATTCATATTTCCAAAAGGGAGTGATGATGCAAAAGCAATTCAAGCAACTGGTCCTGCTGGCTGCACTGGTGCCGACGTTCGCGATGGCGCAAGCGCTGTCGAATTCCGCACCGGCGCCTGCCGCGGCAGCTGCGCCGATCGACGCCGACAAGAAGGCGGCGATCAAGGATCTGCTCGACGCGATCGACGCGCCGAAGCTCGTGTCGGCAATCGGCAACAGCGCCGAAATGCAGGCCAAGCAACTCGTGCCGGCGATCCTGTCGGACGCGCTGTCGGAAAACAAGACGCTGAACGACAAGCAGAAGCAGGCTGCCGTTCCGACGCTGCAGAAGAACGCCGTGCCGAAGCTGGTTGACGGCGCAGGCAAGGTGTTCGGTACGCAACAGTTCCAGAACGACGCGATGTCGGCTCAGTACGACGCCTACGCGAAGTACTACAGCACGTCGGAGATCAAGGATCTGACGACGTTCTACAAGAGCCCGACGGGCCGCAAGTTCATCCAGGTTCAGGATCAGGTCGGTCGCGACGTGGTCAACGGCCTGATGCAGAAGTACATGCCGCAAGCGATCCAGGCAACGCGTACGCAGGCTGACAAGGAAGTCGCAGCAGTCAAGCCGGGCAAGTAAAGCCGTCCGGGCACGCCATCGGCCGTTCGGCCGGGTTTGGCGGGAGCCTGACGACAGTGCGATAATGGCCGTTTGCGCGCGAGCGCAAGCGGCCATTTCTTTTCTGGCGCGTTCTGCCGGCGGCGAGCCGGTCGCGTCCCTCCGAGGTTTTCACGATGCGCGTCTTTAATTTCTCCGCCGGCCCTGCGGCGATGCCCGAGGAAGTGCTGCGGCAAGCCGCCGACGAAATGCTCGACTGGCACGGCAGCGGCATGAGCGTGATGGAGATGAGCCATCGCGGAAAGGAGTTCATGTCGATCCACGAGGCCGCGCTGACTGATCTGCGCGACCTGCTCGGCGTGCCGGCCAGCCACCGGATCCTGTTCCTGCAGGGCGGCGGCATCGCCGAAAACGCGATCGTGCCGATGAACCTGCTCGGCTCGCGCAAGACGGCCGACTTCGTCGTGACGGGTTCGTGGTCGCAGAAATCGTTCAGCGAAGCGAAGAAATACGGCACGCCGCATCTCGCCGCAACCGGCAAGACCGAAGACGGCTTCACGCGTGCACCCGCACGGGCCGAATGGCAGCTGTCGGACGATCCGGCCTACGTGCATCTGTGCACCAACGAGACGATCGACGGCGTCGAGACGTTCGAGATTCCGGATCTCGGCGACGTGCCGCTGGTCGCGGACGTCTCGTCGCACATCCTGTCGCGCCCGATGGACGTCGCGAAGTACGGCGTGCTGTTCGGCGGCGCGCAGAAGAACATCGGGATGGCCGGCGTGACGGTCGTGATCGTGCGCGAGGATCTGCTCGATCGCGCGCTGTCGATCTGCCCGTCCGCATTCGAATGGAAGACGATTGCCGCGAACAACTCGCTGTACAACACGCCGCCCACCTACGCGATCTACATCGCGGGCCTCGTGTTCCAGTGGCTGAAGCGGCAGGGTGGCCTCGAAGCGATCGAGGCCCGCAATACCGAAAAAGCGAAGCTGCTCTACGACACGATCGATGCGAGCAGCTTCTATCTGAACAAGGTCGAGCCTTCGGCGCGTTCACGGATGAACGTGCCGTTTTTCCTGGCCGACGAAACGCGCAATGAAGACTTCCTTGCCGGCGCAAAGGCGCGCGGGCTGCTGCAGCTGAAGGGCCACAAGTCCGTCGGCGGCATGCGGGCGTCGATCTACAACGCGGTGCCGCTCGAGGGCGTGAAAGCGCTCGTCGAGTACATGAAGGACTTCGAGCAGCGCGGCGCCTGACGGCGGCGCTGTTCAAACAGCACGGCAAAACGCATGGACGACGAACTGAATTCCCGCCTGAAACCGCTGCGTGATCGCATCGACGCGATCGACGCGCAGCTGATCGCACTCCTGAACCAGCGCGCCGCGGTGGCGCTGGAGGTGGGCGAGGTCAAGAAGCATTTCAACGCACCGGTGTTCCGGCCGGAGCGCGAGCTGCAGGTGATCGCGCGGCTGCAAGACATGAGTGCGGGGCCGCTCGCGAGCGAGCACATCAGCGCCATCTGGCGCGAGATCATGGCCGCGAGCCGCGCGCTCGAACAGACGATCCACGTCGCGTTCCTCGGGCCGGTCGGCACGTACAGCGAACAGGCGATGCTCGAGTATTTCGGCCAGTCGATCGAAGGGCTGCCGTGCCCGTCGATCGATGAGGTGTTCCGCTCGGTCGAGGCCGGTGCGTCCGCGTTCGGCATCGCACCGGTCGAGAATTCGACCGAAGGTGCCGTGTCGCGCACGCTCGACCTGCTGCTGCAGACGCAACTGCTGATCAGCGGCGAACTCGCGCTGCCGATTCACCACAACCTGCTGACGCAAAGCGGTACGCTCGACGGCGTGAAGCGCGTCTGCGCGCATGCGCAGGCGCTCGCGCAATGCCAGCAGTGGCTCGCGGCGAATGCGCCGCAGCTCGAGCGGCAGGCGGTGGCGAGCAACGCGGAGGCTGCGCGTCTCGCGGCGGCCGACCCGGCCGTCGCAGCGATCGCGGGCGATCGCGCGGCCGCGCACTACGGTCTGCAGATCGCGTTCTCGCTGATCCAGGACGATCCGCACAACCGCACGCGCTTCGTGATCATCGGCAAGCAGCCGGCCGGGCAAAGCGGTCACGACCAGACGTCGCTGATCGTGTCGGTGAAGAACGAGCCGGGCGCCGTGTTCAAGCTGCTCGAGCCGCTCGCGCGGCACGGCGTGTCGATGACACGCTTCGAGTCGCGTCCGGCGCGCGTCGGCACGTGGGAGTACTACTTCTACATTGACATCGAGGGGCATCGCGACGATGCGGCGGTGGCGGCCGCGCTCGCGGAGCTCGGCCAGAAGGCCGCGTTCCTGAAGATACTCGGTTCGTATCCGAGCGCACGCTGACGCGCGTCGGCGCGTCGCGTGCTCGTGCAGGCGCGGCGGCCAGGCGGGCAGGGCAGGCCGGTCGGCGCTGCCGAAGGCGGGTTCGGGCGGTATTCGGTGCAGGATGCGCCGGGTGCGGGCTCGTTGCCCGGAATCTGGAATTCCGCGTGCGGGGCAACGCTTCGCGCGCGTAACTTGGCTCTAGTCGTGTCAGGCTTTGCATTCAACAAACTGGTCATCTTCGGTGTCGGCCTGATCGGCGGATCGCTGGCCCGCGCGCTGCGCGAGCGTGCGCCGGGCGGTGCTGGCGAGATCGTCGGCGTGGGCCGTTCGCGTGCGTCGGTCGAGCGCGCGCTGTCGCTCGGCGTGATCGACCGCGCGGCGGCGCTCGACGACGACGCGCAATTGCGCGCCGCGCTTGCCGGCGCCGATCTCGTGTTGCTGGCCGCACCGGTCGCGCAGACGGGCCCGTTGCTCGCGCGCATCGCGCCGTGGCTCGACGATGCGACGATCGTCACCGATGCGGGCAGCACCAAGTCCGACGTCGTCGCGGCCGCGCATGCAGCGCTCGGCCCGCGGATCGTGCAGTTCGTGCCGGGGCATCCGATCGCCGGCCGCGAGTCGAGTGGCGTCGAGGCCGCGTTGCCGGACCTGTACGTCGGGCGCAACGTCGTGCTGTGTCCGCTGCCGGAGAACGCGCCGGAATCCGTCGCGCGCATCGAAGCGATGTGGCGTGCGACTGGCGCCGACGTGCGCATGATGAGCACCGAGCAACACGATCGCGTGTTTGCATCGATCAGTCATTTGCCGCACGTGCTGTCGTTCGCGCTCGTCGAGCAGATCCTCGGCGAGGCCGACGCGGAACTGAAATTCTCGTATGCGGCGGGCGGCTTCCGCGATTTCACGCGCATCGCCGCGTCGAGCCCGGAAATGTGGCGCGACGTGTGCGTCGCGAACCGCACGGCGCTGCTCGACGAACTCGACGGCTATACGCGCGTGCTCGAGCGGCTGCGTGAGGCGATCGACGCCGGCGACGGCGCGGCACTCGAAGCCGTGTTCACGCGCTCGCGCGCCGCACGCAAGGCATGGCAGGAGCGCGGCGGCGCGCCCGTTGCCGAACCGGTCAAGAAATAACAGGACGATTCCCATGGACTATCTCGATCTCGGCCCGTACTCCAGCGCATCGGGCACCGTGCGCCTGCCTGGCTCGAAAAGCATTTCGAACCGCGTGCTGCTGCTTGCGGCGCTGGCCGAAGGCGAAACGACGATCACCAACCTGCTCGACTCCGACGACACGCGCGTGATGCTCGATGCACTCGGCAAGCTCGGCGTGAAGCTCGCGCGTGACGGCGACACCTGTGTCGTCACGGGCACGCGCGGCGCGTTCACCGCGAAGACGGCCGACCTGTTCCTCGGCAACGCGGGCACGGCCGTGCGGCCGCTGACCGCCGCGCTCGCGGTGAACGGCGGCGACTATCGCGTGCACGGCGTGCCGCGCATGCACGAGCGGCCGATCGGCGATCTCGTCGACGGCCTGCGCCAGATCGGCGCCCAGATCGACTACGAGCTGAACGAAGGCTTTCCGCCGCTGCGGATCAAGCCCGCGGCGATTTCGGTCGATGCACCGATCCGCGTGCGCGGCGACGTGTCGAGCCAGTTCCTCACGGCGCTCCTGATGACGCTGCCGCTCGTGAAGGCGAAGGACGGCCGGACCGTCGTCGAAGTCGACGGCGAGTTGATCTCGAAGCCGTACATCGACATCACGATCCGTCTGATGGAGCGCTTCGGCGTGACCGTCGAGCGCGACGGCTGGCAGCGCTTCGTCGTGCCGGCCGGTGTCCGCTACCGCTCGCCGGGGCGGATCATGGTCGAGGGCGACGCGTCGTCCGCGTCGTACTTCCTCGCGGCCGGCGCGCTTGGCGGCGGCCCGCTGCGCGTCGAGGGCGTGGGGCGCGCGAGCATTCAGGGCGACGTCGGCTTCGCGAACGCGTTGATGCAGATGGGTGCGAACGTGACGATGGGCGACGACTGGATCGACGTGCGCGGCATCGGCCACGACCACGGCAAGCTCGAGCCGATCGACATGGACTTCAACCTGATCCCCGATGCGGCGATGACCATCGCGGTCGCGGCGCTGTTCGCGAACGGCACGAGTACGCTGCGCAACATCGCGAGCTGGCGCGTGAAGGAGACCGACCGCATCGCCGCGATGGCGACCGAGTTGCGCAAGGTCGGCGCGATCGTCGAGGAAGGCCCCGACTATCTCGTCGTCACGCCGCCGGAAAAGCTCACGCCGAACGCGGCGATCGACACGTACGACGATCACCGGATGGCGATGTGCTTCTCGCTCGTCAGCCTGGGCGGCGTGCCCGTGCGGATCAACGATCCGAAGTGCGTCGGCAAGACGTTCCCCGACTATTTCGACCGCTTCGCCGCGCTCGCCAAAGCATGACCCGACTGTTCCGATGAAATCGACCCGACCCTTTCACCCGACTCCCGTCATCACGATCGACGGCCCGACCGCTTCCGGCAAGGGCACCGTCGCCGCGCTCGTCGCCGCGAACCTTGGCTTCCACCTGCTCGACAGCGGCGCGCTGTACCGGCTTGCCGCACTCGCGAGCGTGCGCTACGGCATCGCCGCGGAGGATATCGACGCCCTGGTGAAGCTGGTCGACGATCTCCACATCACGTTTCGTGAAGGCTGTGCGCAGCTCGACGGCGTCGACGTGTCGAACGACATCCGCGCCGAAGCGGTTGGCAACCGCGCGTCGGCCATCGCCGTGCACGGGCCCGTGCGCACCGCGCTCGTCGCGCGCCAGCGCGCGTTCCGCAAGACGCCGGGCCTCGTCGCGGACGGGCGCGACATGGGCACGGTGATCTTCCCGGATGCCGTGCTGAAGGTGTTCCTGACGGCCAGCGCCGAGGCTCGCGCGGCCAGACGGCATAAGCAATTGATGCAAAAAGGTTTTTCTGCTAATATAGATGACTTGCTCCGGGATCTTCGTGAACGTGACGCGCGCGACAGCAATCGCGCAGCCGCGCCGCTGAAGCCTGCGGCAGATGCCAAGCTGCTCGATACGTCGGCGCTTTCGGTCGATGAAGCCGTCGATCAAGTGCTGCAGTGGTACCGGGCGCTCGGCCAGCCCGCCTGAGAAGGCGGGTCGCGGTAGGTGCTCCGCGTCGTAAGCGCGGAGCGTGTTTCGAACCCTTAACCCCGTGTGGTCATCGATCTGGCCCTTTCAGCCTGCCATTCCGGCCGGCGTGGCACAGCGACCCATGCACAATCAGATTTTTATGTCCGACCTGCAAACCTCTACCCCGAATACTGAATCTTTTGCGGCTCTGTTCGAAGAGTCGCTGACCCGCCAAGACATGCGCGCCGGCGAAGTGATTTCCGCCGAAGTCGTGCGCGTCGACCACAACTTCGTGGTCGTCAATGCAGGCCTGAAGTCCGAGGCTTACATTCCGATCGAGGAATTCCTGAACGATCAGGGCGAGGTTGAGGTGCAGTCGGGCGATTTCGTGTCCGTCGCGATCGACGCACTCGAAAACGGCTACGGCGACACGATCCTGTCGCGCGACAAGGCGAAGCGCCTTGCATCGTGGCTGTCGCTGGAAAAGGCTCTCGACAACAACGAACTCGTCACCGGCACGATCACCGGCAAGGTGAAGGGTGGCATGACCGTGATGGTCAACGGCATCCGCGCGTTCCTGCCGGGTTCGCTGGTCGACACGCGTCCGGTCAAGGACACGACCCCGTACGAAGGCAAGACGCTCGAGTTCCGCGTGATCAAGCTCGATCGCAAGCGTAACAACGTCGTGCTGTCGCGTCGTGCAGTGATCGAAGCGACCCAGGGCGAAGAGCGCGCGAAGCTGCTCGAGACGCTGAAGGAAGGCGCGATCGTCAACGGCGTGGTCAAGAACATCACCGACTACGGCGCGTTCGTCGACCTCGGCGGCATCGACGGCCTGCTGCACATCACCGACATCGCATGGCGTCGTGTGCGTCACCCGAGCGAAGTCCTGTCGGTTGGCCAGGAAGTCACCGCGAAGATCCTCAAGTTCGACCAAGAGAAGAACCGCGTCTCGCTGGGCATCAAGCAACTGGGCGACGATCCGTGGGAAGGCATCTCGCGCCGTTACCCGTCGGGCACGCGCCTGTTCGGCAAGGTCACGAACATCACCGACTACGGCGCATTCGTCGAAGTGGAATCGGGCATCGAAGGCCTCGTCCACGTGTCGGAAATGGACTGGACCAACAAGAACGTTGCACCGTCGAAGGTTGTCCAGCTGGGCGACGAAGTCGAAGTCATGGTTCTCGAGATCGACGAAGACCGTCGTCGTATCAGCCTCGGCATGAAGCAGTGCAAGCCGAATCCGTGGGATGACTTCAGCCGCAACTTCAAGAAGGGCGACAAGATCACGGGCGCAATCAAGTCGATCACCGACTTCGGCGTGTTCATCGGTCTGCCGGGCGGCATCGACGGCCTGGTCCACCTGTCGGACCTGTCGTGGAGCGAAACCGGCGAGGAAGCCGTTCGCAAGTACAAGAAGGGCGACGAAGTCGAAGCAATCGTGCTCGGTATCGACGTCGAGAAGGAGCGTATTTCGCTCGGCATCAAGCAGCTCGAAGGCGACCCGTTCAGCAACTACGTTGCAATGAACGACAAGGGCTCGATCGTCGACGGCGTCGTGAAGACGGTCGATGCGAAGGGTGCGGTCGTCACGCTGACGGGCGACATCGAAGGCTACCTGCGTGCGTCGGAAATCTCGCAGGATCGCGTCGAAGATGCGCGCAACGTGCTGAAGGAAGGCGACAAGGTCAACGCGATGGTGATCAACATCGATCGCAAGTCGCGCGGCATCAACCTGTCGATCAAGGCGAAGGATTCGGCTGAACAACAGGAAGCGATCCGCGGCCTGCAGTCGGACACCAGCTCGGCTGCGACCGGTACGACCAACCTCGGCGCGCTGCTGAAGGCGAAGCTCGACGGCCAGAACCAGTAAGCCTCACGAGGTCTGCTGAAGTATGACCAAATCCGAGTTGGTCGCGCAGCTGGCATCGCGATTTCCGCAACTTGTCCTCAAGGATGCGGATTTCGCGGTGAAAACGATGCTCGATGCGATGTCTGATGCCCTGGCGAAAGGGCATCGCATCGAAATTCGGGGTTTCGGCAGCTTCGGCCTCAACCGTCGCCCGGCGCGCGTCGGACGCAACCCGAAGTCAGGAGAGAAAGTGCAGGTGCCCGAGAAGTTCGTGCCGCACTTCAAGCCTGGCAAGGAATTGCGTGAACGCGTCGACGGCCGCGCCGGTGAACCGCTGAAGGCTGACGATCCGGACGACGAGCGTTGAACGTCGTTCGGAGTGCCCGGAACCCGTCCGGCGAAGGCTGAAAAGAAAAGCGCCCCCTGGGGCGCTTTTTTCATTTCCGGCGGCAGCGATGCAACGGCTGGCGCAGGATGTGCGCAGCCGCGGAAACGCTTCCTTTACAATACGGGTCGATTCGGTGCGACGAAGGGGAGTCGCGCGCCGCAGCAAACCTCAACAAAGAGAGGGCTTCATGAAGTTTATCGTCTGGCTGATCCGGGTATTGGTGTTCGTCCTGCTGCTGGTGCTCGCGCTGGCCAATACGCAAACCGCGACGCTGAATTTCGTTGCCGGCTACGCATGGCAAGCGCCGCTGATCCTGATCGGCCTGGCGTTCTTCGCCGTGGGGTTGCTGGCGGGCCTGCTGTCCGCGCTGCCTTCGATCTTCCGCCTGCGTCTCGAGAACGGGCGCCTGAAGCGCGATCTGCGTGCGGCGCGCGAAACGCCCGCCGTCATCGATCAGCCGCCGATGCCGCCCGTCATTTAACACGGACGCCGCGCGATCATCGCGCGGTTTTCGTCTCTGCTTCGATATTTCGCATGGATCTGGATTTCTGGTGGTTGCTCGCGATTCCGGTCGCGTTCGCGCTCGGTTGGGCGGCGTCACGCTATGACCTGAAGAATCTCCTGTCGGAGAGTGCCAACCTGCCGCGCTCGTATTTCCGCGGCCTGAATTTTCTGCTGAACGAACAACCCGACAAGGCGATCGACGCGTTCATCGAGGTCGCCAAGCTCGATCCCGAGACGGTCGAGCTGCACTTCGCGCTCGGCAACCTGTTCCGCCGCCGCGGCGAGACCGACCGCGCGATCCGCGTGCACCAGAACCTGCTGAGCCGCACGGACCTGCCGGTCAACGAACGTGACCACGCGCTTTACGAGCTCGGCCAGGATTTCCTGAAGGCCGGCCTGCTCGATCGCGCCGAGGAGGCGTTCCACAAGCTCGCCGACGGCGACTACGCGCTCGGTGCGCAACGGGCGCTGCTGACGATCTACGAGATCGAGAAGGACTGGAACAAGTCGATCGATACCGCGAAGCGCATCGAATCGATGAGCGACAAGCCGCTCGGCGTCGAGATTGCGCAGTTCCACTGCGAACTCGCGCAGGAAGCGCTGCAGCGCAAGAATGCGGCCGCGGCGGCCGACCAGTTGCGCCTGGCACTGACCGTGAACCCGCAGAACGTGCGTGCGACGGTGCTGTCCGGCGACGCAGCGGAGGCGGCGGGCGACCACGCGGCCGCGATCGAGCACTGGAAGCGCGTCGAAGCGCAGAATCCCGCGTACCTGCCGCTCGTCGCCGACAAGTTGATGAAGGCGTATGTCGCGCTCGGCAAGAACGCCGAGGGCGCCGAGCTGCTGATGGGGTATGTCGACCGCTATCCGTCGAACGATCTGCTCGACATCGCGTACCAGCACATCGCCGGGTTGCGCGGCCAGGAGGCGGCGCACACGCTCGCGCGCATGCAGATGGAGAAGTCGCCGAACCTGTCGGGGATGCTGCACCTGCTCGATGCACAGATCGCGGCGGCCGACGAGCCGCGTCGTAAGGAACTTGAAATGATGCGTGCGCTGATCAAGCAGCGCACGAAAAATCTGCCACGGTATACGTGCCAGAATTGCGGTTTCCGGGCACGGCTCTTCTACTGGCAGTGCCCCGGATGCAGCGGCTGGGAAACCTATGCGCCGCGCCGCGTCGAACCTGCGATGCCGGGCTGATCCCGGCACGCGGAGCCAACGCGCTGCGGTTGCCGCCGGGCTCGTCCCGGCGGCCAAGTTAGTCAATTACCGGGAAGTACCGGAACATCTATGAAAATCACCATCATCGGCACCGGCTATGTCGGTCTCGTCACGGGCGCCTGCCTCGCGGAGATCGGTCACGACGTCTTCTGTCTCGACGTCGATCCGCGCAAGATCGACATCCTGAACAACGGCGGGATGCCGATTCACGAACCGGGGCTGCTGGACATCATCGCGCGCAACCGCGCGGCGGGGCGGCTGCGCTTCTCGACCGACATCGAGGCGAGCGTCGCGCACGGCGAGATCCAGTTCATTGCGGTCGGTACGCCGCCCGACGAGGACGGCTCGGCCGACCTGCAGTACGTGCTCGAGGCCGCACGCAACATCGGTCGCTACATGACGGGCTTCAAGGTGATCGTCGACAAGTCGACGGTGCCGGTCGGCACCGCGCAGCGTGTGCGCGGCGTGGTCGACGAGGCGCTGGCCGCACGCGGGCTCGCGGGCAGCGTCGCGCATCGCTTCTCGGTCGTGTCGAACCCTGAATTCCTGAAGGAAGGCGCGGCGGTCGAGGATTTCATGCGTCCGGACCGGATCATCATCGGCGTCGACGACGACGAGACGGGCACGATCGCGCGCGAGAAGATGAAGAAGCTCTACGCGCCGTTCAACCGCAACCATGAGCGCACGATCTACATGGACGTGCGCTCGGCCGAATTCGCGAAGTATGCGGCGAACGCGATGCTCGCGACGCGCATCTCGTTCATGAACGAGATGTCGAATCTCGCCGACAAGGTCGGCGCCGACATCGAGGCCGTGCGCCGCGGGATCGGTTCCGATCCGCGCATCGGCTATCACTTCCTGTACGCCGGCGTCGGCTACGGTGGCTCGTGCTTCCCGAAGGACGTCCAGGCATTGATTCGTACTGCCAGCGAGAACGGTCAGCCACTGCGCATCCTGGAAGCCGTCGAGGCCGCGAACCATGCGCAGAAGGACGTGCTGATCGGCAAGATCGAGCAGCGCTTCGGCGCCGACCTCAAGGGCCGCGAGTTCGCGGTGTGGGGCCTCGCGTTCAAGCCGAATACCGACGACATGCGCGAGGCGCCGAGCCGACGCCTGATCGCCGCACTGCTCGAGCGCGGCGCGACCGTGCGCGCGTACGATCCGGTCGCGGTCGACGAAGCGCGGCGTGTGTTCGAGCTGGATTTCGGCAACGATGCCGACGCGCTGGCGCGGCTGCATCTCGTCGAGACGCAGGACGTCGCCGTGACGGGTGCGGACGCACTCGTGATCGTGACCGAGTGGAAGGAATTCCGGAGCCCCGATTTCACGCGCCTGAAGGCCGAACTGAAGGCGCCGGTGATCTTCGACGGGCGCAACCTGTACGAGCCGGACGCGATGGCCGAACTGGGCATCGACTACTACGCGATCGGCCGGCCGTATGTCGATCCCCAGTCGTCCTCCCGTGGCTGACCACACGATGAATACACTTCGCGAAATCGTTCCGGTGCCGCGTGCGCAGCTCGCGCGCTCGCGCGTGCTCGTCGTCGGCGACGTGATGCTCGACCGTTACTGGTTCGGCAACGTCGATCGCATTTCGCCTGAGGCGCCGGTGCCGGTCGTGCACGTGCAGCGTCAGGAGGAGCGGCTCGGCGGCGCGGCCAACGTCGCGCGCAATGCCGTGACGCTCGGCGGCCAGGCCGGGTTGCTGTGCGTCGTCGGATGCGACGAGCCCGGCGAGCGGATCGTCGAGCTGCTCGCCAGCAGCGGCGTGACGCCGCATCTCGAGCGCGACCCGGCACTGCCGACCACGATCAAGCTGCGCGTGCTCGCGCGCCAGCAGCAACTGCTGCGCGTCGACTTCGAGGCGATGCCGACGCACGAGGTGCTGCTCGCGGGGCTCGCGCGCTTCGACGCGCTGCTGCCCCAGCACGACGTCGTGCTGATGTCGGATTACGCGAAAGGCGGCCTGACGCACGTCACGACGATGATCGAGAAGGCGCGTGCAGCCGGCAAGTCGGTGCTCGTCGATCCGAAGGGCGACGACTGGGCGCGCTATCGCGGCGCGTCGCTGATCACGCCCAACCGTGCCGAGTTGCGCGAAGTGGTCGGCCAGTGGAAGTCGGAAGACGATCTGCGAGCACGCGTCGCGAACCTGCGTGCGGAACTCGGCATCGACGCGCTGCTGCTCACGCGCTCGGAAGAGGGCATGACGCTTTTTTCCGCCACCGGCGAACTGCACGCACCGGCGCTCGCGCGCGAGGTGTTCGACGTGTCGGGCGCGGGCGATACCGTGATCGCGACAGTCGCGACGATGCTCGGCGCCGGCGTGCCGCTGGTCGACGCGGTCGTGCTCGCGAATCGCGCGGCAGGCATCGTGGTCGGCAAGCTCGGCACGGCCACGGTGGACTACGACGAACTGTTTCACTGAGCGCATTCGGCGGCGCGACGAGCGCGTCGCACGAGTGGCTCGCACTTTTCAGGCAGGACGATCATGACCCTCATCGTCACCGGCGCAGCCGGTTTTATCGGCGCGAACATCGTCAAGGCGCTCAACGAGCGCGGCGAGTCGCGCATCATCGCGGTCGACAACCTGACGCGCGCGGACAAGTTCCGGAATCTCGTCGATTGCGAGATCGACGACTATCTCGACAAGACGGAATTCGTCGAACGCTTCGCGCGCGGAGATTTCGGCAAGGTGCGCGCGGTGTTCCACGAAGGCGCCTGTTCGGACACGATGGAAACCGACGGCCGCTACATGATGGACAACAACTTCCGCTACAGCCGCGCGGTGCTCGATACCTGCCTCGCGCAGGGTACGCAGTTCCTGTATGCGTCGTCGGCCGCGATCTACGGCGGCTCGACGCGCTTCGTCGAGGAGCGCGACGTCGAGGCGCCGCTGAACGTGTACGGCTATTCGAAGTTCCTGTTCGACCAGGTGATCCGTCGCGTGCTGCCGAGCGCGAAGAGCCAGATCGCGGGCTTCCGCTATTTCAACGTGTACGGCCCGCGCGAGACGCACAAGGGGCGCATGGCGTCGGTCGCGTTCCACAACTTCAACCAGTTCCGCGCGGAAGGCAAGGTGAAGCTGTTCGGCGAGTACAACGGCTATGCGCCGGGCGAGCAGACGCGTGACTTCGTGTCGGTCGAGGACGTGACGAAGGTGAACCTGTTCTTCTTCGATCATCCGGAGAAGTCGGGCATTTTCAACCTCGGCACGGGCCGGGCGCAGCCGTTCAACGATATCGCGTCGACGGTCGTGAACACGCTGCGCGCGCTCGACAACCAGCCGCCGTTGACGCTCGCGCAACAGGTCGAGCAGGGGCTGATCGAATACGTACCGTTTCCCGATGCATTGCGCGGCAAGTACCAGTGCTTCACGCAGGCGGACCAGACGAAGCTGCGCGCAGCCGGCTACGACGCAGCGTTCCTGACCGTGCAGGAAGGTGTCGACCGCTACGTCCGTTGGCTATCCGGCCAGGTTTAAACCGCGGCGTTGCCTCGCTAGACTGGGTCTCACGGTCGGCAGCCGCCGGCCGTTTTTCTTCGGAGATCCAGCACATGATCAGGAAATGGTTTGCCGCAGCGGTCATGCTCGGCGCAGTCGCGTCGGCCTGGGCGGCCGTCGACGTCAACACCGCGAGCGAGGATGCGCTCGTCGGCATCAAGGGCATCGGTCCGGCACGGGCGAAGGCGATCCTCGATGAACGCGGCACGCGCGGTCCGTTCAGGAATGCGGAAGATCTCGCCGCGCGCGTGAAAGGCATGGGCGGGCATACCGTCGAGCGGCTTCAGCAGGAAGGGCTGACGATCGGCGCGGCAGGCGCAGCCGGCACGGCCGCGGCGCCGCCCGCCGCGGGCAAGCCGGCGGCAGCCAAGCCTGCTGCTGCGCCGGCCCGCACCGCACAGAAGTAACACGTCGCGCGCGACCGACAACGAGCTCCTTCAGTCGCCGTCGTCATGACGGCTTCCCGCGGCATGCCGCGGGTTTTTTGCGTGGGAGCGGCGTGCGCGATACCGGCGGCGATCACGTTTCGCGCGGCATGCGTATTCCATCGTCGTAATGGGGTTGCCGGCGCGAGCGGCGGTGCTGGTTTACAATCGATCGATTGATCGGCCTCGTACTGACGGTATATCCATGGCTTACAAAACTATCGAAGACACGATCGGCAATACGCCGCTCGTGCAACTAGTCCGCTTGCCGGACGACGAGATTCGCGCGCGCAACAACGTGGTGCTCGCGAAGCTCGAAGGCAACAACCCGGCCGGTTCCGTGAAGGATCGTCCCGCGTTGTCGATGATCAGCAAGGCCGAGGCGCGCGGGCGCATCAAGCCGGGCGATACGCTGATCGAGGCGACGAGCGGCAACACCGGCATCGCACTCGCAATGGCAGCGGCGATCCGCGGCTACAAGATGGTGCTGATCATGCCGGAGGACCTGTCGGTCGAGCGCCGCCAGAGCATGGCCGCCTACGGCGCCGAAATCATCCTGACACCGGTGAAGGGCGGGATGGAACTGGCGCGCGATCTCGCGGACGAGATGCAGCGCGAAGGCAAGGGGGTGATCCTCGACCAGTTCGCGAACCCCGACAATCCCGTTGCGCACTACGAAGCGACGGGGCCGGAGATCTGGCGCGATACCGAAGGGCGCATCACGCACTTCGTGTCGGCCATGGGCACGACGGGCACGATCATGGGCACGTCGCGCTATCTGAAGGAACAGAATCCGGCGATCGAGATCATCGGTGCGCAGCCCGAAGACGGTTCGCGCATTCCGGGCATCCGCAAGTGGCCGGAAGCGTACATGCCGACGATCTTCGATCGCAGCCGCGTCGACCGTGTTGAAAGCGTGAGCCAGGCTGCGTCGGAAACGATGACGCGCCGGCTGGCGGCGGTCGAAGGCATCTTCGCAGGCATTTCGTCGGGCGGCGCGTGCGAAGTCGCGATGCGCATCGCGCGTCAGGTCGAGAACGCGACGATCGTGTTCATCGTCTGCGATCGCGGCGACCGCTATCTGTCCACGGGCGTGTTCCCTGCCTGAACACGGGCTGGCGTGCGCAGCGCGCCGGCGAAAAAAAGCGCCGCTTGTGCGGCGCTTTTTCTTTGGGCGGGCAGATCTTACTGCGACTGCGCGTCGTCGTCGGTGGCCGGCTTCAGCGCGCCGCTCGCTTCCATCTGCGCCTTCACGGCTTCGCCGAGCTGGTACACGGTGAGCGCGTAGAAGAAGCTGCGGTTGTAGCGCGTCAACACATAGAAATTCTTGAGCCCGAGCATGTACTCGGTCGCGCGCCCCGGCGACGGCAGGTCGACCACGGTCACCGGCGTGCCGGCTTCAGTCGTGATGTTGACCGTCGGCTCGTTCAGCGTCATGCCGGCGCGCATCAGTTGCGACAGCGCCCAGTGTGGTTCCGGCTGGCCGTCGGCGGCGGCCTGCGCGATGCCGAGGCTGCCCGTATCGGGCGTGATCTGCCAGACCACCGGTCGGTCGGTTTCCCAGCCGTGCTGTTTCAGGTAGTTCGCGACGCTGCCGATCGCGTCGACAGGACTGCTGCGCAGATCGACGTGGCCCGTGCCGTCGAAGTCGACCGCATATTCGCGGATGCTGCTCGGCAGGAACTGCGGAATCCCGATCGCGCCCGTGTAGGAGCCGAGCACGGTGGACGGGTCGAGCTGGTTGTCGCGGGTCCAGACCAGGAAGTCCTCGAGGTTCTTGCGGAACGTGGCCTGGCGGCTGTCGCGATTCGGCGTGTCCGGATAGTCGAACGTGAGCGTCGTCAGCGCGTCGAGCACGCGGAAATTGCCCATGTAGCGGCCGTAGATCGTCTCGACGCCGATAATGCCGACAATCACCTCGGGCGGCACGCCGAACTGCTCGGACGCGCGCTGCAGCGTCGCCTGGTTCGCCTTCCAGAACTTCACGCCCGCGTTGATGCGGATCGGCTCGATGAAGCGCGAGCGATAGACGCGCCAGTTCTTGACCGTCGGCGACGCGGCGGGCCTCACGAGCTTGACGGCCGTCGCCGAGTAGCTGATGCGCGAGAACAGCGCATGCAGGCTTGTGGAGTCGAAGCCGTTGCGGCTCACCATCTCGTCGATGAAGGCGTCGACCTTCGCGTTGTTCGCATAACGCTGCGGAACAATTTCCTCTTCGAAGGTCTGGCCTTGCGGCACCGGCTGCTGTGGCTGGGCCTGAGCGACGAGCTTGCCGGCGGGCTTCGCCGGCTGCGTCTGCGCACCGGCAGGCGCAGTGCCGAGGGCCGCGACGACAGCGGCGGCGACGAGCGGCACGCGAACACGGAACAGCGCGGAGAGGGGGGCGGCAGGCTTGCTGGAATTCATGTCGAAGCGGGCGGACAGGGCGATTGTGTTCGGCGCAGTATACCCGACGGATCCCGCGCGCCGGGGCGTGGCAGGCCCCCGTTGTGGTAAGTTAGCGGCGAATTCGCGGCAGACGATGGACATCATTGATGGAGACCTGCGGCGCACCGCGCGCCGCCGATGACAGCTTATGGCAACCGCTTTCTATACGCACCCCGACTGCATGCTGCACGAGATGGGGGAATGGCATCCGGAATGCCCGGCCCGCCTGTCGGCGATCCAGGATCAACTGATTGCGAGCCGCATCGACGACCTGATCGTGCACGAAACCGCGCCGTTCGCGAGCGAGGTTGCGCTGGGTCGAGTGCATACGCAGGCGCACATCGACTACATCCGCAGCATGACGCCGGTCGATGGCTACGTCGAGATCGATCCCGATACGCTGATGAATCGCGACACGTGGCGCGCGGCGCTGCGCGCGGCCGGCGCCGCGATCGCGGCGACCGACGCGGTGATCGAAGGCCGCTACGCGAATGCGTTCTGCGGCGTGCGTCCGCCAGGTCACCATGCGGAGCCCGCGCGTGCGATGGGTTTCTGCTTCTTCAACAATGTCGCGATCGCCGCGCGGCATGCGCTCGACGTACACGGCTTGGAACGTGTCGCGATCATCGATTTCGACGTGCACCATGGCAACGGCACCGAGGCCGCGTTCGCGAACGATGAGCGCGTGCTGATGTGCAGCTTCTTCCAGCATCCGCTGTATCCGTTCTCGGGCGTCGATCACCAGGCGCCGAACATGGTCAACCTGCCGATGCCCGCCCGCAGCAACGGGATGGCGATCCGCGAAGCCGTCGACATGTTCTGGCTGCCGCGCCTCGACGCATTCAAGCCGCAGATGCTGTTCGTGTCGGCCGGTTTCGATGCGCATCGCGAGGACGACATCGGCAACCTCGGGCTCGTCGAGGCCGACTTCGAATGGCTGACCGCGCAGATCGTCGATGTGGCGCGCCGGCATGCGCAGGGCCGCATCGTGAGCTGCCTCGAAGGCGGCTACAACCTGTCCGCGCTCGGGCGCAGCGTCGTCGCGCACCTGCGCGTGCTGGCCGGTATCTGACTCCCGGCTGGCAGGGCGCGCCGGGCGCGCTCAGCGTGCCGGCGCGCGCGCGTGAATCCACGCGATCAGCGCGTCGATCACGCGGTCGCGGTCGAGATCGTTCATCGTTTCGTGGAAACCGTCTTCGTATAGCGTCAGCGTACGATCGGGCGAGCCGACGCGCGCGCCGAACGCGCGGCTGCCGTCAGGTTCGGTCAGCTTGTCTTCGGTGCCGTGATAGACGAGCACCGGCACGCGCAGCGCGCCGCGGCCGCTTTCGATACGCGCCATCGCGTCGAGAATCTCCGCGCCGGTGCGCGCGGGCACTGCGCCGTGGTGCACGAGCGGATCGGCGCGATTGGCCGCGACGATGGCCGGATCGCGCGACAGCAGTGCCGCATCGATCTTGATCGCGGGAAACGTCGGCCATACGCGGCTGATGATGCGGCTCACCGCGAGCATCCAGCGTGGCACGTCGCGCCCCGGTGCGAGCGCCGGGCTCGACAGCACGAGGCCCGTCAGCGCGTGGCCGCGGGCCGGCGCACGCTCGATCGCGTAGAGCGCCGCGACTGCGCCGCCCATGCTGTGTCCCATCAGGAACAGCGGCGAATTGCCGCGCGAGGCTTCGGCCACCAGCGCATCCGCATCGTTCAGGTATCCGTCGAAACGCTCGACCCAGGCGCGCTTGCCGGGCGACTGGCCGTGCCCGCGCAGGTCGATCGCGAGCACGTCGATGCCGGCCGCGTTCAGCCGGCCGGCGAGTGCGGCATAGCGGCCCGCGTGTTCGGCGAGGCCGTGCACGAGCGCGATCGTCGCACGCGGCGGCGTCGTGCCGTTGACCGCGGGCCAGCGGTACGACGCCAGTTCGAGCCCGTCCGCGGTACGCAGCCGGCCCATTTTCGGTGCGGGGGCCGACGAAGGCGCGACGCCGGCGGTGGCGGGCGCGGCGGCCGGCGTGGTGGTGGCGGTCATCTGGCGTGTCCCCTGGTTATTGGTCGGTGTTCCGGATCATAGACGCGGCCTTTGCACGGCGGGCCAGCGGCGCCCCTCTAATTTCGTGTAGTTATGAAAAGATCGAAATCGATTATTAAGGGGAATGAGGGGTTTGCGGTAAAATCGACGGTTATTCCAGATGCATCGGCGGCCGACTGGCGGGCCAACTCGCCGGCCGGCCGCCGTTTTGTTTACATGATCGAATTACGCAATCTTTCGCAGCGTTTCCCCGGGCCGGGCGGCTGGGTCGAGGCGCTGCACAACGTCAACCTGACGATCCCGCAGGGCGAGGTGTTCGGCATCATCGGCCGAAGCGGCGCCGGCAAGAGCACGCTCGTGCGCACCATCAACCTGCTCACGCGGCCGACCGAAGGCAATGTCGTCGTCGGCGGGCGCGATCTCACGGTGCTGCCGGCTGGCGCGCTGCGCGAGGCGCGCCGCGAGATCGGCATGATCTTCCAGCACTTCAACCTGCTGTCGTCGCGCACGGTGTTCGACAACGTCGCGTTGCCGCTGGAGCTCGCCGGCGCAAGCCGCACCGAGATCGAAGCTGCCGTGTTGCCGCTGCTCGACCTCGTCGGGCTGTCCGCGCAGAAGGATCGCTATCCGTCGCAGATCAGCGGCGGGCAGAAGCAGCGTGTCGGCATTGCGCGCGCGCTCGCGAGCCGGCCGAAGGTGCTGCTGTCGGACGAAGCGACGTCCGCGCTCGATCCCGAAACCACGCGTTCGATCCTCGATCTGCTGAAGCGCATCAATCGCGAACTCGGCCTGACGATCGTGCTGATCACGCACCAGATGGAAGTGATCAAGCAGGTCTGCGATCGCGTCGCGGTGCTCGATGCCGGGCGCGTGGTCGAGGAAGGCCGCGTGATCGACGTGTTCCTGCAGCCGCATCACGAAGTGACGCGCGCGCTGATCGGCGACGTGATCGCACAGGAGCTGCCGCCCGCGCTGAAGGCACGCGTGGCCGAACGCCTGAAGACGGGCAGCGGGCATCTGCTGCGGCTCGCGTTCACGGGCTCGGGTGTCGACCAGCCGATCCTGTCGGAGACGATCCGCCGGTACGAACTCGATTTCAACATCCTGCACGGCCAGATCGACGAGATCCAGGGGCAGGCATTCGGTTCGCTCGCGGTGCTCGCGGGCGGCGAGCCGGGCAAGGTCGGGCAGGCGCTCGCGTTCCTGCGCGAGCAAGGTGTGGTGGTAGAGGAGCTTTCGTATGTTGAGTGAGATGTTCGATATGTTCGTGCAGTCGTTCTGGGAGACGCTGATCATGGTCGGCATCTCCGGAGCGGTCGGCGCGCTCGTCGGCCTGCCGCTCGGCGTGCTGCTCTACCTGACCGACCGTCAGGGCGTGCTGCAGAACCTTGCGGTGAATCGCGTGCTCGGCGGCATCGTGAACGCCGTCCGCTCGACGCCGTTCATCATCCTGCTGGTCGCGGTGATTCCGTTCACGCGTCTCGTCACGGGCTCGTCGATCGGAACGGCCGCGGCGGTCGTGCCGCTGACGCTCGCAGCCGCGCCGTTCATCGCGCGTCTCGTCGAGACGGCGCTGCGCGAAGTCGACCGCGGGCTGATCGAGGCCGCGCAGTCGATGGGCGCGACCACGTCGCAGATCGTCTTCAAGGTGCTGCTGCCCGAGTCGCTGCCAGGCGTCGTCGCGGGCCTGACGATCACGTTCGTGTCGCTGGTCGGTTATTCGGCGATGGCCGGTGCAATCGGCGGCGGCGGGCTCGGCGATCTCGGGATTCGCTACGGTTACCAGCGTTATCTGCCGGAAGTGATGTGGACGGTCGTCGCGATCCTGATCGTGTTCGTGCAGATCGTGCAGTCGTTCGGCGACTGGCTCGTGCGCCGGCTGAGCCACAAATAATACGAAACCGATCCGTTAGGGGAGACACGATGCAACGACGCTTCATGCTGAAGTTCGCGGCGGTACTGGGTGCGGCCGCGCTGTTCGCGGGCGCGCACGCGCAGGCCGAAACCATCAAGGTGGGCGTGACGGGCGGACCGCACGCGCAGATCATGGAAGCGGTGAAGAAGGTCGCGGCGAAGAGCGGCCTCGAGATCCGCATCGTCGAATTCTCCGATTACGTGCAGCCGAACGCGGCCCTCGCGTCGGGCGACCTCGACGCGAACAGCTACCAGCACGATCCTTATCTGCAGGCGCAGGTGAAGGATCGCGGCTACAAGCTGATCAAGGTCGCGGATACCGTGACGTTCCCGATGGGTATCTATTCGAAGCGCGTGAAGTCGCTGGCTGAACTGAAGCCGGGCGCGCGCGTCGCGGTGCCGAACGATCCGACCAACGGCGGCCGCGCGCTGCTGTTGCTGCAGAAGCAGGGCCTGCTGAAGCTGCGCGCGGATGCGGGGCTGAAGGCAACGCCGCTCGATATCGTCGACAATCCGCGCAAGCTGAAGATCGTCGAACTCGATGCGGCGCAGATTCCGCGCTCGCTCGGCGATGTCGACGCGGCCGCGATCAACACCAACTACGCGATGGAAGCGGGGTTGAAACCGAAACAGGACGCGATCGCGATCGAGGGTCCGAACGGTCCGTACGCGAACATCCTCGCGATTCGCGAGGCGGACCGGAACAAGCCCTGGGTCGCGAAGCTGATCGCGGCCTATCATTCGGCCGACGTGAAGCAGTTCATTGAAGGCAAGTTCGGCGGTGCGGTCATCGCCGCCTGGTAACGGGCGGAGGACGGGCGCCCGGCGGGATTAGAGTTGGTGATCGAAAACCCGGGCTTTGCGTCCGGGTTTTTTCTCTTTTAAAATAGAACGACCGTTCGCTATCATTGGCGCGTCGCCAAGAAGCGGTATCCTCGACAGCCACGATGGATGGGTCCGCTTGACCGCGCAGTCATGAGGCCTCGCTATAGAATGGCCTCTGGTCGTATTCGTAACTTTGGAGCGTGTGCATGAAAATCCTGGTGCCAGTGAAAAGA